>JAGCNI010000041.1 GCA_017646015.1 Lentisphaeria bacterium
TGTATTCCTGAATCCCGTTCCCGGAGGAGTCACTCGGACAGGCAAACAGTTTGGTATGACCCGCTTTCACATCTGCGCTGGAGTTGATGGCATAGGTATTCATCAGGATCTGGTCAAACCAGTAGCAGCCCATCTTGCCGCCGTATGGCGCGTAAACGGTCAGAATATGATCTGCATTATCATTGGTATACATAAACCAGACATTATAAATCTGTTTCTGCTGGTTGATGCAGGAAATCGATCGGGCACTTTCACGGGCACTGTTCAGAGCCGGCAGCAACATTCCCGCCAGAATTGCAATGATTGCAATCACTACGAGGAGCTCTATAAGGGTAAAGCATGCTTTACCCTGCCCATGGGCAGAAGCCTCCTGTTCACAGCAAAGATGTGATCGCTTTACGAAGAGCTCGGTCAGTGTAAAAGATTTTTTGGTTCTGAACCATGTAAAGGTCCTTCCGATGTTTTGCATTTTCATGTTTTTGTTCATGATTTCCCTCTTTCGTTTTTGTTTACTTATCCTTTTATTTTGAAACACTTACATCTTATTCAGTTCTGAACTTCCCCACTGCTCAAAAGTCCTGCACAGGAAGAGAGGGGATCGTTTCGATCCCCTTGAGCCGGTACAAACCATCCACCGCGGCATTGACCAGCTGCAAGCCGCCGCGGGAATCGAAAAGCTGACACCATGCCTCATATCCTCCGGAAACCAATGCGTTTCCATGGCAGAGATAATCGAAATAGGCTGTCGATGCGTAAAGAATAAATGTTTTGCGGAACGGAGAATGCCATTTGATCTCCTGTCCCAATTCTGCAAGCAGTTCGCCGGGAACTCCGACCAGGGCAATATCTCCGATCGAAAGAAACTGAAGTGGCAGAGAAAATACATCTTTTCCGCGATAGTATGGGTTCAATCCTCCGAATTGCCGGGGATTATCCATTCGCCGTTTGACCTCAAAACGGGTACGGAGTGCTTTCAGTTCCGGATTTTTAAGTTTGAAACGCCCCGGCTGCCGTCTTGCATCACTCAAGGCGATCATGACCGCAGTACAGAGTTGTTCCGCCATGCGTCTGGCTGCCGCCTGACCGGTTTCAGATTCTTTCGGAAACATATCACCAGCTGCTCCGGAAAGAAAGATACAGTCCGCTCCGGATTCCTCACGGATGAATTTCCGCAGATAGCCGGGATAATCAGGGGAAATCGTCTGACTCCCCAACCCGGGAGCATGAGCCGCCAGCGGATGTGCCGCATAATTGACCAGCACTTCAATAGGAACTCTGTCCTCTTTCCGTAAAAAGAAAAGAAGTCCCAATTCCTGATCGCAGAATTCATCCGCCAACGCTTCCAGATCGCGGCAATGCGGAAAAAATCCCGCACGGTTGTCACGCTTCACATGACGGCGGTTCACATTCGCATCCACTTTCATGGAATAAAAATATGTATCCACTTCAACAAACTGATCTTTCAGACAACGGATCCCTTCGCAGGTCCATCGGATCAACTGTTCCACATACTTCTGATTGAATACTTCCGGATGATCCGCAAGCGTTCTGGTATGAGGTCCTTCATGGGTATGAGTACAGCTGAGAATAACAAAATCTTCCGGGATATTCAACATCTGTCCCGCCTCATGACGGATCCGGTCGATCAATTCTTCATCCATGCCGATCAGATCATATCCCAGGATCAGAGCCGTATTTTTCCCATCGTCCAAAGCCAGCAGACTGACCACAAGATCATCGCTTTTCCGGAATGTTTCATCAAATGCACCATATCCGGCAATCGTTGTGCCCACTTCCGGCGAAATGATCTGTTCATAACGTGCGATTTTCATGAGACAGCCTCCTGTCAATTTCAAAAGTTCAACTTTTTCTCTCTGTTTTTGCCGTACTTGCACGCGAAATCAATGTTACAGGATGATCCATACGGATAATATCCGGTTTTCCTGCGATCTTATCCAACAACATTTTCAGTGCAGACTCTGCGATTGCCTTACGGTCATAATGCAATGTAGTCAGTTTCACAGGATGACACAATCCGATCGCAAGATCATCGCACCCCACAACACCGAACTCCTGCGGAATACGGATATTTTCCGCCAATAACTGATTCATCAGAACCAGTGCCGTAAGATCATTCAACGCTATCACAGAATCAAATCCACCGGGAATCAGGGCTTCACGGATCAATGACCGGAACTCTTCTTCCATCACAGAAATTTCCGCCGCAGGTGATTTCAACAGAAGAACTTCTCCCTCCGGACACCCCTGACGGAATCCATCCAGTCGTCTCCGACATCCTTGCGGAAGCTCATTCAAATCCTTGCTGGGAAGCAGCAATGCTGTTTTCTGATATCCCTGACTGCGAAGATGTTCTACCGCAGCAACGACCCCGTTCTTGAGATCTATGTCAACGGCGGAAATATTCTGTTTTTTATCAGAATTCAACACAAGAACAATTTTCGGATCATCCCGCAACCGCTGATCCAGATGATAACCGAACTGGGAATAGTCATGAGAAAAAGAGATGATCCCATCCACTCCATTCTGTTTCAAAGCATAGTAGGACTGAAGAAGTTTTTCCGGATCATCATGCGCCTGTGCGGTCAGTATCCGGTAGCCCAGAACGTCTGCCGCCAATTCGATTTCAGCAAGGATCCGGTACATGGTCTCCGGCGCACGGGAATCGATCAGGACACCCAGCACCTTACTGGCATCGCCACGGAGGATGCGCGCACTCACATTCGGAACATAACCGAGTTTTTTCGAGGCATCCATGATTTTTTTGCGGGTCGCTTCCGAGGCACGGGCATATTTCTTATTGTTCAAAACTGCCGCCGCCAACTGAAAGGATACCTGCGCTTCCGCCGCAACATCCTTGATCGTTACCATATATTCAACCTTATATCTTTTTTTGGTAGAACGTTCTATCTCTTTTTGCTTAATATACATCCATTCCAAAAACTTTCAAGCAAACAGAAAATTTTTTTATGATTTTTTTACACTGAACATGACCTCCGGATCTTCAAAAAATCACAAAACAAAGGTCAGCTCTTCAAATCATTCCTGTTATTTTGATTTGCGGTAAGGAGTATATTTCTTATAAGTCGTATTCAGAACCTCAAACGGCTTGCCGGGACGGATCACGATCTGATCCATCAATGTCCCATCTGCACCGGTACAAGTCACCAACAGAGAATCATTGCGGACTGCAATCCTTGTAACACTGAAAGTCTGTCCTGCACCACGGGGACCATCATTGACATACACCGGGAAATGAATATCACGGCGGTCTTTTGCGGTAAGTTCGCACGTTTTCCGTTTGGTGGGAACACGTTTCGCTCCGGTCAAATCCCCGGTGAGAGGATCAAAACGGTACGGACAATGAATATCTCCGCAGAGCCAGAGATCGATTCGGCACTCCGGATTTTTTCCGAAGAAACAATCGGCAAATTTGGAGATTTGAGCCGCATAATATGGTTTTTCCCATTCAAACGGAGGTGCATGAGCAAGAACGATACGGAATTTTGCAGTCCGGCATGCCTCCGTTTTGATTTCTTTTCGTAACCATTCACGCTGCGCTTTGAAGTAGTCAGTGGTATCTGTCCACAATGTATAGGGATGCCCGACTTTCTGACGGGGTTTATCCTCCCCGGTATCCAGTACAATGTAAAAAACATCTCCGTAACGGAATGAGTAATAAGGACATCCGAACCAATCGGCATAACGGTCAGTATCAATTCCCCGGTATTCATGATTTCCACGGACAGGATAGTAAGGAGCTTTCACTCCTGCCGCACGGAATTGATTCAGAAATGATTCAAAATAAATCTTTTCAAAATCAACGATCTCGCTGGCAACATCACCGAGAGAAACCAGAAGATCAGCCCCTTTGAAAAGACCTTTCTGCACAATACTCTGAACCAGAGAGACCCGCAGGTTGTGAGATGTCTGTGTATCACTGATCGCCACAAGAGTATGGGGTGTCCCATCCGCAGGAGCAGTCCGGAACGTACCGGAAACAGCACGGCTGCCGGGAGTCACTGGCCGGAGCTCATAACAATAATCAGTTGCCGGTTCCAGATTTTTCAACTCAAAACGAAACAGATTTTTCTGGGGAAGTCTGCCATATACATACTCTTCAAAAAGAGTTTTCCGGTTCTGTTTGTCTCCCTTTTTCCAATAGGTAACGGAAATAGCATCCCGATTCCCTTTGTAATAGAGGATGACTGCCCCGTAAGCAGAAACCTTGATCACTTTCGGACCGATTATTTTTTCCTTTTCCACAAGCCGGAGCTGAAAGAGTTTTTCGCGATCACGCCGGGCTGCGGGCCACTCCGAAAAATCAGGAAAAAGACGACACCCGATCTCCCAGGTCGCCGCACCGGAACGGGTATGGAGCGCAACACGGTTCAAGCCTTTTTTCAAGGAAATATTGAATCCCCGGTTATAAGGATTGATATCATCTCTTTCGCCGCCGGGTTCCGTGGTTCCTATCATTTCTCCATTCAGATAACAGGTAAACCAGTAGTCCGCACTCAAACCAATCACGCGTTGAACATCTTTTTCAGAACGAATGGTAAAATAGATGATTGCACGGGATTTCCCCGTTTTCGGCTTCTTGAACAAAGTCCGTAAATCATAAATCATTGAATCAGGAAAAGAAAAAGTGTGGACTTTCCCGGAAAGAACGCCGGTCTCAGATACTTTTTTCGCATCTTCCGGTGTCAACGCTGTACCAAAAACAACCTTGCATGAATCTTTTATGATCTCTGCTCCATACAACAAAGTACTTGCAAGAATACAGCAGAAAACGAATAACAATTTGATTTTCATAAATAGAATCCCTTTTTACCTGTTCTCATTTACAGAAATAAATATAGCATTATTGCACGAAAATTTCAAGCCACTACCGGGCGGATACAGATCAAAAGACACGAAACAGGCAAAGTAAATGTTTTGATCTCAAAAGAGAAAAATACACAGAGAAGAAAATCACAAGGGAAAGAATATAAATTCAGAGAAGAAGAAAATGGTGCCGACGATAGGATTTGAACCTACACCCCCGTGAAGAGACTGCGACCTGAACGCAGCGCGTCTGCCGTTCCGCCACGTCGGCATTTTTATGTTATGTATGCAATATATAACTTATTTTCAAAATGTCAAGTCAAAAATTCTGTTTTTTTTAATTTATTTCAGAATATTTGTAAAATCAACCCCTAAATATTCCCGAAAACAGGAAAAAAAGCTGCTGTTGCCAAACGATCCTGTCCTCATGAAGAAGAAACCAACACAGCGTAATATTCAACAACACACAGACACAGAACAATGCCATGAAAGTCTTTTTACGGTGTTTGTGACGGACCGCGATCTGAGCAACCACCGCACCCGGCCAACCCCAGAAAAGTTCCCAGGAGTGAAGACTCCATTCCGGAATACGCCAATATTTGTACTGCGCCAGATATTTATCCTCCCAATAAAAAGCGATCGTGAACAGACTGTTGATAAAAAATGCAATAAATAATCCTGCCGGAAAACTATCCGTGATCCAGATACCAAAAGCAAGAATCACCAAAGCAAGCAGCCAGCAATTCGCAAGTTTACGGATCAATGCATGCGGAAAGGGCGGACGCCGTTTTTCATCATATTCCGTCAGATAGGCATCGACCGCACGGGGACGCCCACGGTCATCTGTGGACAAGGTATAAAAAACGGTTTCCCCCGGAACCGGACGTCTGACTCCGGCACGAAATGATTTGATGTGCAGAAAAACTTTTCCACGTCCTTTCACAGGCGTAATGAAACCATATCCCCGTTCATCATCCCATTCTGTCAGGGTCCCGATAGAGCCCCCGGATCTCACATTCCTTTTCTGTGGATCTGAAGAATGCCGACTGGATCGCCGGGATTGATTCGTCTTTCTCGGCATAGTCTCTTATTTCCAGAAATCAGTTTCCTGCGTAATTCCATTGGCTTTTGCATTATAGACCGGATCGATCCCGCTCTTGCGTTGGGCAAGATAATCACGCAACGCACGGTAGGCAGCTCCGCCGATAAAAATACATACAGGGATATTGATAAATGCCAGAATACACTGGGAAATATCAGCAATCCCCCAGGCAAGATCAATTTCCAATCCGGCTCCGATAAAAATCAATACTGTCCCGATACAACGGATCAGCAACAGAGATTTCTTCCCCGGACGGTGTCCGAAAATATAAGCAAAACAGTTTTCAACATAATAGAAATTACCCAGCAGAGTCGTAAATGTAAAAAGGATCATGGCAAAAGCAATGAAATAAGGTCCGATCGCTCCGAAGGTATGCCCCAATGCCTGTTGCACATAAGGTGCCCCCTGCACTGCTTTTGTGGGCACAATTCCCGAAGAGAGACACATCAATGCAGTTGCGGTACAGAGCAGATTGGTGTCAATAAAAACAGAAAGCATCTGCACCAATCCTTGTTTGACAGGGTGGGATACATCCGCAGAAGCAGCAGCATTCGGAGCTGAACCGATCCCGGCTTCGTTGGAATAAAGTCCACGTTTCAAACCAAGCATCAGAACGGAACCGGAAAAACCACCGAGGATCGCACGAAAATCAAAAGCAGAACGGAAAATTTCTTTCAGCATGGCAGGCAGATTTCCTGCATTGATCACCAGTGCGACCAATGCCATCAACAAATACACGACACCCATCACCGGTACCATGGAGCCGGTAATACGAACCAGTCGTTTGCTGCCGCCCAGAATCGTGACAAGAAAAGCGAAAGCCGTTAATCCGCCCAGAATCCAACAGGTCTGATTTTCACGATAAAAACCGAAAGAGGAAAAAGAACTCTGCAGATTGAAAGAGGCAAGCATGTTGTACCCTACCCCATACGTAAAAATCAATGCCAGAGCAAAAAGAACAGCCAGGAATTTACTGCGACAGACCGCTTCAATATAAAAAGAAGGTCCGCCATAGCTGCCGCCCTGAGCATCACGCCGTTTATAGATCTGGGCAAGCGTGGATTCCACAAAAGCGGAAGCCCCTCCGATCAATGCAGTCAGCCACATCCAAAATGCAGCACCCGGTCCACCCACGCAGATCGCAACGGAAACTCCAATAATATTGCCGGTACCAACTCGGGAAGCAGTCGAGATCATCAATGCGCCAAACGAGGAAATACTCCCGGCTGTCCGCGGTTTTTCCATGACAACCCGCCAGGATTCCAGAAAGAGTCTCAACTGCACAAATCCTGTCCGGACCGTAAAATAGATCCCTCCCAACAGCAATACAAATGCCAGAGGCCAGTTTGTCAGATCCAGTAAAAAATTATAAATTCTCTCCATAAAACTTTTCCTTTTTTTATAAGTGAAACATTATCGTGGGTAATATAGCATCACTATAAATTTTGGCAAATATATTTTTCATATTCTTCGCCGTTTTCATCACCCCGAATAAAAAACGGGCTTCCCGACATATCAAATGCGGAAAGCCCGGAAAAATAAGTGGCAATCGTGTTATTTGGCTTTGACAAGGAAGCCGCGATCCATATACACTTTGTCATCGGTGAATTTCAGAGAGACATAAATATCCCATTTCTGGCTCAGACTCTTGGGATCATCAGCCTTGCAATATTCGCCCATTCTCAAAATCAAACCCCACTGTCCACCCCACACAAACATATCCGGTTTGAGGGTTGTACTGTTGTTGAGTTTGTAAAGGGAGTATTTGCCTTTGACAATATTTTCCGCGAAAATAGCACGTCCCGGACCATAGCTCTTGGATTTGGGAGCATAAGTTCCCAGAGTAAACTTCTTGCCGTTCCACGGTTCGACCAACGCAAAATTCTGATTGGCATCCATATCAACAGCCTGATATTTCTTGGATCCAGACTGAGACGGCAGCAGAACTTTGATGTCGGCAGCAGGATATTTGGAAAGCAGTTCCTGCGGGATCGGTTTCATCGCAAGGCTGGCATCCGCTTTGACAAGGAAGCCGCGATCCATATACACTTTGTCATCGGTGAATTTCAGAGAGACATAAATATCCCATTCCTGGCTCAGACTCTTGGGATCATCCTGTCTGCAATACTGTCCCATTCTCAGAATCAACCCCCACTGTCCGCCCCACACGAACATATCCGGAGTCAGAGTAGTTGTCTTATTGAGTTTGTAAAGGGTGTATTTGCCTTTGACAACATTTGCGCCGGAAATCGCAAGACCGGGACCATAGCGTTTGGAACCGGGTGAATAAGTACCCAGAGAGAACTTCTTGCCGTTCCATGATTCGACCAATGCAAATTTCTGATTGGCATCAGGATCAGAAGCACGCAGTTTCGGGGCTGCATTCTGTGCCGGGAGCAACACTTTGATCGCATCCGCAGGATATTTTGCAAGCAATTCCTGCGGAACCGGTTTCATGAAGCCGCGGGCATCAATCTTTTCAAGAAATTTCTTCACAGCCTTGGTTACGTTGGAAACAACTTTATGATTCTTGTCAATATACCGGGCTGTCTGCAACAAGCGTTCTTTGCATGCTTTCACCATCGGTTCATATTTCTGATCAAGCCACTGATGATCGACAATGCAGCAATCCAACCCCATACGGAGCAGATCAATACGGACTTTGTGAGCCGGATCGATTTTTTTGGATGCTTCATCCAACAATGCATTCCAACGGATGAAATTCTTTTCGGTCAGATACGGATATTTCTGGAAAGAATAATATCCGAAGCCGCCTTTGGCTACAAAATCATCCAGAGATTTTTCCATTTCATTGACAAACTGCATCACAAGATCCGCTGCTTTTCCATAGTAGTGAACAGCAAAATCTTTCATCAGTTCTTTTTCATCCAATGCAGGATTCTGGAAGAGTTTGTACATAACATAGGATTGCATTTCAGTAAGATTCGTACCGCTGGATGCACCACCGCCGTCATGTTCAAAATAGGATCCGTCCACTTTCAAACGTGCCATGGTACGAATATCGGAGGCAATACGTTTGAAGCCACCGGCAGGTGCCGAAATCGGCAATGGACTGTTATAGGTATTCGGATAATACCAGATCCACACTTTCGGTGTGATTTTCAGCCAGTTTTCCAAATCTGTACGGTCTTCGGTGTTTTCCTTGTCAAATGTCCCGGTAAAATAACCGTTGATCGGTGCAAAAATGATCGTCAGATTTTTCGGATATTTCTTGAAACCGACCGGAGCTTTCTGGGTCAGACTCTTCTGATATGCAAGTGTCACAAACTCCTTGTCCGGATAAGTTTCGCACAATTCAAAAAGATAATCGAAGAAACTGCCGCCGGGAGTCTGATATTTCTTCTGCAACGCCTGACATTCTTTGCAATAGCACATATTGTAAGCAATATCATTCAGGTCGAGCGTGTGGAAATATTTGGCATTGGCTTTTTTTTCCAGATCAGCGTAATAGGCCATCAGATTCTTGGTCAACTCTTTGCGGAGTTCCTTATTGGTAAAACAAACCTGACGGTTGTTGACACGTTTGCCATGTTCATCCAAAGAAAACCATTCGGGATGAATTGCAAAATAATCCTGGATCTTGAAAAGGGAAGAAGCTTTATTGTAGCGTTTTGTAAAGCCGGGAAGAATAGTGCTCAGCACATGCACTCCCGGACCTTTCAGATCTACATCCTGAATGATCCCATTGTGCGGAGTCCCAATGTTCAACAGAAGATTCTGACGGTTCCGGTAAGCATAGAGCCGATAGGTATCTTTATCACGGTAAAACCAGTTCATCAGAGCGCGGCGCGGAAGAGCGTAACTGCTCTTTTTGAGGCTGTCGGAAACAGTGATCGTCTTCTTGGACGGGATGTAATCCCCATTCCCGAAACCGGAAAGCCAACGGCAGCCCAACTGATTTTCCAACAGTTCATACACAGCGTAAAGATTGCCGTGACGCCCTTTCCCGTACAGGAAAAGATGTCCGTTCTTGCTCTGGATCACTGTATCCTGATCTTTCAACTGCTGAATCAGACAATCTTTTCCGAGGATCTGCATCGCTTCCGGACTCAACCCCACAAAAATCGTCTTCCCTGCCGGTTTGTTCTGCGTAGCGGCAAAAGTTGCTCCGGACATGGCTGTAAGATGTTTCTGAAGTTCCTGAACAGCAAATTGATCGACCGCACTGGCGGTTTTGCTGAATTGGATCCCATATTCCGCTTTGCCGTCTTTGCAAAGCTGCAGCTCTCCGGCAAAAGTACTCAGGCAGACTGTGAACATAACTGCCGCCAAAAACAATGTTTTTTTCAAAATCATAAATAGAACCTCTTATGTAAACAACTGTGAATTACGGAATATCTGCGTAATCCGTGTATTCATAAATCCCGGAATACAGATTATATTTTTTTGCTTCCATACGGTCACGTGCCCCTGCACTGCCGTCAAGATGACAGACAACTGTTTTACGTCCACCCGCATGAACAAAGATTTGAGTAGGACTCAGAGGATCATTAATACAGTTCCGCACGTACTGAACCTGCCATGTTGTTGCAACCTGAGCATAGGTGACATTCACATTTTCACAAACGACTCCGCCGATCCCAACAGTTCTGCTGGGAAACTTCACCCGTCGGATCGTTCCTTTGAACGCATAGGAGGCATGTTCCACCAGAAAACGATTGGTTGCATAGGTATAATAATTCTTCTGGGTAGTATATTTCTGCACAGCATTGGGAGCTTTTTCAAAAGGACGGGCAGGACATCCGGCAAACAATTTCAGATTATCCGGAGCATAGGTTTCAACAAGTTTATAAATATGAGTTTTGTAATTGGTACGGGTATCGAACGGGAAGAAATCATTATTGTCACCAATATACATTGCCATCATAAGCCCGATCTGCTTCTGGTTATTAACACATGCAGCTTCCTGAGCGGTGTTTCTTGCAGCATTCAAAGCGGGAAGCAGCATCCCGGCAAGAATGGCAATGATTGCGATCACAACGAGGAGCTCTATCAAAGTAAAATTCCGTCGCATAATATCAGTTATGTTGTTCTGCGGCTTGTGTGATTTCATAAATCGACCTCCTGTTTCTGTTCTTTCTCTGTTCCTTTTTGAGTTCAAATTTCCAGATATTATGCAACATAACTGATATTATGCGAACTTTCCGGTTCATTTCCATATTATCAGCCTATTGTATAACTCTTTTATTCCATGGATATTGCAGAAAAAAA
>JAGCNI010000042.1 GCA_017646015.1 Lentisphaeria bacterium
AACCAACTGTCCGGCTTCCTGGGTGATGGTCCACGCTCTGCAGTTGAATTTCCGGAACTGGGCATAGGATTGTTTCATAATATCCGCCGCCCCCGGAATCCGCAGAAAACGCGGAGCCTCTTCAAAGATGTAAAGTTTCCACGCTGTACGGGGAAGATTTACGATCTGGTTCCGTACCAGATTGCCGATAACCATACCGATCATTGCTTTAAAGTTTTCCGAAGCATTTGCCATCTTGCCGATTTCAAAGTGGATCAGCCGTGCCGAAAGATCAATGTTGGTCACGCCGTCAAAAAGTCCGCCCCGCCCGGATTCCACCGTATATTGTGCCAATCTTGTGGCAATGCGGTTGGTATCTTCCCTACGGTGAACAGGATCAGGAGTGGAACGGATCATTTCGACGATCTGGGAGTGATACGGCATATCCTCCGGCTTCATGTAAGCGTAGGAAACATCCCGCAGAACAGCACTGTTTTCCACAATGTATTCTGTGATCTTTTCATTGGAAATAGAATGAAAGTAGTTGAAGATCAACAGTTCTTCCGGGTGCAATTCTGTTATATCCTTGCTCATCGTTTCAGAAAAATCTGTAAAACAGTCAAGCAAGGTGTTGCGTCCGGAGGGCTGACGGGGCAGCATCCATTCCATTGTCATAGCTTTGCGGGCAATATCACTGCGTAATGCGGTGTTTTTGTTCCACCATTCCTGCCAGGCGGCATCATAAATTCGTGTTACATAATGGGATATGATTGCCGTCCTGTCCTGAATGATTTCATCATCATTTGCCCTGCCGCACATACAGGTCAGGAAATTTGCCACAAAATCCATCTGACTGGCATTCAATGGAGCCCCACAGGTGTCAAAATAATTCAGCACCTGATTGTTATTGAGGTCGATTTCAATAAACTGCCCGCCGAAAATCCGTGTCAGCATCAGATAGGAGGCTCCTTCTTCAATGATGACAACTTTTTTGTAGAACCCGAAAGTTTGTAACAACTCGCCTAGCGTATTGACTGATTTACCGGAACCGGATTGTCCGAAACTTGCTGCGTGTTGCGGTGTCTCTCCGAAAAATCCGTTGAGGCAGACAATATTCCGGTGATCGCCGTGAAACAAAGCCTGAAAATCATCTTCACACCCAAGAAATGTGCTGTTGAACGGAATCATCGCTGCAAAGGATCGGTGAAGCGTAAACAAAGGATCCCATTTCTTGTAGTAGAGATTTCCCGGCAGAGTTTTCAGAAATTGTGCTTCCGTCTGTACCGTTAAATCGAACAGCATAAAACTGCATTGCAAATTGGCGGCAACGATTCGGATCTTTTCGGTATCCTGCTGCAACTGTTCCAAATCCCGATTCCAGATGTGAATGAGGTATTCCGCCTCAAACGGCACATCTTCACCCGCTCCCATCCGGTAGATCATTTTGCCGAAGGCATCAACCTCCGAACGGTAGGCAATGGCACTTGGATCTGCTTCCAGATCACGCTGGGCAGCCGCCTGACGGGCTTCCAGTTTTTCAATGGTTTTGCCCTTATTCAATGGACGCATATTGACGGTAACGGAAAAGTTTCCAGCATCCCCGTCAAGCATCACATTCCCGTAAAACGGAGTAAGGTCAAAAGATGGAAGTTGTTTCAAGGTCAGAATGTTGTGATACATCCCATCCCCATACATTCCATAGCCGCGATCTGTAACGGTTTGAGCGTTGCGGTCAATGCCGGAGTGATCCACAGCGGAATATTCATTCTGATAGATTTCGGCAAAGTTGGGAGTAAAGAGTTTTTCAAAGTCCACGGCATCCGAAGTAATGGATTTGTTGACCGAAGAGAAAAACTCTTCAAAAAGTTCCAATGCCGTCAGTTTTTCCACCGGAAAGGTGAACGCACTTTTCAGCAGCAGAAACTCGGACTCAAAACAGCCGGTTACTTTCTCCGCAAAAGCATTCATCGCCTTTTCAGAATTCACATCCAATGCTCCGGAAATAAATTCCTTTGCCGGTCTTGAAAGATACAAGGTCAGATATTCCCGCCGCAACTCGTGATTTTCCATCTCCTTTCTGAATTGTGCGGAAATGCGGTTTCTGAATTCTCTGGCAAAGGGTAAATCTGAAAAACGTTCAGTATCGGCATCATATTTATCCAGAATCCAGCGGTAATTGGAGTCCCGTTTATAACGGAATTGAATCCGTCTGCCGGAGTCCAAACGGGCAAGGTAGGATTGCAGATGCAGAAAGAGTTCGTTTTTCTGTCCCCAGCCGGAATGGGAAAGGTTCGGAACATTGAGCCGGAATCCTTTGGCAACAAAACCGGTATTGTTGAGTTCACCATAGACCAGAAAAGCATCCTGCGGCTTTTCTGTTTCAATGATGTAACCGTTTGGGAAGTTGATCATTTTTTCCTCGCTTTCAGCAGGAGTTTTTTATGGGGATCAATCCGCAAGGTGTTTCCGTAAAGGCTGTTCAGGAAATACTCAAAGTAATATCGGGGCTTTTCCCGGACAAAACGGAAATAGAACCACACCGACACAACAAGAGGTATCCATGCTGTGGCAACAGCCAGTACTGCGGAAGTATCCATCAGGCAGAAAAAAAGAAATACCGACGCCACGATCCCGGAAAAGATGATATAGATCGCATCTCCCCGCACCTTGAGATTGCGGGATAACCTGAATTGTGACGCCGGAACCTGTTGAGGATTCCGCGGAATTATAAGCCCGTGGTCGTCCTGCATACACACCTCACAGACCGCTGGATGAGTTCAGCGAAATACCCAATGTCTGATTGAAGATGTAGAGGATAATGGCGAACAGTACCGGAATCAGAATGGTTCCGATCAGCTGGGCTTTGGCATTGGCGGCATCATTTTTGAAGGCAAAACCGGTTGAAATTCCCATAATCAGAGTGAAAATCAAACCAATTGCCATAATGATCCACTGTACATACCCCAGTCCGGAAGAGGCATCAATACCATAGTTGCCCGGTGCAGCAAAGGTCTGGCTCACAGTCGAAGCTGTAACCAGACCTGTCATCAAAGTTTTGGATTTCAACACCGGATAAAGCGGTGCAAATCCATTTTCACGGAACGGCAGCAGGAAAAGTTTTCCACCAGAGCGGAACGCTCCCACG
>JAGCNI010000043.1 GCA_017646015.1 Lentisphaeria bacterium
CATACAGGACTTTTCTTCCGAAACAAATATAACCATCCCACCATAATAGACCCTTCGGAAAATTCTCCAAAATGGTTCTGATTTTTGCGCTACACTTTCCATAAGCCTGTTTCCTTCCTTGATTGTTTGTTTTGTGGTTATTATAATCAATTATAGAAACAGGCTTTTTTCAAGCCATATCTTTTAAAATGTGCGCAATTTTCCGGACGTTATCTGTCTGGAAACGGGCAGAGAAGATCTTGCAGAAAAATATTTGAATCTTCGGCTGCACCAATTTCGCAAGATCATTTCATTCCGAGCAAACGTTTGAAGTTGCCGCCCATGACAAGGGTGAGTTCCTCTTTTGTCAGGTTTTCCATCAATGCTCCATAAACATACATTCCTACACTGCAGACAGGCATGTCTGAACCGAACAGGATTTTTTCCGGACCGCAGACATCTACTCCGTAACGCAGCATGTTCCAACGGTAAAGACCGCATCCGGAAATATCCATATAGAGATTTTCATATTCAGAAACCCACTGGAAACGGATCTTTGCACTGTCATCACCCCACGGCGGTCCGGGATGTGCAAGGACAACATTCAAACCGGGACAATTTTCCAGTACAGGGACAACTGTTTCACGGAATCCGCCATCCAGACTGGCTGTCATACCGAGTTTGCCCGCTTCTTTCAGAATTTCAATCATGCCGGGGGAGTTGTATTCTCCGGTTTTCATCAGATACGGAACAAGTTCCCCGATCATACGGATCCCGTCTTCGTGATAAAGTTTTGTCATGTCAGCTATCGATTCTTCCGGAAAACTGCCATGCACCTGAATCCCGGGAATATAACACGGGTATTTGTCTCTGATCCGCAAAGCATCTTCATTCAATTTCCGGATCTCCGCATAATCTGTGACTTCATGGAGATAAACGGTACTTCCGGCAAAGTAATCGACTTTTGCCTTTTTCATCTCATAGACAAACTGTTCCAGAGTTTCGGGGTGACCATACGGCGCACCGTCGCATTTGTCAAGAAACGGATGAGCATGAGCATCAATAATTTCAAAATCATCTGGTGAAAACATGTTTTTTTTCCTTTTTTACCACAGGTTTACAGAGCCGGTTGAGATGTTTGCATAACTGGTTGAGATATTGTTGAGTGATCCGGTATCCGGTTGTTCCAGTTCCGGGATCGACTTGGTCGTTCCGCATAGAAATTCCCGGATCCGCAGAATAGTTTCTTCCAAACGGGCGATCAATCCGCCGTTCCGAAGCTGAATACGATCCAACCCGAAGGGCTTGGAACAGTTCAGAAATTGTTCTCTGAAACTCAGATTGAACCTCTTTGCAAGTTCAATCAACTCAGGGATTTGCTCTTCTGCAATCATGTTCAGCAAAACAGGATTTTTTTCTGCATAAGCAGTTTTGAAATCCCGGCGAAACTCCATTTTTTTCTGCAGCAGAAGAAGAATATTGTTGAGATGACTGATATTCCCTGCTTCACATTCCGACAAAGAAGGTGCTATAGAAGAACGGAGTTCCTCACATTTCCGGATCGCTGACGGAACGAAATTTTCGCCATCGCGTTTGACCATTTCATCGAAATAAATCCCCATGAGGGGATCATCCCAGATCATCAAAGCGGCATTGAACAGGAGATTGCAGAACTCTGCAGCAGCGGCAGCTCC
>JAGCNI010000044.1 GCA_017646015.1 Lentisphaeria bacterium
GATGATCTCAAGCACATCGGAATCAGAAACATGCGGGCGGACATATCCGTATTTTCCGGCACAATCCGCCAGAGAACACAACGCATCCACCTCTGCCAACGCCGCAGCTGTCTGCTGGATCTGTGTCGTAAAATCACGGGCATAGCTCCGCAGCTCATCAAACAACTGGATCTCCAGTGCCAATGCCTTATCCTGTGCGCCAAGGATCTTATTTTCCATCTCTTTGAGTTCAGGCGTAATAAAACGTTCACAGTTCACAAGAGTCTGTTTACGGATATAATCTTCCGGAATCAGAGAAAGATGACTTTTTGTGACTTCAATAAAATATCCGAATACACGGTTGTAATTGACTTTCAATGTCTTGATCCCGGTCCGTTCCTGTTCTTTCGCCTGCAGAGAAGCAACCCATTTCCGCCCGTCGGTCGCAGCAGAACGGAATGTATCCAGTTCTTCATTGTATCCCTCCCGGATCACTCCGCCATCCGCGGCAGAAGCTGGCGGTTCATCGGTGATCGCATTCTGCAAACGTTCCGTCAATTCCGGCAGTTCCGTAATATTCCCGAGCAATCGTTCCATCAACGGCAGATCGGAATGGCTCAGAAGCATCCGGACAGCCGGAACCATTTCAAGACTGTTTGCCAGAGAAACAAGATCTCTCGGATTGGCTGTACCCACATTCAAACGTGCCACGATCCGTTCCAAATCCCGGATCGCTCCCATCGTTTCACGCAACTCTGCCAGCGTCAACGGATCATCTTTGAACAAAGCAACCACATCCTGACGTTCCACGATCCGGTCAACATTGCGGAGCGGTTTCAAAAGCCAATCACGCATCAGACGGCTTCCCATCGGAGTGGATGCACGATCCAGTACATACAGCAGTGTATTCTCTTTCCGGGAACCATACATCGGCTCCACCAATTCCAGATTCCGCTGACATACAGGGTCAAGGGAAAGATAATCTCCGGAACTGTAAATACTGATGTTGCGGATATGTCCGATATTATGACGCAGATTTTCCGAGGCATAATAAAGCACAGCGCCCGCAGCACGGATCGCCAACGGTTTGCCACGGAGTCCATACCCGTCAAGCGTGGAAACATTGAACTGACGTTTCAATAGATCTTCCGTATTTTCCAACGTAACACTCCAATCTTCCAACGGAGTCCACAGAATATTATTGCGGGTAAATGGAAAATCTTTCTCTTCCTCCCACTGTTCCAACAGAGAGGCACTGAGCAGACATTCCCGTGTCTGCAAACTGTACAACAAGGCTTCCAGTTCGCCGCGGGTGGAAAGTTCTGCCGCTTTGAAATCCGCTGTACTGATATCCAGCCAGGCAAAACCGTAAGAATCCTTGCTGCAGGTCAGAGCACACAGAAAATTGTTTTTCCGGGGATTGAGCACGGAAGAATCGATCACTGTTCCCGGAGTGATCACACGGGTGATACTCCGTTTGACGATCCCCTTTGCCAACGCCGGATCTTCTGTCTGTTCCGCTATGGCAACTTTCATCCCCGCATCCAATAACTTCGGCAGATAGTTGTCAATCGCATGATACGGAATCCCGCACATGGGATAACCCGCACGTTTTGTCAACGCTATCTCAAGAATCGGACTCGCACGGTGGGCATCATCATAAAACATCTCATAAAAATCGCCCAGACGGAACAGCAGGATCGCATCTTTCGGAGCATCTGCTTTCACCTGCAGATACTGTTTCATCATGGGCGTTAAGTTTTTTTCATCCGGAATCATATTATGCCTGTTTTCCTTGTATTTCATTTTTCATAAATATTTCATTCCAAATACGTTCCGCAATCCGAACCGCATCCAGCCCGAATTGTTTGCGAAGATGAGAAACATCACCATGCGGGATCACAGTGTCCTCCTGCCACGCAAAGTGCAGAATACGATGATGGGTTTCATTGATCAGAAGACGGTCGGAAAGCATGTCAAGTCCCGTCCCTGATACAGTATCTTCCAATGTGACCAGCGGCAGCTCTGCCGCATCAGACAACAGCCTTGCAGAATCCAGCGGTTTCAGAAAACGGGGATTCACAATACGACAGGAAATACCATGTTCTTTTTCCAGCAGATCCGCCGCCTGCAATGCCGTTCCAACCTCCCTGCCGACAGCCCAGATCACAAGATCATTCCCCTCACGGATCACTTCCGATTTTCCTTTCGACATCTCTGAAACA
The DNA here is from genome assembly GCA_017646015.1 of Lentisphaeria bacterium. GTDB lineage: Bacteria > Verrucomicrobiota > Lentisphaeria > Victivallales > UBA1829 > SIG94. Next base: position 2,205 of record JAGCNI010000044.1, read on the forward strand.
GGTAAATTTCCAAGTCCGGAAGAGCCGCGGGGATAACGGATCATCACCGGAGAAGCACTTTCATACGCATAGAACATCATGGCACGCAATTCCTGTTCATTTTTCGGAACAAGCACCTGAAGATTGGGCATGGATAATGCAAAACTTTCATCATACAACCCGTGATGCGTCGGACCATCCTCCACCGCCCCGGAACGATCAACACATAAAAGCACCGGAAGATTCTGCAAACAGATATCGTGATACAGAGAATCCAACGCACGCTGAAGAAAAGTTGCATACAATGAAACGACCGGACGGATCCCGTTGGCTGCCAGTCCTGCGGCAAACGTTAAAGCATGACCTTCCGCGATCCCTACATCATGGAAACGTTCCGGATATTTTTCAGAAAATTCTTTCATTCCCGTACCGGAACGCATCGCAGCCGTGATCCCGGCAATCTCCGGATGAAGCTCCGATAACTCACACAATACTTTCCCGAATTCCGATGAAAAATGAACAGGATTATTCTGTTTCGGAAGAGCTCCCGTCCCCGGATCAAACCCGGAAACACCATGAAAACGTTCCGGAGCCTCCAACGCATACTGACAACCCGCTCCTTTTTTGGTGATCACATGCACGATCACCGGACGGTTGAATTCCTTGACCCGCTCCAATGTCTGAATCAACTCAGGAAGCTGATGACCGTCAACCGGACCGATATAACGCAATCCCATCTCTTCAAAAAAGATCCCCGGCACAAACAGACTCTTTGCCGCGCCTTCGATCTTCTGAATATTGCCGATGATCTCCTCGCCTCCCGGCATCCTGCCGACAACCATTTTGGAAAAGGCTTTGAAATGATTGTAACTTTTACCCGTAATGATCCGGTTGAGATAATTCGGAATCGCTCCCACAGATTTGGATATGGACATCCGGTTATCGTTGATTATAATAATCAGATTTTTGCAGGTGGAACGAACATTGTTCAAAGCCTCCATGGTAAGTCCGCAAATCAGAGAACCATCCCCCACGACCGCCGCAACATGACCGCTTTTACCCTGTCTTTCATTCGATGCGGCATACCCCAGCGCAGCAGAAACTGCTGTCCCCGCATGTCCGCTGATGAATGGATCATATTCCGATTCCGACGGGTGAGGAAAACCGGAAATCCCACCGTAACGCCGAAGCGTATGAAACTCACGGTTCCTTCCGGTCAGAAGTTTATGCGTATAAGCCTGATGTCCCACATCCCAGAGAATCTTGTCTTCAGGAGCATGAAAAACCCGGTGTAAAGCAACAGTCAATTCCACTGTTCCCAGATTGGGACCCAGATGACCGCCATTGACAGATACAGTCTGCACGATCTGTTCCCGGATCTCCCGGCAGAGCTGATGCAGCTGTTCCTTATCCAATGCATGCAAATCTTCCGGGGAATGGATCATCTCCAAAAGATTTTTTTCTTCCATTTTTCAGACTCCTTCCTGCAAATTGTTATGGAAATGTAATCTGAAAGCATGAAAATATCAAGATTTTTTTGAAAATTTTTTAAAAACCTGCGCTTTTTTTGAATAAAACATGCTTTTTTTTGCTTTTGGGATTTGCGGACATCCATTTGATATGCTATATTCCTGTTAAGTTTATAATAAAAAAATTTCCGCGCTTGCTCCCGGAACAGAAACGGAAAGAGGATGGACTATGAGCGAACAGCAAAACAATCAGGCAGGGATCAATGATCCGATGGACTTGAGAAATACAGAAACAGCAAAACTGAAACGGATGCCGGTCGATGGTATCAGTTCCGGTTCTTCCGCATCCAAAAAAACAATCAAGCTGAAACCGCTTGTGCCGCAGAATGAAGAATCTATGACCGATACAGTTCCGCTGCAGACCTCGCAGAAAGCTGCCGCTGCATCCCAACCGGTTCCTGCTCCCACGATCCTGCTGTCCCGTCCGGCTGCTCCGGCTCAGGAAAATGCAGCTTCAACTCCGCAGTTTATGTCAACTGCCACAGCTCCCATTTCCAAAATGGATAAACCGGATACATCTGCTCCGTTCTCAGCATCCAACCTCGGATCAGCTTCCACCATGAAGCCCTCCATTCCTGTGATTCCAAAACCGGCTGCTCAGCCGACTGTGACAGCCGCTGCATCCGGAATCTCCACTGCTACTGTGGCTGTTTCAAAAATCGCAAAAGCCGCTCCCAAACCCGCAACAACAGCATCCTCTCCAATTCCGAAATATACTGTCACTGCTACTGCTGCCAATCCGAAATTGCAGAAACAGGAACCGGCTGCTCCGGCAGCAACTGCTCCGAAATATGTCGCAACTGCTACATCCGCAATGCCCAAAGTGGATATTCCCAAACCGGAAAGTCCAATGGATAAAAATGCGATCGGTACAACTCCGAAATATGTCGCAACATCTACGGCAGCAATGCCTAAAGCTGATATCCCTAAACAGGAAAACCCCGTCGATCAGAACGAACTTGCCTCTAAGACTGCTTCCAGCCCGAACCTGCAGGAAGCCATCAATCAGGCAAAAATGCAGTCCGGATTACAGTCTGCTAAACCGGCTGTCAAATTGCGCCCGTCCGCTACTCCTTCTGCCGTGACAACTCTCTCCTCTTCTTCGCCCACAGTCAAACTGCAGCTCAAAACGGAGTCCGCAGTTTCTCCTGTCCCCGCTGAAGAACAGGCCCCGGCTGCTGCCCCCGCTCCGGCTGCTGCCCCCGCTCCGGCTGAAGCTCCGCAGAATCCGGAAATGACAACCAAGATCCCCAGACTGGCAAAAACTCCGGTCTTGAAAAAACCGGTCATGCCCGCACCTGCACCTGCTCCTGCTCCTGCTCCGGTTGCTCCCGATGCTCCCACTCCCAAACCGGCAGAAGAAGATCAGGCTTCTCTCCGTCAACAGGATAATATTGCAAAAGCAAACCTCAAATCCGGCGTCGATGGTGATGACCAGGTCATCAAAATCGCAGAAGAAAAGAAAGAGGAAGAGGAAACTCCCATCACTCCTGTTGTGAAAAAGAAATCCAGCTCGGAACCCAATATCCTTTTTGCAATCAGTGCGATTATTGCTTTCCTCGTGATCGGATATACTGTCTTCGCTCTCGCAGCTCAGTATGTCAATAAATGGGAAGGAAAAGAAATCCCCGTCGTCGGATTTCAGCAGATTGATGAAGCAATGAAAAAATAAACATCCGCCTCACGGATGAAACAAATTACGATCATACGTCACGCCCGGACAGAGTTTTTCTCTTCGTCCGGGCTTGATTTTGACAGGCGTCTGACAACTGACGGGATCAGGACAGCCACAGAAAATGCGTGGAAATTGGCAGCAGTTCTGCCGGATCCTCCGGATTTGATCCTGGCAAGTTCCGCCGCAAGAACGGTCAGAACAGCTGAAATATTTGCAGAGATCCTGAAATATCCACAGGAAGATATCATCACCGATCTGCATCTCTACCATGCCGGAGGCAGAGAACTGTTGATGGAATTGCAGAATATGGCTCCCGGTTTCAAAAATATCCTCCTGATCGGACATAATCCGGCAATCTCTGAACTTGCCGCCATGATTGCACCGGAAAACAGGATGATTTTCTCTCCGGCAGACTGGATTTCATTACACTTGGACACCGATGACTGGCATGATCTGGGGACAGTACATCCTGCCTTGACCGGAAAAGTCTCCGCAGGATAATGGATTTTACTTCAATATTTTCTTGAGATAGATCCCGGTAAAGGAATTTTTATTTTCAGCGACCTCTTCGGGAGTTCCGGCGGCAATGATTTTTCCACCGTTATCGCCCCCCTCCGGACCGATATCAATAATATGGTCTGTCATTTTGATCACATCCAGATTATGTTCGATCACAAGAACAGTATTTCCTTTATCTCTCAAACGGATCAGGACATCCAGCAGCTGGCGGATATCAGCAATATGCAAGCCGGTAGTCGGTTCATCCAGGATATACAGGGTATGTCCGCGGGGAACTCTGGCAAGTTCTGTTGCCAGTTTGACACGCTGAGCCTCACCGCCGGAAAGCGTCGTGGCAGGCTGTCCAAGGGAGATATATCCCAGCCCGACTTCCTGCAATGTTTTCAATTTCCGGTAAACAGAAGGTACAGCCTCAAAAAATCCGACTGCTTCATCAACAGTCATATCAAGGATCTCTGCAATATTCTTATGTTTATAAGTCACGGTCAGAGTTTCATTGTTGAACCGTTTTCCATGACATGCAGTACAGGTCACATAGATATCCGGCAGGAACTGCATTTCGATTTTTTTGATTCCATCGCCCTGACACTCTTCGCATCTTCCGCCTTTGACATTGAAACTGAATCGACCCGGGCCGAATCCGCGCATTTTTGCTTCCGGCAGAGAGGCAAAAAGATTCCGGATCGTTCCGAAAAGTTCGGTATAAGTTGCCGGATTGGAACGGGGAGTCCGCCCGATGGGACTCTGGTCGATCACGATTGCTTTTCCGATATGTTCCAATCCTTTGATCGCTTTATGTTTCCCCGGTTCGCCCTCATCTGCAGTCTTGAAATGTCTTGCCAGAGCAGCACGCAGCGTTCCATTGATCAAAGAACTTTTCCCGGAACCGGATACCCCGGTCACACAGCAGAATGTACCCAATGGTATTTTGGCATTGACTTTTTTCAGGTTATTATGTTCTGCACCGATGATTTCCAGAAATTTTCCATTGCCGGATCCACGTTTAGCCGGGACTTCGATCGCAAGCTCTCCGGACATATATTTTCCCGTCAGAGAATTTTTATTTTTCATAATTTCGGCAGGTGTTCCGGATGCCACAAGATGTCCGCCGTGGATCCCTGCCGCGGGACCGAGATCCAGCACATAATCCGCCGCCATGATCGTATCCATATCATGCTCGACCACAACCACTGTATTGCCGATATCCCGCAATTTTTTCAATGTTGCAAGCAGCTTGTCATTATCCCGCTGATGCAATCCGATACTGGGTTCATCCAGAATGTAAAGCACTCCGACCAATCCGCATCCGAGCTGTGTTGCCAGACGGATCCGTTGAGCCTCCCCGCCGGAAAGAGTTCCGCTTTCACGGGCAAGAGTCAAATAGGATAAGCCCACATCGGCAAGGAATTTCAAACGGGATTCTATCTCTTTGAGAATATCTTTGGCAATGATCTTTTTTTCATCATCCAATTCCAGATCCCGGACAAACTGCAGGGCTTTTTCCACAGAAAGCTGATTGAAATCATTGATGGAAAGACCATTGACTGTTACGGCAAGACTTTCCGGTTTCAACCGTTTTCCGTGACATTCCGGACACTGCCGGAAGGTCATATATTCTTTCAAGCGTTCTCTGACAGAATCACTTTCCGATTCTTCCTGCCGCCGCTGGAGATTCGCAAGGATTCCCTCAAAAGGACCGACCGATTTATAGGTTTTTCTTCCAATACGGAAACTGAAATCGATTTTCTCCTCGCCACTGCCGAACAACAATGTTTTTTTGATATTTTCCGGTATCTCCCGGAACGGAACAGTCAGGATCTCCGGCATATTGTAATGATCGGCAATACAACGCAACAGATGATTATAATAAATCAGCAGTCTGCGCGGTCCGCGCCGCCAGCCGGGGATCGCTCCATTCCGGATGGATTTGGAATCATCCGGAATCACAAGGGCCGGATCCATCACCATCAGAGAACCGATCCCATTACAGACAGGACACGCTCCGAAAGGGCTGTTGAATGAGAAATTACGGGGTTCCGGTTTGGGAAAACTGATTTCACAATCCGGACAGGAAAAATGTTCGCTGATTTTTTCTTCGGTCCATCTTTTCCCACCGCCGCTCTCAGAAGCAGACTTATCTTCCAGCATGACGATCATATTGCCGCCGCCCTGTTTCAGTGCGGCTTCCACAGAATCATTGAGCCGGGAAGAGTCGATTTTTCCAGTGATCAAACGATCCACGACCGCTTCGATATTGTGCCGGACAGTTTTTGTCAATACAGGGATCTCATCATCCAGCTGCACGATTTTTCCGTCGATCCGGGCGCGGACAAAACCATCTTTCCGGATTTTTTCGATCACATCCCGGTGTTCCCCTTTTTTCCCGGCGATATAAGGAGAAAGGATCATCATCTGCAAACCGGCAGGATATTTCCGGATTTTTTCACAAATACTCTGCGGAGATTGAGCGGCAAGCACTCTGCCGCATTTCGGACAATGCGGGATTCCGGTGTGAGCATAAAGCAGCCGCAGATAGTCATAGATTTCCGTAACAGTGGCAACCGTGGAACGGGGATTGGAACCGGAAGAACGCTGTTCAATGGCGATTGCCGGGGAAAGCCCTTCGATATGCTGTACTTTCGGCTTCTGCATACGATCCAGAAATTGTCTGGCATAAGCAGAAAGACTTTCCACATACCGGCGTTGTCCCTCGGCATAAAGTGTATCGAAAGCCAGAGAGGATTTTCCGGAACCGCTGAGTCCGGTCACAACAGTCAGAGAATTGCGCGGGATCGTAACATCAACAGATTTGAGGTTATGCTCTTCCGCCCCTTTGATCACAATATCATTCAAGCTCATAGGATCGACTTATCCTTCCCGTGCTCCTGCAAGGATCTCCGGCATATTGTTTTCCAGAAAATCCATGGAATAACGGAGTGCTTCAGCGGCAGTTTCCGCATGCAATGCTTTTTCGGCGATCTTTTCAGCTTCATGCATGGAAATCTTACGGATCAAACGCCGGATATGACCGATCACCATGGGCGGCATACTCAATTCAACGATCCCCAGACCGAGCAGGATCGGAGTATAACGGGGATCACCCGCCATCTCACCACAGACCCCTGTCCAGATTCCATTCCGGGCAGCGGCACGGGTCGTCATGGCAATCAACTGCAATACAGCCGGGTGAGTCGGTTCATACAACTTGGAAACTTTTTCATTGTTCCGGTCAACTGCCAATGTATATTGAACAAGGTCGTTGGTTCCGATACTGAAGAAATCAACTTTTTTTGCCAACTGTTCAGCGATCAGAGCAGCAGCCGGGATCTCGATCATGACCCCGATTTCCATATCACCGTCGAAACGCATATTGGCATTCTGCAGATCGGATTTGACTTTCTCCAAAATATCCAATGCCTGATTGAGTTCATTGATGGAGGAGATCATCGGAAACATCATTTTGATATTCCCATATACTCCGGCACGCAGAATGGCACGCATCTGAGTCTGTAAAAGTTGAGGATTGGCAAGACAGAGCCGGATCGCACGCAAACCGAGAAAAGGATTCTGTTCATGAACAGGTCCCATCGCAGCGGCAAGTTTATCTCCGCCGATATCAAGGGTCCGGATGATCACTGCCTCACCATTCAGATTTTCTGCCACTTTTCTGTAAACAGCAAACTGTTCTTCCTCGGTCGGCATCTGTTCCCGGTTCATAAAAAGATATTCGGTACGGAACAAACCGACTCCGGCGGCACCGTATTGTTTCAATTCTTCAGGATGTTCTCCGCTTTCCACATTGGCTGCCAGTTGGATCGTATAACCGTCTGTGGTTTCAGAACGGAGTCTGGTCTCCCGCATCAGTTCAGCCATGAGCCGGGCTTTGGTTTTCTCTTTTTCCTTATAGAGTTCCACCGTTGCTTCTGTGGGATTGAGGATCGCAATTCCGAGGAAACCATCCACGATCATCCTGTCACCATCCTCAATGCTCTGAACAAAACGGTTCATTCCGACAATGGCGGGGATTTTCATGGAACGGGCCAGGATCGCACTGTGTGAAGTCTTACTGCCGGATTCAATGGCAAAAGCCAATACATGAGCGGGATCGAGCATCGCTGTATCGGATGGTGTAAGATCTTTTGCAACAATGATTTGCGGTTCGGAAGAGTGTTTCTGCTGCTGAATTTCCAATCCATGCAAATGAGAAAGGACACGTCCGGCAACATCTTTGATATCCATTGCCCGCTCTTTCAAATACGGATCTTCAACAGCGGACATGGCAGTGATATATTTCTGCATGACCTGAGAAAATGCGGCATCTGCGGGAATATATTTTTCCGTAATGGCTCCCGTGACCTGATTCATCAGGGATTTATCCTGAACGATCAGGAAGTGAGCATCAAAAATATTGGCTTCATGTGCTTTGAGACTGGACTGGACACGGTCACGGAGAACTTTGATCTCCTCCTGTGTTTCCTGCAACGCTTTCTCAAAACGTTTGATCTCCTCCTGTACCTGACCGGAAGAAATATTCTGAACCTTTTCAGCGGAAACGACTTCCACGGAATTATTTTTCAACAGCATAACGGTTCCATACACGATCCCCGGAGAAGCCGGGATCCCATGAAACATGATCTCCCGCTTCACCTTTATGTCACGGAACGGCAATACTGTTCTCTTTGCTGTATTATTCTTCATCAAATCCCCTCCGGAACAAATCACCGAGACTGCTCAAGGCAGCTTCTGCATCTGTTCCCGCGGCAGTAACTTCCAGGCGGACACCTTGCGGAGCTGCAAGCATCAACAGGGAAATCATACTTTTCCCATCCACAGAATCACCGGTGGCAAGACTCTTCACCGTGATATCCGCTTGAAATTTACACGCCTCCTGCACAAACAATGACGCGGGTCTGGCATGAAATCCGCGTTCATTGATGATCTCAAAAATTTCTGTTTTCTTTATTTTCATGATCTTTCATCCAAAACTTTTTTCAAAAAAAACATGTCAAAAAGAAAAACTTCCTTGCATTCCGACATGATACCCCTTACATTATACCGCATTTGCCATTAATTCAATCCGGAGTTGACAATATGATGCAAAGAAAATACTCTTTTTTTATGATTTTTGCGATTCTTTCACTGATTGCAGCCTTTTTCTGCCCCGGAGAACTCTCCGCTTCAGAAAAAATCAACTGCAAAATCTGCAAAAAACAAATCCGTCCGGGACAACGTTACCTCATTTCCAAAAATGAACCGTACTGTTCCCGAAAATGCTATGAACAGATCCTCCCGGAATGTACTGTCTGCCGGAAACGCTCCTATACCGGAGGGATTTATGCACTGGATCACACCTTTTTTGCCTGTACGGAATGTATGAAGAAACCTCGTTGTTTCTCCTGTCAGATCCCGACAGATGATGCAACTCTCTCCTGTTCCCGTGCCATCTGCAAAAATTGTCTCCGGACCTCGATCTCCAATTCCCGACAGGCGCAGGCTCTCTTCAATGAAGTCCGGGATACCATGCGTTTGTCTCTCGGGATCGGGACCCGTCATCCCATCCGTTTCACTCTGGTCGATCCGGATCAACTGCAGAAACTCTCCGGCAATCCTTCCGATAATCATCTGGAACAGGGATTGTTCAAATATGAAGCTGAAATTGAAAAAGTTGTGACCCGCGATTATCTCGGACGCAAAAAAAGCGAAAAGACCTATGCAAAAAATGAAAACAGATCCATTTTTGTGCTGGATCATCTTCCGAAAATCCGCATGGAATATGTCATCGCCCATGAACTGGCTCATGACTGGCAGGCGGAATTTTATCCGGGGATCAGAGATCTGAAAATCAAAGAAGGTCTGGCGGAATACATCGCATGGCGATATAATCATTTCAAGAAACGTCATGATTTGAACAGGCGTATTGAAAACAATCCGGATCCAATCTATGGGGAAGGATTCCGGCAGATCAAGAGGATCGTGGATAAAAACGGTTTTGCCGGATTGAAAAAATATCTGCAATTCAAAAGTGACTCCAAACATGTCATCAGAAAGTGAATCAATATGAACGAAGAAAAAAAAATGTACACTCAAGTGGTCGTCGGTGAACTCGGTGTAAACTGTTATCTTGTGCCGGGTCCGGTTTCAGGCAATCTCTATATCATTGACCCGGGCGATGATGCCGATGTGATCCTTCATGCCGCAGAAAAATATACTTTCAAAGAAGCGGCGATCCTGTTGACCCATGCCCATGTTGACCATATCGGAGCTTGCGGTGAACTCAGCAGAGCTTTGAATATCAAACAGGTTTACATTCATCCCGATGATCAGGCATTCTATGCCAGCCCCTTGAACTGTTTTCTCCCCTGGCTCCCTGCCGCAGAAAATCTGCCGCCGGCAGCAGACTTCCCCCAACAACAGGATTTTGAAGTGATCCATACACCCGGACACACCAATGGCGGAGTCTGTTTCCTCTTCAAAGAATACAATACGATCTTCACGGGCGATACCCTTTTCCGCGGTTCCTACGGACGCACCGATCTCGGCGGAAATATGGATCAACTGATGAACTCTTTGAAAAATATCCTTTTCAAACTGTCCGATGATCTCAAAGTCTGTCCCGGTCATGATGCTTCCTCTTCGATCGGATATGAAAAACAATTCAACCCCTGTCTCTCATGATCCATATCTATACAGGTGACGGAAAGGGCAAAACAACTGCTGCGACAGGATTGACAGTCCGGGCTCTGGGTGCCGGATTACAGGTCTTTTTTGCTCAATTCATCAAAGACGGCTCCAGTTCAGAGATCTGTTTTCTCCGGGAACACGGCGGGAATGCGTTTACCTATTTCACCCGCGGGGAAGGAAAATTCATCCATGGGAAACCCTCCCCTGAAACTTGCGAACTTGCCGCAGAAACATTGCAGGCTTTGCAGGAGGCTCTCTCTTCCGGAAAATATAATGTCATTGTAGCAGATGAATTTCTCGGTTCTCTCCATGCAGGAGTGATCTCCCGGGAAGATGCAGCGGATTTCATTGCACTGGCAGAAAAATATCCGGAAACAGAAGTGATCCTGACCGGGCGCAATGCACCGCAGGAACTGACAGAAAAAGCCGGGTTGGTCACGGAAATGAAATGTATCAAACATTATTTTGAACAGAAACGTCCGCCCCGGAAAGGGATCGAAATGTAAAAAATTTCTGTTGCTGACATCTTAAATAAACCGCTTTCAACACGTTTCAGCGGGATTTTTTTGATGAAAGAAAGGATTTTTTCTCAGTTTTTTATTTTTTGAGTTTGTAAAATTGTTTTTGACAGCTAAGTTATACTGCTTTATCAGTTGTAAATAAAACAAAGGAATAAGATGAAAACAAACGGAATCAAAAACTTGAAACAGCAGGCGGGAAAACTCTTTCTCTCCGCACTTTTGAGCCTGCCGTTGTTTCTCTGTTCCTGTTCTGACCAGAGCGAAGCTCCGGCTCCGCCGAAGATCCAGCCGGAACTGCTGCTTGAAATTGTCCAGACTGTGCGGACACATCAATATGAAGCGGCATTGGCAAAGATCCAGAAACTCCGGGCATTGGATCCGACAAGTGTCTTTCTGGCAGAAGCGGAAAACATTGTCCGTTTCAACCGGATGACCGCAGTTGTACGGACCTATTTGGATCTGAGAAATTTTGATGCTGCCCTGAATACGATTCATGATTATGAAAAACATTACGGGGTCAGCAATGAAACGACCAGAGCCAAAAACACGCTTTTCACAGTGGCTTCACTGGATACCTGGATCAGCCGGGCAAAATCCGCCCGGACATCTGTCAGTTTGCGGAACGCACTGGATCAGATCGACAAGATCACAAAAAATATTGAAGTTTCTCCGAAAATTGAGAACTTTATCAAGAAACAGCGGTCTTATGTGGGAAGGCTGCAACAAAAGGAGCGCAAACAGGCTCTGTTTGAAATCTGGACAGAGATCAGAGAACAGCGTGAAAACGGTGATGACCGTTTGGCAGATGTGCTGGAAGCCGTATATGCGGCGGCATATCCCGGAAAATGGGATATGAATACTCTGCTGAAAGCTCCCGAAGTAACAGAATAAACATCCATTGAAAGGAATGAAAACATGAAAACAAAAATGATCATGACACGGGCGGCTGCCGTTGCCGCCGTCGCAGTTGCCACCGTCGCCGGTTCTTTCCAGCTTTCAGCTGCAGATACCAAAGCAGCACCTGCTCCCAAAGCCGCAGCTCCCGCTGTGAAATCTGCTCCCAAAACTCTGGCGGAACTCTTTGCATTCCTGCCGGATACCGTAGCAATCATCGGCAATAAGAAAATCACCAAACAGGATTTCCTGAAACGTCTCGGCAATATTCCTGCTGAATATGTTGCTCAGTTGCAGCCGGAAATGCTCAAGGCTCAGTCCAAACAGATGATCGAAACTCTGGTCGATGCAGAAATCCTTTTGGATATGGTCAAAAAAGCAGGGATCGTTCCCTCCAAAAAATTGGTCGAAGATGCAATCGATCAGCAGCTCAAATCCCTTACAAAAGAACAGCGCGATATGCTTGAAAAACAGCTCGCAATGCAGAATAAAAAAATTGATGACATCAAAAAAGATTTCCTGAACAATCCGGATGCGATCAATGCCTTTGCGATCCAGAGCTGGATCGAAAAAAATGTCAAACCCGGAATCAAAGTTTCCGATGCTGAAGCAAAAGCATTCTATCATGCAAATGAAAATCAGTACAAAATGCCGGAACGGATCGATGCTTCTCACATCCTGATCTCCACCATGCCCGATCCCAATGCAAAAGACAAAAATGCAAAAATGTCTGATGCCGATGCAAAAGCAAAAGCTGAAAAAATTCTGGCTCAGCTCAAACAGGGTGCTGATTTCGCTGAACTCGCCAAGAAAGAAAGCAAATGCCCCAGCGGCAAAGATGGCGGTAAACTCGGTGAATTCCCCCGTGGTCAGATGGTTCCCGAATTTGAAAAAGCTGCTTTCGCCCTCGCTAAACCCGGCGATATCTCCGGCGTCGTGAAAACTCAGTTCGGATACCACATCATCAAATTGAACAAGAAAACTGCAGCTGCAGCCGTTCCCTTTGAACAGGTCAAAGCTCAGATCATCAATCAGCTCCAGAGCCAGAAACTGCAGGCTCAGGTCAAAGCTCAGGTCGATGCAGCGAAAAAGAATGTCAAAATCTCTTATCCTGCATTCAAATGATCTTGTAACAATCTGATCATTCCCGCCCGGCAACAGTACAAAACTGTTTCCGGGCTTTCTGTTGAATCTGGAGGAGATCCTCAATGAAATATGATGAACTGATGAAATTGATCGCCAACCGCCGGAGCTGCCGTAATTATGATCCGGAACGGGATGTTTCCGATACAAACCTGCAGAAAGCTCTGGAAGCCGCACGTCTGGCTCCCTCCGCCTGCAATAAACAACCCTGGCGTTTCATTGTTGTCCGTGATCCGGAATTGCGGAAAATGATTTGTGAAAAAGGTCTGCTCCCGGGAATCCGGATGAACTGGCTTGCAGATGCGCCGGTCATATTGGTCATCTGTTCAACGGAAAAAGTGGTCACACACTGGCTTGCCCCGATCCTTTCCGGCATACAATATCAGTTGATCGATGTGGGGATCGCCGGAGCTCAGTTGAACCTTGCATTGGAAGCCCTCGGACTTGCCACCTGTTGGATCGGATGGTTCAATGCGAAAGCAGTCAAACGGATCCTCGGAATCCCTGCCACTCTTTCCCCGTTGGCTCTGATGCCGATCGGATATGAAAAAGAACATGCCCAGCCGACACCACGCCTTGCCATGGAGGAAATTCTCCGGCAGGATCACTGGAAATAATTTTTTTCAACAGAATCAAAACAATATACACAACATAAAAAGTCCCCTCAGCATGTCACAATATTCCTCTTTCACAGAACTGTTTCAGTAATGCGGCATTGATGGGATCCAGACCGACTATCCGGCTTGTTTCATTCCAGCAGAATAAATAAGCACAAACGATCCGGCGGACAGCGTTATATCGCTGTTTCCGGCTTGAAAAAATACAAAAACATGGTATCTTACTGACTTTTATTGTATTTAAAAAACAACAGGAGTTGGAAACAATATGATCACCGGTATTATGTTTTTGTTTATCGCAGCAACACTCTGGCTTGTTCTCGGAGCTGTAATCAGCCATGCGGCGCAGAAAAATCTGAATCTCGGATTTATTCAGGGTGCAGGAATGCTCGTAGTGATGCTCCTGACACTGCCGATTTATTTCCTGACAAAAATGCCGGTGTCTCTCCCGGTTCTGATTGCAGTTCCGATCGGGGGAATGGCAAACTATACCACTTTTATATTGATGAACAAAGCAATGCAGCACGGTCCGAACGGTTTGATTTGGGCTATGGTTCAAAGTGCATTCGTATTGCCGTTCCTCATGGGGATCTGTTTCTTCAATGTCCCCTGTTCCGCCACAAGGATCTGCGGGATCATCATGCTGCTCCTTTCCATGTTCCTCATGGGATTCTTCGGA
>JAGCNI010000045.1 GCA_017646015.1 Lentisphaeria bacterium
CGTGAGCGAAACGTCTTCACAAGCAACCAAAGGGAGCGACTTCATCCACCTTCGCACAAGGCTACGGTGGACAAGCAAGTAAGGCTTCTGGAATTTGGTGAAGATGTGAAGAAAAAACTTCGTTTTTTGAGTGAAGTTGTGCTTCGCACAGTGAAGAGAAGACTTGCGTCTTCGTTCGCCATTTTTTTGGACAAAAAAAATGGCGGAGAGAGAGGGATTCGAACCCTCGGTGAGTTACCCCACGGCGGTTTTCAAGACCGCTGCCTTAAACCACTCGACCATCTCTCCGCGTGTAAATGGAATTGAGATGGTAATATGATACTGTTTCTCATATTTTGCAAATTTAATAATGAAAAAAATCTCTTTTTTTTAACTTTTTATGCCGGAATAACATCAAATATCAGGAAAAGATGCAAAATGTACTCCTCTTGAAAGCTTTATATGACAGAATCATGGTTTTGTGAGGCAACTGTTTTTTACTGATATTTTAGAAGCTGAGCAGATCCTTTTGACAAAACCAAAAGCATGATCGGAAGGTTTATATACAAAAAAAACAGCCGGATCAAGAATAAAATATTCCCGATCCGGGCAATTTGATTCGTATTATTCAGATTCAAAACTCTGAAAAGAGAATGCAGGCATTCTATATCATTCAGATTTCTTCATCACCATGTTCCTTGAGCCATGCCTGAAGCTGCGGAACTGTATCCAAACCAACGTCTGCACAACAATTGGAGCAGATGATTATGCCGGAAATCTTGCCGGCTTTGATGTATTTGTAATAAATATCAAGCTGATGCTGCATCTGTTCTGGTGTCAAGGGTTTACCATTTCCGTAATCCCAGAGGTAACAGCCGCAATAAAAACGTTTTCCGGGGTTGGCTGCAAGAACTTTTTCCAGATTTTCTTCAAGATGCCAAAGGTTTTCGCCAAACCAGGTCCAGAAAGTGATCACGTCGAAAACATCCAGAAACTCCTGAACATCCAGATGCATTTCCCGTTCATAATAAACGGTCCAATACTCCAACGGTCTGCCGACAGCTGTGCGGAGCGTTTCTTTGACTTTCCGCAAAACTTCCGGGTTGAAGATCTCACGCCGACGGTCATTCTGCAAAAAGTCATCCATGATCCCGCCAACCACATTGGTGTGCATTTTCGCCTGACGCAGAACTTCTTCAAGGTCAGCAAGATTTTCTTCGTTACGGCTCACACTCCCCGCTCCAATGATCGACCAGACAACTTCTTTAAGCTGATCCAACGGAATGGATTCATCATCAAACGGAGGAAAAGGTCCTGCACCCATTGCCACACGACAACAACGGTCTATACCGAAAAATTTGCACCCCTCAATCGGAGTCATTGTATTTGTGCCGGGCAGACGGTAATTCGGGTTAACATGATGCGAACCGGGAGTTTGTCCCCACAACCATACACCATCAATCAATTTTGTCATTGTATCTCTCTTTCCATTAACTACTAATGTTTATTTTATGAGATCTCTGTTATTCAATGAATAACATTCTTTACGCAAATCATTTTTTATATTATACTTGAAACTGAAGATTTTTTCTATGTCATAACCTACCTATTTTATGTCAAATCATACTTTTTACAGTATAGAATCCATAAATAGAACTGATTCAATCAAAACTCAAACAGGGCTCATACTTTTATTCAGCATTGCGCCAGATGGCGGCAGGACGGTTGAAAGAATATTTACGGTTGAATGCAAAATAAAAAGATTGTCTGCCGGAATGTAATGACCAGAATTTGGTTTCTCTTTCTGTTATACTTTCTTCTCTGCCCGAAAGGAAATGTCTCTGTTCCGGCAGAAACATGATTTTTTCCGGCTGGATACATGGTGTTTGATCCAGAGGATAACCGGCACAGATCCACTGAAATGCCAACTCCGCAGCGGCAGACGGGAAAGAATGGGATGAGAAGAATTCAGCCAAGAGCAAAAAACGTTTTTTCAAATCATATAAAGTATTCAATTCCAATCCTTTGGATAAAAAATACTCCAAGAGAAGAGATAGGGCTTCCGTATTTTCCTCCGCCATTTTAACAATCACCGGATGCAGAGATCCATGGTTGTATGTCAAATCCAGCAGACGGGATAATTTTCTGGCAAGCAGAATATGATCCGGAGACATGCAGCCATTGCTCATAACATCATAGGGAGTGAAAGGATTGCTCCGGAGATGTTGAGCTGCAGCAGTTTGCTGCAAGGGGGTTCCCGGCAGGATCTTCAGGACTTCCAACTGGATCTCAGCGGGGGCAGTACGCATCAACACTGAAACATCATCGGCGAGCCCCTCGAAAGATTGTTCCGGCAGACCTGCAAGAAGATCGACATGTGTTTCAAAAGCAGAACAGCGACAGAGAAACTGTAAGCCGGATAACGCATCTGCAGGATCACTTTTCCGTCCGATCGCCTGCTGAACATCCTTCGATAAAGATTGGATCCCCGCTTCAATATGGAGTTGTCCAGGTAAAGCATGGCGGAATTCATTTTTCAGATTTTCATCCAGAAACTGCGGGTGTACTTCCAAATGAAAGTGGATTTCAGGGAAGTTTTCCCGAAAGAGTTTTAACAAAGCAGCCCCCCGCGCCAACGGCAGATTGAATGTACGGTCAAGCAGACGGATCTCTCTGACTCCGGCAGAACGGAGTGCTGTCAACTCTTCACAGACAGTATCAGGATTTTTAAATCGGTACTGTGTTTTCCCGCTTGTGCAGTAGGTGCATCCCATCGGACAACCTCTTGATGTTTCATACTGGATAAACGGTTTATCATTTCTGAAAAATGGATCATTCACCGGATATGATACAGATTCCCAGTCATCAAAAACAGCGTTCCCCTCTGCCGGCAGAATCTGATGCGGAGATTGGTTCTCAAAATCTTGCAGATAATCATGGAAGAGCTGTTCACCCTCCCCCCGGAAAACCGCATACAGGAATGGATTTTCTGTCAACAGGGAAGCCGCCCCCTCCCCCAGACACTCCGGACCTCCGGCAACGATGGGACACTCCGGGTGCAGCACATGAAAACGGCGGACAATATCCAGTACGTATTTCCGGTTGAAGAGGTAGAGAGAAATGCAGAGCAGATCCGGGGCGGACTTTTCCAGACGGCATACTGTTTCCAATGGATCTTCCGCAATCGTTGTTTCACAATGTTCCCAATGCCACCCGGGGATCTCACAGCAGCGGGCATGGATCAACGGCAGAGCAAGAGAGGAATGAGAATAGGACGAATTGACCGTCAGCCACACAAGGTTCCGGGTAGGTTCACTCTTTTTCTGCATATAAAAACACTCCATTTTGCTTGATTCCAGTGTAATATACGCCATAAATCTGTTTTTCCAAATCCGGCGGAGGATTATTCTGCAAAATAGAGACATTCTTCATTCACAGGCTTGAAAAAATCAGAAAATACGGCATATTATACAGCAGCATTTTTATAAACAGAATCAATCGCAAAAAGGAAATCACTACTCATGAAAACTTGTCTGGAATGTCTGCCGTGCCTCAGCAAAAATGCTTTGAATATAGTTAAACGGATGGAGTGTCCGGAGGCTTTGAAAAATAAAATTGTCAGTGACTCCATGCACATGTTGGCAGATTGCGATATGAGTATGTCTCCGCCGTATTATGCCCGGCTCATCATGGATATTGCCGACAAAAATGCAGGCGGTTCCACGGGAGATGTTTATCAGCAGGAAAAACTCAAATCGACACAGCTGGCGGAAAAACTGCTGGCGGATCTGTTGCAGGGAACACTCTACCATCCGGATGATTTTGAATCCAGACTGCGCCTTGCGATTGCCGGAAATATTCTCGACTTCGGAGTTTTCGGAGATTTGAATATCGGCGAAGCTCTGCGAACTGTCGAATCCGCTTTTACCAAAAATCTTGATAAAACGGCAGTACAGACTTTGAAAGAAAAAATGGATGCGGCAAACAATATCCTTTATATCCTCGACAATTGCGGTGAAGTTGTCTTTGACCGAGAATTCATCAGACCGTATAAAGATAAAATCACGTTGGCTGTCCGCGGAAAACCCGCATTCAACGATGTGCTCCGTTCCGATTTGGAACCATCCGGATTGGGAGATTTCACGGATGTGATCGACAATGAAAACGGCGTTCCGGGAGTCATCATCGAAGATTCCGGAACTGTTATGCAGCAGGCATTTGCAAAAGCGGATCTGATTATTGCCAAGGGACAGGGAAATTTTGAAACACTGGATGAAACAGATCGTCCCATAGCGTTCCTCTTCATGGCAAAATGTCCGGTCGTGATCCGGAAGATCAACGCAAAACCGAACTCGATCCAGTTGAAATTCTGCAACTGTTGAACTGAAATGACCCGAAATACGGAAAAGTGAGTTCAGAAAACACACTTTCTGCAAAAATGAAAGTGCGTGTCTTTTTTATATTGTTGAAAAAATCCATAAAATCTTTTTTTGTCAGCTTGCAATCTGATGCAATCTGATTTATATTAGTAGCATTGAAGCATCAGATTGCATCAGGAGAAAGATTTTATGGAACACACATCAGAACATGCGACTCTGACCAAACGGGCAGCCCGTGCGATAGAGAAAAAAATCTATTCCGGAGTCTTTCCGCCGGATTCTCCATTGCCAAGTACACGCACTCTTGCCGAGCAGTTCAAGGTATCTCAACGGGTGATCCTTTCCGCACTGGATATTCTGGAAGCCAAAAATATTCTGGTTCGTCAGGAACGGAAAAGGGTCTATGTCAAAGCCCGTTCTCTGCAGGATAACGCAAGAGAGATCCTCTTTTTTGCATACGGAAATGAAATCGGAGTTCATGGGATCTATCAGGCGGTCAATGATATGATCCTGAACAACAAAACCCAGCATAAACTGGATTATTTCAGCCGGATCATCTCATCCTCCGAACCATTTAGCCAAAAACGGTTTGAGCAGGAACTGGCTCGATTGGATAATCTGGGATTCATTGATTGCGCTCTGATCTATGGTATCATGGATGAGACAACAATGAAAAAATGTATGAAACTGCCCTACCCGGTCATCTTTCTCGGAGAATGTCCGGACAGCGGAAAGCTCCCTGAAAAAGCCACCATTATCTCGCCGGATTCCTGCGGACTGCTCATGACCATGGCAGAATATGCGATCCGGAAAAAATATAAAACACTGGCTCTGGCTTATTGGGAAAATATTCTGCGTCACCGTTATGAAAAAAAATCCTTCGAGAAACTGACCGCTTATTTGGAAGAAAATAAAATGCCGCTGAAACTCTATCCGGTAACAGGCAGAAATATTGAGGAAGTCCGCCGGAATTTCAATCAGACCGCACCTCAGATCATTGCAGAACTCTCTCCCGGCACCTTGCTGGCAGCGCACAATATCCACTCAGATGAATTTGATAACCGTATGCTCCTGCCGGAGGAAAAATGGAAAGAGATCGATCTGATCACGCTTACGATCCCCACTGCCGGATGCAGAATCAAATCCATGTCAAGAGATTACAGAGACATGCAGCAGCAGATCATCCGTTGTATCGATTCCTGCGGCAAAAACAATGGAACACAACACATTGTGCAAACATTTCATTATAAAGTACAGGAAGAACCTATTATAAACCAGGAGAAAAGATCATGAAAAATCTCTATCTGAAGTATCTTTCTCAGGTCGATGCGGAAAAGCTCAACCGGGATACAAAAGCGTTGTTTGATCTGGAAATGGGTGTGACCTTTTCCGCATATCATGCAGCGGCACAAAAAGCTTATGAGATTCTGAAAGAAACCGGGATCCCCAATGCAGAAATCATTACATTTCCGGCAGATGGGAAAACTGCTTATCAGGATAAAATCACTCCGATGGGCTGGGAAGCAACCACAGGAAAACTGACCATTCTGAGCGGATTCGGAATTGAACGGGGATTTGTGGCTGCTGATTTTCAGAAACACCCGTTTCATCTGATCAAAGGTTCTTCCGGAACCCGTCCGGAGGGAGAAACAGTCCGGATCATTACCGATCAACAAATGCTCTATGGAGAAAATCCGCAGGATGCACTGGTCATGGTTCCTCCCAATAGCGGTACCAGCTTCAATCCATTCATCACACGGGCACTGGATCTGGGTGTACGCGGATTCATCACCGATTACGCCATGAATGCCAAAGATGCACCGGATGGGATCCAGTGGTGCAACGCATTTACAGAACGCAACAACTGGCACGTCACGGCGGATGACCGTCCATTCATCGCATTCTGTATCACACCGCAAACCGGAGAAAAACTCCGTTACGCTCTTGCAAGAGGTCCGGTGACAGCACGGATCGAATCCGATGCAAAACGCATGGAAAGCACGGTTGATGTTGTCACTGCCATGGTTCCGGGAAAACGCAAAGAAGAATTCTGGATCTTTGCCCACCTTTATGAACCGCTCAGCAATGACAACTCCAGCGTGGTTGCAGCAGCGATCGAAACAGCCCGTCTTCTTATGGCAGAGGGACAACAGGAATTTTCTCTGCGTCTGATCTTCGGTCTGGAATATTACGGTTTTGCAGCATACGCCGCCACACGCGGAAAATATCTCGGGGATGAAGTCATCGGTGGATGTGATTACGATGCAATGTATCTGCGGAAAGAATGGTCGATCCGTTTCCGTTGTGCTGCACCGGCATCACCCTTCTACGGGAATTATCTGGGAAAAATCCTTGCAGATGATCTGCGGGATGTACCCGGCGCACCAGTCGTCAATTTCCAGAACGCCTTTGAAAATATGTATGATGATGACTCTTTCCTCACCGATTCCACTGTCGGCATCCCGACAGTCTGGCCGATCCGTACAGGAAAGAATTTCTGGCACAACTCCAAACAGACCTTTGATTATGTGCAGAAAGAGGCTCATGCCAAAGGGACAGCCCTGAATACTGCCTTTGTTTCCGGTGTGATCAATCCGCAGCAGGAAATCCTCAAACGGGTTCTGCCTGCCGCATTGGAACAGCTTGCAGCAGAAATCCCCTATGCCGTCGGAAGTGCACAGGAACACCTGACCTGCCGTTATGAAACTCTTGCACAGGATCTGGATGACTTCAAACAGGTCTTCCCCGCAGAAGAAATCGAAAAAATCAAAACGGTTTTGAAAAATACCTATGATCTTCTCCTGCCCTCTCTGAAGAATGATATTCCCCACTCCACATGGCGTGATTATATGGAACAGATCGTTCCGGTCCGCCTCGAAACAGGCTTCCCGTTTGACCTTGCAAAAGTTCCGGCAGAAGAACGTTTTACATTGTTGGGATCCACTCTTTACAGTCCTCTCGCTGCCGTTCTTTCCGATATGGACGGTAAACGGAATCTGGCAGAAATCATCCGCCGGGTGGAACACGAAACACGCAAGATCATTTCCGAACCGGATATTCGTAAGATCCTGAGCAATATTTTCCAGCTCAGCCGTTGGGGATATATTTCTCTTCAGAACTTCAAAGGTTTGAGCAAAGCGGATATTCTCAAAGCATTGCAGGATGCAGGGATCCGGAAAGGCGATCACATCCTGCTGCACAGCAAACTTTCGGTTTTCGGACTGATCGACGGCGGAGCAAAAACTGTGATCGAAGCATTCCGTGAAACAGTCGGGGAAGAAGGTTGTTTCCTGCTCCCCGCATTCAATTCGCCGTTCATCTATATCGGCGGACTCAACTGCAACCCCGGAGCACGTCCGTTCGATCCGGCAGACCTGAAACAGATCTGGACGGGCAATCTCCCTAAAACACTCTTGAAAGAGTATCCGGATGCAGTCAGAAGTGCCCATATTTCCCACAGCTGGTGCGGAATCGGAAAAAATGCCGCTGAAGCCTGTAAAGATCATCTCCGGACCGATCCGCCCATGGGTACACGCAGTCCGTTGGAATATATCTTGAAAAAGAACGGTAAGATCGTCCATTTCGGAAACGAAATCGGATCTACAACATTCCTCCACCTCCTGGAAGATCGTCTTGACCTGCCGGGAGTTGAAGATACATTCTGCAAAATCAGAAAACCGAACGGCTATTCAGAATGTGTCGTTGTCCCACGCAATCTTCCCGGAGACCGGGATTTCTACCGCGGCACAAAAGATACGATCCGTTTCTTCAAAGCAGCTCAGGAAAAAGGACTTCAAATCCGCGAAACAACTCTCGGAAACGGAGTCATAACCGTTATGGATGTCCGGGAGCTCTACGATATCGGATACCAGCTGCTCTCAGAAGACCCGTATCTGCTGCTCATGGCAGATAAAGATAATCTTTCCACAAAAGCACTCATAAAGGCAAAAGAAGTATGAATATCACAAGATGTTACTCCAAAGACAATACCTCTATATTCGGTTCCTATGAAATCTTCAACAGGGTACTGTACGGAGGTCATGAAAACGATGTAAAACAGGAACGTTTTTTCACCTTTGCCGGAAATACCCCGATCTTCATGGGGGCATCCAGCGACTATACCAAAGACACCTGGTGTTATCAGGCAAAAAACGGGATCCTCATGAGCGGTCTTGCCATGACTCCCGGTCACATGGAAGGTCCCAATGACAGTTTTTCCAGCTGGTTCCATAACAGTTCCGATATCATCGCCCGCTGGCATCATGGATATATGAGTTATGAACTGACACGTTTCTCCTCCTATTTCCCTGATGTCCGGGTCAAAATGGAAGTCTATCCGCTCAACCCGCATGACGGCTATCTGGTTCATTACGATATCACGACCGATCAGCATGTCTATTTCTGTGCCGGATTCGGCGGGATCACTCCGTTCTTCGGACGTTTCGAGTATCATACATCCAGACGCCGGGAATTCAGTGTGGAAGACTGCAAAGACACCAAAGCGGAAATCAATGGAGAATATGCCACGATCTCCGGTCCCAATGATGTCACCATGTGGATCGGAACAGATTTCAACTGTTCCACGGAACTCGATTCAGCCGAGGCTCTGGCAGAAAAACATCCCTCGATGTTCCTCACCCCTCATACAGCAGAAAAACAGATCGTAAAAATCACCCGGATCCTCAAACAGGGAGAACATTTCACCGGAAACATTCTGGTTGTCCGCAACGGTTCCCCTGAAATCATGAAAAAATATCTTTCCATGGAGGATCCCTGCCGTTTCCTGCGTGGCAAAATCCGGGAAAAATATGCGTCCGTCATATTCAAAACTCCCGACAGTGTTCTGGATGCCTCCGTTCCGGATACGATCATTGCTCAGGATGCCGCGTTCCACGGCAGAAGTTTCTATCACGGTGCGATCGGATATCATGCACCCTTCCTCGGTTGGCGCGGTTGGTATGCCCCTGCCCTCCTCGGATGGGCGGATCGTGTCAAAGCTGCAATTGAAAGTCATTTCAATACGATCCTGCGATCCGATGAAAAAGAACGGGTCTGGTGGGATGGCGCAGACCGTCCGGATCTCGACCATGAAGGGACACAGTATCATCATCTCGAAAACACCTCCGGTCGTCTGACTGCCCTCCTCCACAGGGATGATATCTATGACATGCAGGAAGTTGCAGTCGATATGACTCTGTATTATCTGGAACACAGCGGAGATCTGGAAACCTGTGCAAAGATCTATGATCGTCTCTGCGAAGTCTTGGACCATGAAGAAAGGATCTTTGATCCGGATGGCGATGGACTCTATCAGAACTTCCTCAATACATGGATCTCCGATGGACATTCTTATAATGGTGCAGGGTGTGCACAGGCAAGTTCCTACAACTATGCAGCCAATATCCGTACCGCTCAGCTCGGCAGAAAACTGAATAAGGATGTTTCCAAACTGGAACAACGTGCAGAACGGATCCAAACCTCATTTGCCGCACGGATCTGGCAGGAAAAGAAAGGGGTTCCCGCAGAATCCATCGACACGATCGGAAACGGTTTGATCCATGATGATCCCGAACTTTCCACAATCTATCTGGCTGCCGATTGCGGAAATACAAATCTGATCCAGACATTCCGGATGCTTCAGTGGACAGAACGGAATATCCCCTCGATCAAAACGATCAATCGTGGCGGAAAACTCTATTTCTCCTCCAACTGGCTGCCGAAAAAATATTCCACTTACGGAATTTTCCCGGCGGAAAATGCGTGCCTGGCTCTCACATATTTCCAGAGCGGACAACGTCAGAAAGCAATGGAAATCCTCAATGGTATTGCGGATTTCTTCATTCTCTCACCCTACCCCGGCTCCATCACTCATGTCGCATCGGCTCATGGCAGCGCAGATGGCGGCGATATCGACTTCACCGATGTTTCCAGCTGTTACCTCAGACTCCTGATCGAAGGTCTCTGGGGAATCCGTTTCAAACTCTCGGATGACAAGATCACTCTCGCACCGCAACTGCCGGATGAATGGAACGATGCTTCTATCTCTCTTGCAGATATCAGTATGACAATGACCCGTTCCAAACTGGTGGATTCTCTTACAGTCGAAACAGCTGCCGCAGCAGAAAAGATCATCCGTCTGCCCATGCGTTATGCAGCAGTCGATCAGGTCTTCCTCAACGGCATCGAAACAGATTACAAGATCATCGCCGGAATCGGACAGAGTTTCATTGAGATCCGCACATGGAAACAGGGAAAACTCGCGCTGCAAATCTATTACAAAGCAGTTCCCTATCCGGCTCTGGCAGAAGAAAAGTTCTCCGCTTTCTCCGGCAATATGGAAAAAATCATGGTCAATGGCGGAACCATCGAAGAGATCCTCGATCCGCAGGGAATCCTCGAAAAATCTATACTCAAAACAAACAGCGCAACGGTCAGAATCAACGCTGAAGCTGGCACATACGATTGTATGATCACTGTAAAATCCGGTGAAATCGCTCTCTATCTGCCCCTCACGATCGAAGTATTGGCAGAAGAAAAAGAAGAAACGATCCCGACTTTCACCAGTCAGCAGGCTGTGGATATCTCTGCAAACTTCAATGCTTCTCTGACAAAAATCCATGAACAGGAATTCCGCTCTCCGCGTCCGGAAAACTATTCGATCGGAATGCGTCTGAACGGCCGTTACGCCTGGGAATGGAATCATTACGGTCATAATGCATTGGTTGTGGATGACTCGATCCTGCGGAATTGCGGCGGCAGAATCAAATCCGAGTCCGGCATTGAATTCCTCACTCCGGCACAAGGAAATAATGCGGTCACGGTTTCACTCTGGGATAATTTCCCGACAAAAGCTGAAATCCCGCTTTCCGGAAAAGCCGCTGAAATGGCTGTCCTGCTCTGTGGAACAACACACGCTATGCAGTCCTATGTGGTCAATGCAAAATTGAAAGTCAATTACACCGACGGAACCAGCGAGACAGTTGATCTGATCCAGCCTGTTAACTTTGATGATTTCCTGATTGCCGCCTACCAACAGCAGAATGAAACGATGTACTTCAGCACAGGAACCCACGGTTCGATCCAGAAAATCACACTGGATCCTGCCAAAGAATTGAAATCCCTTGAAGCCGAAGCGATCGCCAATGAAGTGATTGTCAATATTCTCGGGATCACACTGCTGAAATAAATAAATCAAAACAAAAAAAAACAGGAGACTGCTCATGATTCGGGCAGCTCTCCTGTTTCTTATTTTTTTCTGTTATAAAACTGTCCCCCCGGAAAATCAAATCATTTGACTTCTTCCGCGATTTTACGCAGCATATCAGGAATAGCAATTTTCTGCGGACAATGCTTCGCACATTTCCCGCAATTCACACAGGATGACGCTCTTGACTCTTCCGGAAGAGCATTGTAATTATTCTGAAAAGAACTCCGGCTCTTCATGACTTTATATTGATTGTAGATGCCGAAGATTTCCGGGATCTTCACCCCCGCCGGACATGGCATACAATAACGGCAGGAGGTACAAGGCACAGCAAGATATTGTTTGTGAGCAGTCAATGCCTCATCCAAAGTCTGCCGTTCCTGAGCAGAGAGAGGTTTCAAGGGGGAGAAAGTATTGATATTATCCTGCATCTGTTCAGCTTGCGACATACCGGAAAGGACACACAATACATTCGGCAGGCTTGCTGCATACCGGAGAGCCCACGAAGCGATCGAAGAATCCGGAGCCGCTTTTGTCAGAATCTCATTTGCAACAGGAGAAAGCGAAGCCAGAGCTCCACCGCGTAAAGGTTCCATGATCAGAACAGGGATCCCGGCTTCTGTCAGAATTTCATACTGTTCCCGGGAACGGTAATTTTCCCAATCCAGATAATTGAGTTGGATCTGAGCAAAATCCCACGGATAACTCTCAACCACCATCCGGAGAAATTCCGGAGTATCATGAAAAGAAAAACCCAGTTTCCGGATCTTACCTTCGGCTTTCATCTTCTTCAGAAAATCAAGCGTATGAAAATCAACACTCTTTTTCCAAATCGTTTCGTTTACAGAATGAAGCAGATAAAAATCAAAATAATCGGTTTGACAACGTTGCAGCTGTTCCTGAAAAATCCGTTCCACATGATCCGCATCATTCGCCATCCAGACAGCCATTTTACTGGTGAGATAATAACTGTTGCGCGGATATTTACGGAGCACTTTCCCTGCAAATTTTTCACTTTCGCCGCCATGATACATATAGGCAGTATCAAAATAGTTGCATCCAGCCTGCATTGCCTGTTCCACCATGACTTCAGCGGCGGCATAATCGATCTTGCCCTCTTTCTGCGGCAGACGCATCAAACCGAATCCCAATAAGGGCAGCGTCATAGATGTATCTCTGAATATACGGCGTGTTACCTGAGACTTGGCAGCATTGATGTCTCTGTCCATAATGTTTCCTTTTTCAATAAAGTGCTGAATTTTTCCTGATCTGCAACGTTCTTTATAACTTTTGAAATTACTATAATCCAGCTCCTGCAAATTGCAAATATAAAAACGGATTTATAGAATTCATTTCTGCATCAGGATGTGCAGAAACTTTTTGAGTGTCGGCGAATTGTTATCGGTACGCCAGACTGCGGAAATCGGCAGATGTTCATTGCAGTCCTCAAAAGGACGGTACACCAGATCGTTGTAGTGTCGTGGAAATGATTTCGGCAGGATCGTCACACAATTCAACACAGGCAGAAGATGCAGCAGAACCGTGATATTCTCAATTTCCATCACCACATTGGGAGTGAATCCGGCATTACGACACATGATATCAAGCATACTGCGAAGCGGAGTCGCATCCTGTGATTCCTGAAAAATGATCCGTTCATTCCGGAAATCGGATAGAAAAAGATGTTCTTTTTTCGCCAACGGATGTTTTTTGGGGATCGCGGCAAGAAGATTGTCATTTTCAAGAATCGCCATCTGAAGATCTTCAGTATGGACCGGAGCCATGCGGACGATACCGAGGTCTGTTTCTTTGTTGCGGACTTTATCGTAAATCACTTTGCTGTTTGCTGTTTTAATATTCAGATGCAGTTTATGATAAAAGACTTGCATCTTCCGCAAAGCATTCAGGAATCCCGGCACATTGACTGCCGCCGGTACGACTGCGATCAGCAAATTTCCGGCTTCCCCGCGGGCAATGGAGGAGGCAAGCTTCTGAGCGTTGTCAAATTGAGTCAGAATTTTCTGCACTTCAATAAAAAATGAACTTCCCGCAGCAGTCAGTGAAACATTCCAGCGGTTGGAACGGTCAAAAAGCATACAGCCCATCTCTTCTTCCAATATGCTGATCTGTCTGCTCAGAGCGGATTGAGCGATCCCCAATTCTTCAGCTGCTGCCCCGAAATGGAGTTTTTTTGCCAGTATGACAAAGTATTGCAATCGTTTTCTGTCCATAATCCTTCATCTCAAAATTAGATTGATTTTGCTTGAATAATATATTGTAATTCAAAAAAATAGCAAGTATATTTATGAGATATTTTCAATTTTTTCATCTTAATAACATAAAGGAAGATTATTATGAACGATTACGCAGCAAAAGTTCTCGAAATGCGTAAAGCACAGGCTCCGTGGGAGTCTGAATTTATTCAGAGTGTTACAGAAGTCTTTGAATCTATCGGTACTCTTCTTGACTCCGACAGCCGTTACGAAAAAAACAAAATTCTGGAACGTATCACTGTTCCTGAACGTATCATTACTTTCCAGGTTCCCTGGATCGACGACAATGGTGAAATCCAGGTCAATACCGGATACCGTGTTCAGTTCAACAGTGCGATCGGTCCCTACAAAGGCGGACTGCGTTTCCACCCCACTGTCAACCTCTCTGTTTTGAAATTCCTCGGATTCGAGCAGATGTTCAAAAACGCTCTCACGACACTGCCCATGGGCGGTGGTAAAGGCGGCAGCGACTTCAATCCCAAAGGCAAATCTGATCGTGAAATCATGACATTCTGCCAGAACTTCATGCGTGAACTCTACCGTCATATCGGTCCGAACACTGACGTTCCGGCTGGTGACATCGGTGTCGGTGCCCGTGAAATCGGTTATCTTTTCGGTCAGTACAAACGCGTTGCCAACGTCTTCAACGGTGTTCTCACCGGGAAAGGTCTCGGCTGGGGTGGTTCTCTTGTCCGTGCTGAAGCTACCGGTTTCGGTGCTATCTACTTTGTCCAGTACATGCTTGCACGCAAAAATGAAAAAATCGAAGGCAAACGTGTTGCGATCTCCGGTTTCGGCAACGTTGCATGGGGCGCAGCTCTGAAGGCTGTCCGCCTCGGTGCAAAAGTGATCACCATTTCCGGTCCCGACGGTTACATTCTTGATGAAGCCGGTCTCAACGAAGAAAAAGTCGCTTACATGCTTGAACTCCGTTCCAGCGGTCGCGACATTGTGGCTCCCTATGCCGAAAAATTTGCAGGCAGCAAATTTGTTGCCGGACGCAAACCCTGGGAAGTTCCTGCTGACATTGCAATGCCCTGCGCAATTCAGAACGAACTCAATGGTGACGATGCTGCAGCTCTGGTCAACAATGGTATCGGTTTGGTCGCTGAAGTTTCCAACATGGGTTGCACACCGGAAGCAATCGAATGCTTTGCGAAAAATGATATCACATTCGCTCCTGGAAAAGCTGTCAATGCCGGCGGCGTAGCAACATCCGGTCTGGAAATGAGTCAGAACGCCGGACACGGCTACTGGACTGCGGAAGAAGTCGATGCCCGTCTGCATGGTATCATGAGCGGTATCCACAACTCCTGCGTCAACAATGGTATTCAGGCTGATGGCAGCATCAATTACGTCAAAGGTGCCAACATCGCCGGTTTCCGTACTGTTGCAGAAGCCATGATCGCTCAGGGGGTCTGAGCCGATCTTACTTTCAAGATCATTCCAAAAACTCCGCCTCGGCTATCCGGGTGCGGAGTTTTTTTTATTTCTGGAAACTTGCTCCGGTAAGTGTGCCAACATTGGAAGTAAAATCTTCTGGCATTGTACAAACTGTTTTCGGTACAGGCACGCTTGCCCTTGCTATCCGGCTTGATACTCCGGCGGAAGCCATCCGCAATGAACGCCACGCCCGCCTGCGGCGTTTTAATCACTCTTCTTACGGCAATACTTCGCTCGATCACGGCGAAACGCTCGCAAGCGAAAGCAGCCGTCCCGCACTTTTTTCAGACTGTGCATTTACGTTCTCAACGAACCCCAAAAGATAAAAAGCAAAAGAATGTTCCCCTCATCTCTTGAAAAATTTCTCTCTTAAACTATATTAAATCCGATTCCGGAAATAAGAGAGGATATCATGGATTTCAATTCAATATTACACCCCGAAAGTGATTTTCCTGCGGCATGAAAAAATTCAAACATATTTATTTTGAATTGACAAACATCTGTGACCGCAAATGCAGTTTCTGTCCGGAAGTGAACCGTAAACGGATGTTTATGCCAACAGAAGATGCTTTCCGCTTTCTGGATCAGGCTTCGGAATTGACCGATGCCGTTTACTGGCATTTGCAGGGAGAACCTCTGTTGCATCCGGATTTCCGCATGATCACGCAATACGCTCACAAACTCGGCTTGATTTTGAAACTGACAACCAATGCTACTCATTTGAAACAACTGGAAGATCATCTGCTTTCCGGGATTTTTTATCAGATCAATTTTTCTCTGCAATCATTGAACGAAGTTCCGCCGGAAGAACGGGAACAATGCAGAAAAGATATTGCAGATTTTACAGAACTGGCATTGAAAAAATGTCCGGAACTTTATTTGAATCTTCGCTGGTGGCAGGATCTTCCACCGGATTTGGAATATTTCGCAGAACGGTTCAAAATCCCAGTTTCAGAATGGCTGCCCGCTGCCGGACGGCGGAATCGTCGTATAACCGGGCACCTTTATACAAATTTCGACGGACAATTTGAATGGCCGGATGCAGCTTCAACACCCCGGAAAAATGGGGATAAAGGCAGTTGTTACGGTCTGATCGACCACTGCGGAATCCTTTGTGACGGACGGGTCGTTCCATGTTGTCTGGATTCACAAGGCACGTTGGCACTGGGTGATCTTCATAGGCAGACATTAAAAGAAATTCTGGAATCTCCGGCAGCTCAGAATATGGAAAAAGGATTCCGCCAAAATCACAGAATCATGAAACAGTGTCAAAGTTGCGGCTACGCCTCCCGGTTTGATTTATGATACCCGTTTCCGAATGAATGTATTTGAACACCAAATTTACCGTAATCACAGCTCAAATCAGAGATAATAAGGTCAGCGGATATTTTTATGAACTTCACGGAGAACCGGAGAAGTTCCCCGAAAACGCACAGGAAGTTTTGGATGA
>JAGCNI010000002.1 GCA_017646015.1 Lentisphaeria bacterium
CCGCTGTCACACCCAGAGAAACAGTCTCTTCCTGCCGGGCAACCTGCATCTGTGCATTCCGGACAACCGCCCACAGAGAATCTTTATCATATCTGCGGGGCTCGCCGAAATTGGCGATCTGTGTTATAATAAAGGGCAGAGAACCAAGTCCCCAGTGAAAACGCCAGTCTGAAATCAGCATGGAAAGCATTTTCCGGTAAGAATTTGCATCTTCCGGGACAATTGAATTTTCTTCCCCCTGATACCACAGGACCCCTTTCACCGTACAGGGAATAAGCGGACGGATCATGGAATCAAAAAGCAGGGAGGGTGTATAGATCTGTTCCGGTCCTTCCGGCAATGCAAAACGTTCCGGAGGTGGAGCCTGTACTTTCCCGGAATCATGTTCTTTGCAGAACAATACATCTCCGGCAATACAGATCGTTTCTTTCAGCTCCGGACAATAAAGCGAATAATCCTCTGCATTCCCGTTGAAAGAACCGTCCCCCACAAAAGAATATGCCCGAACTGCCAGCAGATTTTCTGTTTTCTGAACCAGTTTGCCGGGTATGGGATAAATCCGGGGCACGTTCCATTTCAGTTGATCGAATCCACATCCGGTCCTGCCGATCTCAACACCATTGAAATAGGTTATATCCTGCTTGTCAATACCGCCGAGCTGCAATTCAAGATCCTTGTGAAGCCAACGTTCCGGCAGTTGAAAATGTTTCCGGATCCAAACGGTTCCATTCCCGCTGAGACCTTTCTGTATCCAACTTTGAGGAATACGGAAATCCTGCCAGGCAGAATCATCATATCCAACAGTATGCCAACCTTTTTCAAATCCGCTTTCAGGCGGACAGGGCTCGCAGTATTCACTGAATATATGGTTCATACGGTCATTATACGGCAGAATCTTTTCATCCTCCCAGCGTGCAGGTAAAACAACAGCAGAATCATATTCCTGAAGACGTTTTTTCCAGT
The DNA here is from genome assembly GCA_017646015.1 of Lentisphaeria bacterium. Taxonomy (GTDB): domain Bacteria; phylum Verrucomicrobiota; class Lentisphaeria; order Victivallales; family UBA1829; genus SIG94. The sequence goes on from JAGCNI010000002.1 coordinate 964, forward strand.
TCTCATCCTGCATCAGAGTTTGACGACTGATCCAGGTCGCAATCTTGGTTCCGCCCCATGCGGCAACAATGATCCCCACGGGAACCCCAAGCTCAGCATGTAATTCTCTGGCAAACCAAAGTGATAACGCAGAAAAATCATTAACTGCCGGAGAATCAGATTTCTCCCATTGTCCGACAACATCATTTTCCTGAGCAGAAGAAGCACGCCGCCGGACAGTAAAAATACGAATATCATCCCGTCCGGAATCACTCTGCTGAAACTCTTTGCGTTGACGGGGCGTTTCACGGAAAGGCAATTCCATATTGGACTGACCGGCACCCAGCCAGACTTCTCCGATAAGAATATCTTTCACGCATATCGAATCCTGTGTAATCGTATTGGTCACAGTCAGTTCATAAGGTCCACCCGCCTGCATAGCCGGGATCCGGATCAGAAATGAACCGTCAAATCCGGCTGCACCGTAATATGTCTTATCGGCAATCCCGATCCGCACAGGACCCGGACTGTCCGTTACTCCTGCAATCGCAATACTTTCATTCCGTTGAAATATTGCTCCATCTGAAATCCATTGTTTTAATCTCATAATCGAAAATCCTCAGCATAAGTATGCACAGCACACAGACAAGAAATCATTTCTTCCAATGATGATCTGCAAAATCCAGCAAAGCATCCCAGCCGACCGGATGGAAGTCATGACCTCCGGAACAACAGATATATCCGATTTCTCCTGAAAGCGGCGTATCCACCGGAGGAAATTCGGTCCCGCCCATTCCCTCAGCCCCGAAAAGTTTGTAGAACGGGGAGGCTTCGACTCCACAGAGAAATTCCCCTTTCGGATCAGCATATTCATCTTCCGAAGCACTCATGATATAAACCAGACGCGGCGCAATACAACCGATCAACTGATTCTGATCCACCGGGATTTCACGGTCATGATTGACATATTTCCGGAAAGCCGGTACCACCCAATGTGGATTCCAGAGCTGGATCCAGTTGAAGTCTTCCCCCATGTACCGGTGCGAAAGTTTTGCCCCGAGTGTCCCGGAACAACAGGATACTGTCAACGCAATACGCGGATCATTGGCGCCCGCCCACAAGGCTGTTTTCCCCAAACGGGAAAGTCCATGAATACAGATCCGGCTGCGATCCAACTCAGGCTGTGTTTCCAGACAATCCACTGCCCGCTGATATCCCCACGCCCATGCACTGATCGCTCCGCAGGGACGTTCTTCGGAAAGAAATGTTTTTTCATCAAAGAACAACGGCAGAATACTGTCATTGAAACCATACGGATGATCCGGGTAAACATCCCAATAGCAGATCGTTGCAACTGCATATCCGCGGGCAAACACTTTTTCATGTCCCCATCTTTTTTCTTCCGGAGGCATGGGCCGTTCTGTTTCTGAAGCCCGGTTATCACATTTCCGGGGAGAATTATCCAGTGTGGGATACCGTTTTGAAATCGTGTAACGGACTCCCTGATCCCGGGTGCCCGCATGATTTCCACGGAAATTCATTCCGAAAAAGACAGGGACTTTCCCCTCTCTCCGATTGGGTATATACAACAGCATATTCAGAAAACGGGCTTTTCCATTCTGTGCACAACGGATCACGATCTCACGTCTCGTTGCCAATCCATCAAATGCGTCCGGATCTTCTGCAACTGTCTGGAAATCAAGTTCCTGACAACGGGGCGGAATCTCTCCGTAAATATTTTCAGCAAATTCTTTCAACAGTGCCGGACGCTCTTTCAGCAAAAAATCACTGCCGGAAACAGAACGCGGGCCGGGAACTGTATAAGGTGGGATCGCAGCTTCATCCAAGTTCATCTGATCCGCTTGCCGCTGAATATCTTCCGAAAAATTTTCATGTGCAAAACGCTTCGTCATTTTTCACTCCTTTACTATGACCCCGTTTGAAATCATTCTCATAATTGCAACCGTATAACTGTTCTTTGATTCTATTTCACAATCCTGCTGAAAGATACATCGTAAAGTTTTATTTTCAATTCGCCAAATCAAAAAAATCACTTTTTTCAAAAAACTCCTGTAACAGAAATAATTTTTTTCCTGATTCAAATATGAAGAGAATCCGGAAATATGGGAATTTTCCGCGCAGGGACCGGAACAAATCAGTGGATATCAACAGAGATTGAGTATGTTTTTTATCTGAAACTCTCTGTCATACGTACCACATCTCCGCTGAAAAATACTTTTGAACAAAAGTGTGCCGGATGATTTTCCGGCTTATCCTGCAAAAGAACTTTATCCGGTTCTTCACGGTTATATTTGACATCCTTTCCAAAGTAAAGATAATCTATATCACCGGGATTATGCCAATGATTTCCCGGACATGTCAAACTATTTTCATCCAACAGATCCAGAGTTTGCAGAGATTCCAATGTATCGGGATATTCCCCCATCAGCTCAGCATACGAAAAACAAGCCGCAGAAATCTGTTTGAGCCGTCTCACACATTCGAACTTATCATCCGTTTTTCTTATCGAAAGATCTCTGCTCTCTGCAATACAAATAAAACACAATAATGATGGCAGAAACAGCAGACGCCACCGGGAAGATTTCCGCAAAAGAAGAAAGGAAAGCACATTGACTCCTGAATATCCGATAAGACAAAACAGATATAGCCCCGCTGTCTGCCAGTAACGGTAATATCGCCAGGGAATTTCGGCAATTCTGTTGACTGTTATGAACAGAACGATCAATATTCCGATCGCATACAATCCCGACAACAGCCAATGTTTCCGGAAAACTTGTCTCACTGTAACTTTTTCTCTATTCATAGCCCGTTCTTTCTGTTCCGTGATAATATAATCCCGATATCAAAGAAAATCAAACGCCCCCCGCCTAAAATAAACACAGCGTTGTCTGATCAAATCCTGAACCTCATTTTTCAATTCGCCAAATCAAAAAAATCACTTTTTTCAAAAAAAAATCTTGAAATATCTTTTTAACGCATATATATTACCTTCAAACTTTACCAGTAAAGTTATAAAAGGATATCTTTTTATGATAACAACCAATGAACTGTATAACGATCTTGAGCGTAAGATCCGCTGCGGAGACCTGACAGGCAAGCTGCCGTCAGTGGCTCAACTGACCCGTCATTACGGGACAAGCCATAATACAGTTCAGCGGGCAGTGGAACGTCTGAAGCTCCAAGGGATCGTGTATGGACATCACGGAAAAGGGGTCTTTGTCTGCGAACGTCCGGAGCTCCCCGCAGGAGGAAAAATTGCGGTGCTTCAGAAATTGGAAAATATGAACAACCCCTTCTATATGCACCTCTTCCAATATCTCAAAGAACGTCTCTGCAAACAGGATGTTGAAATTGATATGATCTGCGGATTTTCCGACTCGCTCGGACAATATAATGCCGCGATCGTGGTCGATAACTTTTTGGAAAAACAGGATATCGCTGTCCTCAAACATACCCTCTCCCCGGAAAAAATCATCGCTCTCAACTGGGATGAACCCGGTCTGCCCTCCATCGGCAATGATAACCGGCAGGGAGGATATCGCAGTCTGGAATATCTTTACGAACGCGGACACCGTTCCATCTGTCTGATCGGGAGTGCCGACCAGTTGATCAATACAGATATCTTCCAGAAACGTTGGCAGGGAGTCGAGGATTTCCTGAAAGAACATCCGGATATGACTCTGGAAAAATTGCTTTTGAAAGAAGATCAGAAAGACCGTTTCAACGAGATCGTTGAGCTGCTGACAGATTACCAGAAGCAGAAAGGGCTTCCGGAAGTGATCTTCACTTTCGCCGGATATTATGCGCTGGGAATCATTACATGGCTCCAGCAGACACACCGCAGAGTTCCGGAGGATGTTTCCCTTTTATGCTATGACAATGTGGAGTTTGCAACTTTTACAAATCCCCCGCTGACCACTGTCAAGGAAGAATATGAACTGCTCGCAGAACAACTGGAACAATATATTCTCGCCCTGATCCGGGGCACTCCTCTGCCGGAGATCAAACCGGTCGCTCCGGTCATCATGGAACGATCCAGTGTCAGAGATCTCAGAGAAATAATGAAATAATTCAGGAAATTTGATAATCATCGAACTGATTGAACTTATAGATGTTCTACTATACAACACACAAAAAAAAGGAGTCTTGAAATGAAACAGAAGATCGAAAGAAATCAGAAAGTCCGAAACATCAAAAATGTAATGAGGAAAAAATCATTTACATTGATTGAGTTGCTCGTTGTGATTGCGATCATTGCCATTCTGGCGGGCATGTTGCTGCCGGCATTGAACAGTGCACGCGAAAAAGCACGCGGTGCGGCATGTCAGGGAAATATGAAACAGCTTTATAACTATTGGTTTATGTATGCCAATGATAACAATGAATATGTGATGAGTGTTATCTGGAACGGAAATCACTGGTATGAAAATCTGGCTTTCGATGAGTTCGGAATGACAGATAACGGAACTGTCCAGTTGCAAAAACAAAGACTTCTGGTCTGCCCCAGTGATAAGTCTGATAATACCCAGTATTCCAAAATCAAAATGCGCCTGAGCTACGCCATGAACCGCTATATCTATGTCTATGTTCCCGGCGCCGGATATGCAAACTACATCAATCAGGATTGCGGACAAGGTGTTCCCCTGAGCAAACTTGCGACTGCAAAGGTCAATCTGGACAAGATCGTTGTCTTTGCGGATCACTGGAATCAATGCACGAAAAACACCTCCTCTTTCCCGCAATCCCAGCTGGCAGTCCATTGGGATGTGGGCGCATACAGAGCACACTCCGGCGGGATGAATCAGGCATTGCTGGATGGCGCAGTCAACACCGCTCAGACCTATTATGTGCACGGAAACTGCAACAGACCTGATGTCTGGAACAATAATACTGCGATCCAGCGGTTCCAATAATAAATCATTTATTTGAAGGAGTTTATAAATAATGAACAAATGGGTTTTCTGTGTCTTGACGCTCTGTTTTCTGTTGACTGCCTCTGCGGTGGAAGTCAATGGAAAATGGAAAATCGTTCTTGATGCAAAATCATCTTTGCAGGAACAAGTTGCAGCCTCAGAACTGCAGAAATATCTGGAAAAAGTAACAGGTAAAAAACTGCCGATCGTCCGCCGTGGTTCTCCCGCATTGATCGTCCGTGGAAATCCGGCACTCTATATTGAAGAATGGCAGATCAAACATCAGAAAGACGGAAACATCCTGATCAGCGGAGGGATGCCGCGCGGAGTCATTTTTGCGGTCATGGAATTTCTGGAACGGGGTGTCGGATGCCGTTTCCTGGCTCCGGATTATGATTATATCCCGAAGAAAACTTCCATTCAACTGCCGGATCATTTTGAGTTCAAAGGACGTCCTTATTTTGATAAACATGATTTCGGTTGGGGCACAAATATCAACCTTTCCGGACACATGTCAATGTTCCGTGTCAAGCGCAAAAGCAATGCTTTCATGACCAGTCCCCGCCTGGGCAGCTTTGAACGGGATGCATTCCATGTCCATACCTATTATCTTTATACCAAAGACCTTCCGAAAGAAGATGAAGATTGTCTTTCCCTGACCAAAGACGGGAAACGCCTGTATCCCCGCTCCAGCTCCGGTCCCGGACAGCTCTGTTTCTCCAATCCGAAGACCCTGAAACTTGTGACCCGCAAATTTGAAGAAATCACCTCCAGCCATATTGCCTGGATGCAGACCAACGGTGATTATAAAGGAACTCCGATCCCGACGGTGTGGGCATTCTCCCAGAATGATACACCGGCTTATTGTCACTGCAAAGGATGCAAAGCTCTTTATAAAAAATATGATGGTGTGAGCGGAGCAATGCTTTATCTCACAAACAAATTAGCGGAGGAAGTGGAAAAGAAACATCCGGAATATTATTTGCAGGCGGAAGCCTATCAGCACACAGAAAAGCCTCCGAAAGGAATCAAAGCCCGTAAAAATGTGATCATCCGCCTCTGTCAGCTCGGTGCGGAATGGGGACAACATCTCCGTCGGGACTCTGTCCGTTCGATCAATCATCCGCTGAATGCAGCCGCCAAAAAGAACATTGAAGAATGGGCGGCGGTCAGTGAAAATCTGGCGATCTATGACTACTGGAACGTGTACAGCATGTCCTACTCCTGCCCGATGACAAATATTTATCCGTTGGCAGATACGATCAAGTACTATGCAAAACTCGGAAAAATCAAACGTTTCTATGCAGAAAACGGGATTTTCCGTGGAAATTCCGATGTTCACGGAAATTTCAAAGATCTCCGTAACTATCTGGGAATGAAACTGCTTGTTGATCCGACACTCGATACCAATCAGGTGATCGACGAATTTATGACGCTCTACTACGGTCCCGCCGCAAAACCGATGAAAGAATTGCTGGATCATATCTCCAATGCGATGGATCAGCAGAAAAGCAACATCAGCTTCCATGGTGTCAATAATAAATATCTGAACAAGGAATTTTTCCTCCAAAGTGAAAAAATCCTCGCTGCTGCCGAAAAAGCCGCCGCAGGAAATAAAGATATTCTTGCCCGGATCGGTCAGGAACGGATCCCCTATGATATAACCATGTTGATCCGCGGCGAAAGGATCGGCTTCCCCATCGACTTTGCAAAACTGGAAAAATGCCTGACTGAAAATTGTGTCCGGGCAGTGAAAAAATATATTTCCTACCAGCAGAAAGAGGCTATTGAAAACACATTGAAATTCATCAAAGTCAGTGCTTTGCGTCTGCCGGTCCCGGAACAGTTCAAAGGCAGAAAAGTCTTTTGTGACATGACCTGGAACAAATTTTCAGCGGAATCCTCCGGTTGGACAGATATGATCGAAGATCCCGAAGCCGCAGGCGGAAAAGCCCGTATTCATACCGGAATCTCTCCCCGGATCGGAGTCCTGAAACTGCAGACTCCGGACTATCATAAACGCGGAATGCTTTTCAAACTCTTTGATCCGAATTCTGCCAAACGTCTGCAGGCAGAAGTGCGTCTTACACGGGAACAGCTCCCCAAAGACGGCAAATATCACTGGTACAAAGTCGGAGTCACTCCGGTCAATCCCTTTACAGCGATCCACATTCATGATTTTGAGCATATACAGATCAATTTCGGTTCTGCGGCAGACATAAACCGTCCCGGACAGAAATGTGAGATCTGGGTATCCATCAAACTGCGCGGACCCTCTTATGTGCCCGGATCAAAAGAACAGGATGCCATCCTCGTTGACCGGATCATGATGCTGGAAAAATAAGTTCTGAAAAAGCAAGTCTGCCGGAGATCTCTTCCTTGTATGATACAGCTCTCCGGCAGATGGAGTAAATAAAAATGCAAAAAATAGTTGAAGTTCAGAAAAGCACGATCTCAAGCTATCAGCTGTTTGATTTCGGAAAAGCTGCTTACGGAACTCTTGAAGTGGAATTGTCCGCAGATTTTGATCATCTTGTGGAAGTGGTCATCGGGGAATCCTGTGCCAATGGTACGATCCTCCATGAACATGGCTGGCGTACTTTTATTTTGAACCGTATCAATATCCGGAAAGGCACTCATACCTACCGTTTTGAAATCCCGGATTTCATCCCGGCTTACAGTGTTTATCCTTATCTTGCCACGCCCCTTGAATGCGGCGGCGAAATCGCTCCGTTCCGCTATGTGGAAATCAATCATTACTACGGAGAAGCAACCGTCCGGAGAACTGTCTGGCATGACGATTGGAATGATTCAGCTTCCCATTTTGAATCCTCCGACCCGGAACTGAATAAAATATGGGAATTCTGCAAATATTCCATCAAAGCAACCAATGTTTTCGGCTGTTATATTGATGGTGACAGGGAACGCCAACCCTATGAGGGTGATGCTTTTATCAATCAGCTCGGACATTTCTGCTGTGACTCCAATTACAACACGGCACGGAATACGATCGATTTTTTTGAGGATCATCCAACCTGGCCTGTCGAATGGCGGCTGCTGACCCCGCTCCTGATTCGTGATTATCTTTATTACAGCGGCAACCGTGCTTCTGTGGATCGCTGGCTGAAATGGCTTCCGGAACGTCTCCTCGCTTCTCTTGAAGTCGAAAACGGTCTGATCGCAGGCAATGATAAGATCCGCGATATTGTGGACTGGCCACAGGAAGAACGGGATGGATATGTTTTCGGTAAAATCAATTTTGTTCCCAACGCATACCGTTGCGGAGCATTGCAGGCAATGTATGAACTGACCGCTGATCCGAAATGGCTCAAGCAGTCTCAGCTTCTCCGGGAACAACTCCGGAAGTCCATGTGGAACAATACTCTTTTACCGCAGGATTCGCCCGGTGCAGACCATACCGCCGTACATTCAGCCATCTTTGCACTTTATTTCGGAATCGCAAATGCAGAGGAAACACAACTTCTCTCTGATTATCTGACTCAGAAAGGAATGATCTGCAGTGTCTATTGCGCTCAATACTACCTTGAAGCCTGTGGCCGTTACGGCAGTGGAAAACATCTTTTGCAATGTCTGACAGGATACGGTGAGCGAAGTTGGAACAACATGCTCCAAAAGGGCTCCACGATCTCCATGGAGGGTTGGGGCAAAAATCCGATGCAGGATTGGACTCATGCATGGGGGGCAGCTCCGGCAAATATCATCCCACGCTTCATCGCTGGAATACGGCCGACAGCTCCCGGATTCAAAACATTTCTGCTGGACCCGACAGATGCAGGGCTTGAACATTTCACCATGAAACATCCCACTCCCAACGGTGCAATTGAAGTCGTTTACTCTAAAGGAAACGGCTATGAACTGACTGTCCCTGAGGGATCTGCCGGAATTGTCGGCGGAAAAGAATTTCTCCCCGGCAGACACCATATCGCAGATATGATCTTCTGATCTCTGCAACTCATTCTTACCCGTCATATCATAAAAAACCGGACTCCTCAGGAAATCTGCAGGAGTCCGGAAATTTTTTACTTCAGAAAATAAAGAAAAAGCCTATGCATTTGAAGCATATCTTAAAACACACAACGGCAGATCATTTGCCAACCGCCACTTCTGAAACCTCTGATCCGCCCCGCGTGAAAAGAGTTGAATCCGCTAAAAGCTTCTATTTCTGCGAACCGGGAGTAATTTGGCTGTAAATAACATCCTTGTAAGTATTTATACCGGAAGAAAATAAAAATTTCGATGAGCAATGTAAAAAAAATGGTACCCCGGGCGCGAATCGAACGCGCGACCAACTGCTTAGAAGGCAGCTGCTCTATCCTCTGAGCTACCGGGGCAACTTCATATAAGATAGCATA
>JAGCNI010000046.1 GCA_017646015.1 Lentisphaeria bacterium
CTCATCGCCTTGATCAGTGCATTTTGCGCCGTCTTGGATAAATCGGGGATCTGTTCAGCTGTTTCATGCAGAACCGCCTCGCGTAACACGGCAGGATCCTGACTTTCAAAGGGAAGATGTCCTGCGAGCATTTCGTAGGTCATGACAGCCAGTGCATACTGATCGGCGGCAGCCCCCTGAGCCCGGCCTTTCCATTGTTCGGGAGCCATATAAGGACCAGTACCGCTGGTCCCGTGGTATGCCATGCTGACACGGGTCATGGATGTGTGGATCTGAGCGGCAAGTCCGAAGTCAAGGACTTTCACATCTCCGGCAGGATCGATCATGATATTGCCGGGTTTGATGTCACGATGAATGATTTTCTGTTTGTGAGCATAATCCAACGCATCGGCAACTTGTTTGACGACCGGAAGAACTGTTTCCAATGTCAGCGAATTTTCATTGCGTTTCCGGCGGATCCAGCGACGCAGATCTTCGCCGTTGCAACATTCCATGATCAGATAATAATTCCCGTTTGAATTATCTTTTTCGAGGTTTTTGGAAATAGCAATATTCTGATGCACAAGTTTGGCGACCAACTGGAAATTCTCTTTGATATCTTCCATTTCCAGCGTATTGTGACTTAATTCCGGGGGGAGAGCTTTCAACGCCACTTCGATCCCGGCAGTTTCATCGAAACATTTATAGACAACACCCATGCCGCCCTGACCGAGTTCCGAGAGAACTTTATATCTGCCGAGGATCAAGTCTCCGGGAGAAAATCTGCCGTCCGGTTTCCGGTCCCGTTTGCCCGGCATTGTGACATCATCCCCGACCGGATCAATATGCCGCTGCGGGGGGATGGTTTTATCCATATCATTCATAATCAAATACCTTTATCTGTTTTATAAAACAAATTTTATAATGTTCTATAAATTATCATGATTTATTGAAAAATCAACTTTTTTATAATAGATATTTGCATAAAAAATGCCTCCGGATTCAAAGAGGATCCGGAGGCAGATGATTGCAGGTTTTGTCAGAAAACGTTATTCGGCTTTGTTATCCTTGTTTTCATTTTCCAGTTTGGCAAATTTAGCCAGGTCAGAAGCAGAAACGTTTCCGATCACACGACCGTCATCAAGGTCATCCTGTTCTTTGGTTGCCAGGTCACGGAAGAGGCGCATCAGGTCAAGTGTACCTCCGATGGAGAACCAGACAGTGGAGATGATTCCGATAAGACCGGCGATAAGAATACTTGTCCAATAGAAATAATGTGCCCACCAGAGATCCGGCCAGGGCTGGAACACATTCCAGATGATCATGACAACAAAGGTCAGGATAAATCCATAGAAGAATGAATAGAGGAATACAGACCATGCCAGGATCTTGTCACCTTTGGTGTACTGGTTGTCGATACCGAGCAGTTTGGTTCCGATTCCAGCGAGAGTCCATTTTGTTTTTTCAAGCTGAACACCTTCCGTATTGTAGATACCACGATGGAGCATACGATCCAGATTGAAGGGTTTTCTGCATGTCAGCAGGGAGACTGTGACATAGAGAATGACAGAAACCATCATAGCAATGAAAGAGATTTCAGTGGAGTTGATCGGGAATTTTGTCGGGTTCATTTCCCAGACGATGTAGGGATTGAACGGTCTGGAAACAGTGGAGAGGAAGTTTGCAACAGGTTCAACCCAGTTGCGGGCGACCAGATACGGATAGACCGTACCTGCCCAGTAGTTCTGCAACAGAATACCGCTCACAGCAATGGAGGAACCCATGATCAGGGTTACAAATGCTGCTGCGGGAGTTCCGCGTTTCCAGTAGAGACCGAAGACAATACACGGACCTGCACCCCCCATCCAGATTGCCCCTGTAATAGCGAAGAACATGAGAATGTAATCCACCTGAGCAAAGAAGAGAGAGAAGAAGAACGCAAACAAACCGACGAACAAAGCGCACAAGCGGAGAAGCAGAAGCTGTCCTTTCGGGGTCAGCGGTTTTTTGCGGAACGGAACGATCAAGTCCTGTGTGAGGATACTACCCCAGGAGTGGATGTAGGTCGTATCTGTGGAGACCATGAGGAAGATCATGATTGCGCAGAAGATACCGGTCACACCCATCGGGAGCATTTCACGCATTGCAATCGGGACAAGCATCTGACCGTAAATGGCATTGAATGTACCGGTTGTGCCGCGGAATTCCGGGATTTGAGCGAGCGTATCAGCAGTTGTTTTGATATACGGTTCATCCAGAGAGATGCTCTGTCTGATTTTTGCACATTGGACGCATTTGGGTTTTGCAGCCTGTGCAGCACTGCACTGTTTGCAGCGTTTATAGGGAATTTCAACAACAGGATATTTGACTTTCCCATGCTGAGAGCGTTCTTTGAGGAGAGCAACCACATCCGGAGCTGCAGTTGTTTTCATAGCGGTTTCAGCAGGGATCGCTTCATATTTCTTTTTGAGTTCAGCACGAACTTTGGGATCCAGTTTACCGGCAACGTCATCCAATGTTTTGGATGCGAGCTGAGTACGGACTTTTTTGGCTTCCTGAGCATAATCCGGGTGGTTGAGGTATGTGATAGCTGCAATAGCCATGAGAACATACATCATGATGGAGAAACCGGAGCGCCAGCTGCCGAGGAGACCGCCGACTTTCTGTTCGTGAGCGTTACGGGCAGCAGCATTGTAACCCTGAGAACCGGACCAGGACATACGGTTGACAACTGTGCTGACAAGACCGGCAAAGACATAGAAGAGGTTGAAGTCACGCAGTTTGGCAACGTCGTAGGGGTTCAGGAAGCTTTCATCCGGAGCACGGTTGATGAGTGCCGGAACCATTTCGTTGTCCCAGGAGAATTTCCAGAGGATGAATCCGACAACAACCACGTACATGGGATAAGAGAGCAAGCCTTGAATACAGTCTGTGACCATGATGGTGATCTGTCCGCCGAGCATAATGATGAACAATGCAATGGCGAGGAAGAGTGCCATGAGCAGACCGAAAGTGGGGAAATGCCAGCCACCGATATTGATCATGGTCGGCAGGTCGAGGAAGTAGATCATGAAACGGGCTCCGACTGCAGGGAAGAGCGCATAGTTGACGATCCCGGAAACAGACTGGAGAATAGCAGCCAGAATACGGAACGGACGGTTATAGCGCATTTCCAGGAACTGTCCCATGGTCATTGCTTTTGTTTCACGGAACCGGTATGAGCAATATCCTGTCAACCCGAGAACCAGTGACAGCGGACCTGCGATACGGCCCCAGAATGAAACCGCAAATCCGCAATTATAATACATTTCAACGATAGCCACAACACTGATCAGTCCCAGTCCGGCTTCTCCTGAAGCAACTGCGACAACGTAACGACCGGCAACACGACCGGCAGTCAGGAAGTCTGATACGTTTTTAACGTACTTCTGACTTTTCAATGCAACTAAAATGACTACGAGCAGTGGTATCGCAACCAGCAACCAATCCAACCAATACATGTTTAATGTACCCCGTCCTTTGTTTTTTGTTTTTTTTGTTTGTTAAAGAAAAACTTAATCTTAACAGTAATTTAATATACTGTAATCTGTTTTTCAAGTATAAAAGCACAATTTTTTAAGAGAAAACCACTATATTCCGGCAGATAAAAATAAATCTAAATTGATTCTCCTGCTTGCTTTCATATTTTTTTGTGGTATTTTATTATCAGGGATAATATTTGGAAATGGAGATTTGAAATAATGAAATATTTGAATTTGTTGATCGTTCCTCTGGCTCTTGTGCTGCTTTGTTCCTGTGCTACAACAGAAATCGTGAATGATGAGAACACAGCCGCAGTCAATAAAGTGTGGACACCGTCGGAAATCGTGACAGAGCTTTCGGGGAATGATCCGCTGGAGCCTTTCAATCGGAGCATGTTTGCTGTGAATGATGTGCTGATGCATTACCTTGTCCGTCCGATATCCTGGATCTATGGTTCGATCCTGCCCGAAGAGGTGATCCAGCGGATCGATAATATTTCTGATAATCTTGCTTTCCCGGGACGTTTGGTCAGTTGTCTCTGTCAGGCAAAGTTTACAGGCAGCGGCATTGTGCTGGTTCGTTTTCTGACGAATACTACGATCGGGATCTTTGGGATATTCGACCCTGCACATGCGTTGTTCGGGTTGCCCCGTCAGGATGAAAATATGGGAAAAGCCTTTGCCCGTTGGGGGATCGGACCGGGCTGTGTCCTGATTCTTCCGTTCTGTACCGGAACCAATATCCGCGACCATGTGGGGAGCTTGTTTGATTCAGCCTTGGATATCAAGATGGTCATTCCCTATGCCGGTTATATTTCCAGTCTGAACCGTGCGGTCAATTCTTATGAATCGTATGTGGCTCTGACTGAAACTGCATCCGATCCTTATGATCTGACCAAGATGGGTTTGATTGCATTGCGTTACACCAATATCAATGATTATCATTTGAAACCGTTGGCTCCGGATCCTGCTGATGATCAAACCCTGCCGCCTCCTGCTGAGCGCAAAGGGGCGGAAGGGAAAATGGTTTCCATTGCTTCTTATTACAATCCGCAGGGAGCAAAGACCGATACCATGAAATTCATCCGTTTGCAGATGCAGAAGAATGAATCCAGCTGGTGGATCAAATCCTCACTCTGGAATTCGGATTTTGTTTCTCTTGCATCCGGTTCTTCCGTGAAGATGCACGAAGAGAATCCCTCCTTTCCTTATAATATATGGAAACAGGAGGATCCCGCAGCACCGTTGCTGATCCTTCTGCCGGGGATCGGGGGGCATTATAAGGCCGGACAACTTCGCGCTTTGGCTGAGTTGTTTTATTACAAAGGTTATGCTGTGATCACTGTCAGCAGTGTATTCAACCGTCAATTCATGGAAGCGGCGGGCTTGCATTTTCCGGGGAATACAGCGCATGATGCGGCACTGTTGCGGCAGATGTTGAAGCTGGTCAGGGATGATGCGTTCCGCCGTTATGAGTTGAAACCACAAGCTGTTCATCTTGCCGGTTATTCCATGGGCGGGCTGCATACTTTGTTTATTGCCGATTTGGAAAAGAAAGATCCGCAGTTGGGGATCCGGCGGTATCTTGCTTTGAATCCTCCGGTGGATTTGCGTGGTGCATTGCAGAAATTTGATGATTTTACAGCCATGAGTCAATATTGGAATAAAGCTGAATTCTTCCGTAAAGGAAGCGATGCGTTGGTCAAGACGATCTATTTTTCATCGCAGAAACAGCCGCCTCTGGACAGAACGAATGCAAAAGAGTTCAACGGTGCATTGCCGTTATCCAGACGCCAGTCGGCGGTGCTTGCCGGACTTTCTTTCCGTCTGACTCTGCGTGATATTCTGCTTTCCGCCAAGAAACAGAATCCGGAATGGCAGGTTCTCAAGACTCCTTATTCCTGGGGTTCCCGGACAGATTTGTACCGTGAGATCGACACATTTACCGGGATGATGTATGCGGAAAAATGTCTGCTGCCGGAATTCCGGAAAGAGAAGAAAGATCTTACATTGGATCAACTCAACCATGTTGCCGGACTGGAAGCGATCGGACAGACTTTGCGTGAACATCCCGATATCCGTGTGATCCATACCGCAGATGATCCGCTGTTGTCTGAAAAAGATAAAGAGTTTCTCAGTCGTACATTGAAAGAGCGTATGATCTGGTTTGATTGCGGCGGACATCTTGGCAACATGTTTGTGAAAGAGTATCAGGATCATTTGTTGAAACTGATTCCGCCCGCCGGTAAAAAATAATTATTTTCACAGTCATCCCGTAAAATTTTGAAAACTTGACAAAAAAGAAGATCCATGCTACCTTTTGCTTTGCTACAAGACGAAAGGAAAAACACATGGATCTTCATAAAAGTAATATGACAGTACTTGCCCAAATTGTCAAGTTAATTCCCGCAAAAATTATTGATTCTCTCGCAAAAAAGTATAAAATTCAAACCAGAGCATTCAGTCCGACCAGTCATGTGGTGAC
>JAGCNI010000047.1 GCA_017646015.1 Lentisphaeria bacterium
ATTTTTGCAGAAAAATAACATTCAGGATTTGCAAAATCACAGAAACATGTTATACTATTTTTGTGATTTTGCTTTTCTAAATTTTATAAAAAAGGGACAGTTTCATGAGAAAATATGCTTTAGTCTTTACGATCGGGCTGATGCTTTTTGCATTTTTCTGTCCCCGTTATGAAGCCAGAGCCATGGACCCGGCAACCATCGCCATCCTGACTCCAATTGCGATCCAGGCAGCCAAAATCCTGCTTCCTCATGTGGTACGCGGTTTGATCAATGTCAGTAAAATGGGATTCAAAATCGGAAAAGAATCTCTGAACATCCTGCGTCTCCCGCTGGGACTCATCCAGAGCCTCTTCCTCTTCCCATTCGGTAAATGCTTTACAAACGGATTGAAAAACATGGGATTAGGATTATTGGCTCCATTTAAAATGGCGTTTTATTGTCTATTGCTGCCAGTTTCAATCTTTGGTGTAGGCGTACAATAGAACTCACGCCCTTATTGTGCCCGGACACCATGAAAAATAAACGATGTACCAAAGAGATCGAAGCACTTTTGAATCAGTGGTATGGCAAATCCGCCGCACCATCTGAAATCAACCGTTACAATCCCGTTCCGGTATCGCTTGCCAATGTAGTCGAAAGTGTCGCTGCAAAAGTCATTCCGCCGTGGGAATTGAAAATCTCTGAAGTCAAAGAAAATTGGGAAAATGTCGCCGGAAAAGAAAACGCACGCCGCTGCAAACCGGTTTCGCTCAATGACCATGTCCTCTATATAGAAGTCATGCACCCCATGTACCGTATGGTACTCGATACCCCGAAAATCAAACAACAGCTCCTCGAACGGATCCAGCAAATCACAGGAAAAGATCTGTGTCAGGAATTGAAATTTATCATCGGCGGCAGAACGCCACGTTGACCATGATCCCCCGTCAGATTCTTTCTGCAAAATTTTTTCCATTCTCTATTTTATTGTAATTTTTTACTTTTTTATTTATTTTTATTCCTGTTTTACACTTTTTGACTTGAAAAACAACTGTTTTTTCCCTGTATATATGTAGGGGCTCTGTCACGATCAATAAAAAAAACAGAAGGATGCAATGCTATGAAACACACAAGACACACCACAGACACAGCAAAGAAAAACAGCCGCACAGAAGACGTAAAAAGAACACAGAAAACACAGCTCAAAAGAAAATCCTCTGTCAGAAAACACTCTGCTGACGCCACCCCCGCACCGCAACAAACCATACAGGAATCACCGCAAGCGATTTTGATACATGAAAGTCCCCTCCCTGCTCCGGATCTTACAGAAAAAAGGGACACCTTGAAAAATTATATCCATGACATCAGCATATACTCACTGGTCAAACAGGAAGATGAACGCCGTCTTTCAAAAATGATCCACAGTAAAGACAAAAATCAGCATGATACAGCCCGCGAAGAGTTGATCACCTCCAATCTCCGGTTGGTGGTCAAAATTGCCCATGACTTCAAAGGAAATGGACTTCCACTGCAGGATTTGATCTCCGAAGGAAATATCGGCTTGATGCGGGCGGTGGAAAAATTCGATCCGGATAAAGGAGCAAAATTCAGCTCTTATGCAGCCTGGTGGATCAAACAATCCATGCGCCGTGCGATCGGCAATCAGCGAAACACGATCCGTATCCCGATCCAGTCTGCCCATAAAATCTCCCGACTCAAAAAACTCAGCCGGGATCTCGGTCTTGAACTCGGCAGAGCTCCGACCCATACAGAACTCGCGATCCATTCCGGATACAGTGAAAAAACAGTCGCCAGCCTCCTGCTTTCAGCCCCGCATGTAATTTCCCTGCAGGATCAGATCAAAGAAGGTGAGGACGGCGAATTGATAGAATTGATTCCGGACACCACTGTTCCGACCCCGGACCAACAGATCAGGCGTTATGAATCCATCCGCCTGATGCGTCAACGGCTCACTCAGCTTGATGAACGCGAAAAAGAAGTCCTGATGCTGCGTTTCGGCTTGAATGGCACACCTCTGCAAACATTGGAAACAGTCAGTTTGCATCTGGGACGCACCCGTGAAAGGGTACGTCAAATCCAGAATCAGGCGTTGAACAAGCTCCGCCTCCAGCTGCAGGAAGAGATTTGAACAGAAAAACACGCTCAAAATATTGAAAAATACGAAAAAGATCAAAAAAAATGAAAAAAAGTCAGAAAAAGGACTTGCATTTTTCTGAAAAAGCAATATATTATTCCCCACAAACTTGATGAGAGTTTGCGGGTGTAGTTCAATGGTAGAACCTCAGCCTTCCAAGCTGATCGTGAGGGTTCGATTCCCTTCACCCGCTCCAATTATCATCCAGTGGTGGGGTTCCCGAGCGGCCAAAGGGGGCAGACTGTAAATCTGCTGTCGCTGACTTCGATGGTTCGAATCCATCCCCCACCACCATTTTTTTGCCCTGATTCCTGAAATAATGATATTTTCTTTCTAATTCCCTGTGATTGTGTTTATTACAAATCTGCACCCCGTTTTTCTTTCCCTTGCGCCGAATGTGCAGCGAGGGAAGATGGCTCAAGAAACGGCTCACTTTTTGAATCGAACCTTACTGGCAAATTCTCATGCCAAGACAAAATGATAGAATTATTGGAAAGGTTTCGACTTTTCACCAGGGAACAGCAATAGGATCGTCCGAATCATCAAAGCTCCATTTTATTTTTAAGACAGGCTTTTGTTATTTCAGCTCCGGAAAGAAATCAGAAAAGTAACATCAGGAAATTCCATGCGGAGGTTCACAATATCAATGAGATCAGTGTATTATGGGCGGGAAATGATCCAGAAACCGCCGCGTTTCGGTCCGCTTCGTTGGAGGATTTTTTCTTTTTTCAATGACTCTATGTGTTTTTGTACTGCAGAATGGTTGATTTTCATTTTTTCCGCAAGTTCATGAATCGAAATATTTCTCTTTTCATTCATCAGCCAGAGTATTTGTTTTTTTCTGGGCGAAAGTTCTTTTACACCACCTTGATTTATTGATTTCAAACCACTCGTAAGGTTACTTGTATTTGTATAATGTTGCAAATTACGGTTCTTTTTCCGGAATTCATTTGGCGAGATCCCGGTTTCCTGTTTGAAGGTTTTTGAAAAATAAGCAACATTCTTAAAGCAACAGCGGGTGGCGATTTCCGCAACAGACAAAAATGTATTCTGCAAAAGCTGTCTTGCAAAGCCGATCCGGCAAATCGTGATCAGGCTCTGGATCGAACAGCCGATCTGTTTTTTGAATCGTCGCTGTAAAGTCCGTACACTCAACCCGCTTTTCTGAGCCAACTCCTGTATGGAATAAACACGCCCCGGCAAACTGTTGATTTCATTATAAATCGTGCGGACCGGATCCAAATACTCCATGGAAAAACACTGATGTTCCATCTCATACAGAAATGCAAAAACATCTTGCAAAATCGAACATTCAGATACAGAGTCCGATAACTGATTTTCCATTTTTTGAACAATACTTTCATGCAGCAACAAGAATTTATTAAAGTTGACCGGATGAAAAACTGCGATCTCCGGGACCTCCTGAATACACATGTGCCGGATGCCGATCGTATTCGTGATATACAGATTCTGTAAAACCAGAAAAGATGACAATATATTGAAGGTGGTATTCACAAATTGCGGAGCAATGATAATCACATCTCCCGGTGAAAAGAAAACAGTTTCGTGATGAAGCCGGAAAGAACCTTTACCCTGTGTCACAAGATAAAAAAGCCAGGGTTCATTCCGTTTGCTCAACACATGGACCTGCTCCGGGAAACAGATTATTTCTCCAACTGATTCCAGGATCAACAAGGAATTTTTTATTCTGCCGCTGCTGATGTTTTTTCTTTTCCAATCATATTTTCTGGTATGATCAATATTGCTTTCCCAATAATAAAACATTGCCTCTTTCACGGCTGATTCTCCTATGTCGTTATAATACAAAATATAGTCGTATAAATAAAAAAATCAAGGCTTGCTTTTTAATTTTTTTCGATTATATTGCATTTATCACTGAAAAAAACAATAAAGTTGATATAAATAGAAACACTTGAGATAAGGATACTTACGATATGAGTATTTTTGAATTCGGGCTTGCCAGAAAAAATATAAATCCGCCGATGAAAATGGGACTTGCCGGTTATTTCAATACACGGATCTGGACCGGTGTGCTGGATGATCTCGAAGTCCGTATCGCGGCATTTCGCAAGGATGGGAAATTTTCATTTCTGATTCAATATGACCTGATCGTGTGTCCCCCCGAATTATTTCAAATGGTTCAAAAACGTTTGCAGGATTCCGGATTTGCAGAGAGTGTTCTGTTGGTAACAGCAACGCATTGTCATACTGCACCGGAAGTACGGAGAGGCAGAGGCGGTTTTTGTGCGGAGTATCTGGATTTTGTGACAGAAAAAACAGTTGATGCGCTGAAAGATGCTGTGCAGAATTTCAGTGAATGTATTGCGTTCCAACGCGGCGGTACCTCCAATGCAGAATGTTGTTTCAACCGCCGATTCTGGATGAAAGATGGAACGGTTCAGACGAACCCCGGGAAACTCAATCCTGATATTGTGCGTCCAGAAGGTGAAATCGATCCGGAAATTCCTTTGTTGTATTTGAAAAACAAAGCGGGATACAATTTGTTGCTTGCTTCGATCTGCAATCATGCGGATACGACGGGGGGATCACTTGTTTCCGGGGATTGGCCTGGCTGGACACGACGTCTTGTAGAAGCCGGAATGGGGAACGGGGATATGATGATGCCGTTGATCGGATGTTCCGGAGATATCAATCACTTTGATGTAACTCTTCCCGGCGATCAGACTTCTCCGGATGAAGCGGAACGGATCGGACGGAGTTATGCGGAATCTGTAAAACAGGGAATGCTCACGCTGAAAGATACGGAAACAAGTTTTTCAAGTAAATCTATTTCATTTCAGATCCCCTCCCGTGAAATTTTTCCGGAAGAACTTGCAGAAGCGCAGGAAAATCTGGAAAAATATAAAGACATTATCTTTACTCCGGATACTGTAAAAAGTTTGACAGCAGAAGATTTTGCCAGAAAAAGCCCGGTTGTTCTGAAATATTTTGCAGAAGCCCTGATGGATCGTTATAATAACCCGAAACAATACACCTTTGAAATGACATTGTTTGATTTCGGATCAAGTGTGATTCTCGGTGTTCCGTGTGAACCGTTTACTGCGACTGGCTTGATTTTACGGAAACAACTCTTTTTCGGCAAGACTGCGTTGATAGCGATTTTGAACAATGGAAGCGGTACAGGTTATTTTCCGAATCTGTGGAATTATGGCAGGGGCGGCTATGAAACAACTCCGCGTTCCAATCAATTTTCTGTTCATGCGGCAGAAAAAGTTCTGGATGCAGCGACACAGTTAAAACAAGTATAAATGCAACAATAACATAAAGATACAAAAAAACAAAACAAGGAGACCTTTACGTATGTTTAAGAGAAAAGAGAAATGTATTGGGATGTTGCGGTTCTTTACATTGATAGAGCTTCTGGTGGTTATTGCCATCATTGCGATTCTGGCGGGGATGCTTCTGCCGGCATTAAATCAGGCTCGGAACAAAGCAACTGCGATAAATTGCCTAAGCAATTTGAAACAGCTTGTACTGACAGCCAGTCAATATTTTGACGACAATGATGAAAAACTGGTTGCGAATGATGAAATTGCCTGGGCAGGAAGATCCCAATGGGGATACCGTTTTTATGACACAGGTCTGATGACGAATTTGAAAACGCAATGGAAACAGTATGTTTGCCCCAAAGCAAATTACAGCACGGTTGAAGAAAAAAATGTTGAGTATTGTTTTACAAATTGGGGCTACGGCATAAATTCAGGCTGGATCGTTTATAACAAAGCCCTCTATTACGATCGTGATACCGTCAGTCCTTATCTTTATGGCTATAAATCAGACAAGCAAAGCGGAGCGATTGTCAGGAAACATGCGAAATCGCCGGGCAGTGTGATTTTATTTGCCGACAGTGCATTGGGAAGCGATCCGCAAAAAGGATATTACAGAATTGATCTCAGAACCAATGGCAGAGGATTTTGGGATGCCCACAAATCGAAACGCTGCAACACTGTTTTTCTGGATGGACATGCGGCGCATTCAGACAAATATGAAATTTCCAAAAGCGGTTTTCCTCTGACCAGTACTGATACACCCTATACGATCAACAAAATCCAAGATCTCTACTGGTACACATCCGGTGGTATGTTCCGCTGATTTTCCATATTTTATATTTTGGAGAGAAAATGAAGAGTATGTATATCAAAATTCTGATGCTGACACTGATTTTCTGTGGTTCATACGCTTGTGCCCAAACAGTCTCCCGCCCCAAAGCAGTGGATACAACAATGTCCGGGCAGACATTTCCTGCATTATGCCGGGAAACCGGACTTTCTGCCGGACGTATTTATCCGGGAGCCAAAAGTTGGTGGGAACAAATGCCGGAAGGAATCATGATACATTATGATTTTACCGGTGGAGGACGGTTTGTCGGTTTGGAGCCGAAATTAAAACTTCCGGATGCGCGCGGCTACACTTTTACTTTTGATGTTTTTCAGGAAACAGAGATCTATGGATCTGTTCTTGAACCTTCAGGCGGCACACTCACCACGCCCTCCAAACGTTATAAAGCGGGGAGGAATCAAACACTTGTGATTCATTCAAACGGACCGTTCGTTCCGGACAAAGGACGTGAGACAACAGGAAGTGCCGAAAAGCTCTTTCTCGGGATCCGGCGCAATCCATCTCTCCCGCTCACAGGGAAGCTGCTTCTCCGCTCCTATGAACTGCGCGGAGCCAAGAAAGCGACCGGGAATCCTGTCAAAGCAGGAACAAAGTGCCGCCAGCCTATTCGAGAGATCAGCGGAAAAGATTGGAAAAATATATCCTTTGCCGAATGGCATGAAGAAAGTAATGCCCTCTGGATTCCGGATACCATACGGCATCCGGTGACTCTTGAATTGGATAAAAAACAGCTTGATCCGCATCATTTTTCAATTTGTGCCTGGATTTATCCGCGAACAGCCCGCAGTGGATACCGTTATATTGCTGCGGTTGCAGGACCGACTCCATCCGGTCATCTTCATGAATTCAAATTTTCTCTTTATGATATGGTTCCGGAATTTGCTTACAGCGATAAAAATCTCTGGAGAGGAGTTATGCGCTATTATAACGGACTCCGGGCAGGGAATAATGGGAAAGAACTGATTCCGCTTCTGCGCTGTCCGAAAGCGGAACCGGGTCAATGGAATTTTATCGCTGCTACTTTTGACAATGGAAAATTCAAAGTTTTTCTCAATGGTGTTCAGGTCGGAAAAACAGTGATTTCAGACAAAAAACAGATGATCTTTTCCGCCTCTTTACCGTTCCGGATCGGATTTGGATTCGACGGTTCAGGATTTGACGGCTTGATCGATCGTCTTTCATTTTTCAATTGTTCTCTTTCACCGGAAGAACTGGAGTATCGCCGTCAGCAACAGTTGAAGTTCTATAAAAATAAGAAGGCTACTGTAATCTCCCGCCGGGAGGAACTGCACAAGGATCATGACCGTTACTTCAAAAAAACATTGCCTCAAACTGCGGCATATCTGAAGAAACTGTCTGAAAAAAAGAGTTCTGCAACACCGTCCGACTACACTGTTTCTTCTGCTCATGGTGTAAATATGATCCAGCGTAACGGTCAAACAGAAAAATCCAATGGGATCATGCCGCATGGTCCTGTTATCTATGCGGATGATGTGGTGGCTGATTTTGCGGCAGCCGGACAACGTTATGTACAGGTTCTGGTCAACAGTCAGGAAGCCTGGACAGACAAAGGGACCTGCGCCGGAGCGATCCGGCAGATCACCAATGCGGTACGTTTTGTTCCGGATGCACGGATCATTGTAAGGGTACTGCTCAGACCGCCTGCGTGGTGGTTGAAAAAACATCCGGCGGAATTGGATCGTACTGAAGATGGAAAAACCTCCGGACAGCCGAGTTTGAGCAGTAAAATATGGCTGCAAGATGGTTGTATGGCATTGACCCGCCTGATCCGGAAAATAGAAAATCATCCGGAAATCGGTAATCGTATTGCCGGCTATCTGCTTGCCGGAGGTCGTGCCAGTGAATGGTATTGGTTTGCCTCCAACAAGGGCTGGATCGATTATAATCCTAAAAATATTGCATGTTTCCGTGACTGGTTGCGAAAACATTACAACGGAGATGAAAATGCTCTCCGCCGTTCCTGGCATGATGAAAAAGTAACTTTCGACAATGCCACGATTCCTTCGGGAAAATTGCGCCGGGTTTCTGAACATGGATTTTTCCGCGATATGAAAAGATCCAGACAGGTTGCAGATCATTTGCGCTATATGGCAGATGTTGTTGCCGAAGATATTGCAGCATTCAGCAAGGCTGCCCGGAAAGCCTCCAAAACAAGAAAACTTATCGGTGTTTTCAACGGATATTCTTCCTGGCATGATGATTTGAGTAATCAGGGTTTTCTCTGTTTTGACAAAATTCTGGCAAATCCTGAACTGGATTTTATTTCAGCTCCGCTCTGTTATATCAACCGTTTGGGGGGATTTGCTGGAGACAGTATGAATGGTTATCTTGCCAGCATCCGTCTGCATGGAAAATTTTTCTGGTGTGAAGCGGATATGCGCTCCTGTTTCTCCGATGAAATCAATACGCGTTATTTTACTTCGACTCTGGAAGAAACCGGAAGCGTTAATTGGCGGACATGGGGGAACTGTATGACTCAGGGCAATGGCCTCTGGTGGGTATTGCTTACAGGGAACCATACTTTCCATAATGAACACTTGATGAAAGATATTGCAAAAATGTCTTCAGAGGAACCGGAACTTCTCAAACGGGATCGCCGTTCCGTTGCCCGAATTGCGGTTCTGTGCGATGAAGAAAGCATGCTCTATGTCAATGCATTTCAACCGCTCTTTCATGCATGGAATCGGGAAGCACGTGAACGGCTCAGTCATATCGGCGCCCCGATGGATTTCTATCTGCAAAGTGATATCAATAATCCGGACATGCCGGATTATCCGGTCTATGTTTTCCTGAACAGTTATTATATCACTCCGGAAAAAATGGAAGTGATCCGGAAAAAAATATCAAAAAATCAAGCAATTACTGTCTGGTGCCATGCGCCCGGATATCTCTCGAAAACAGGACGTTCACTGAAAAATATGGAAAAACTGACAGGATTCACATTTGCAGAAAAAAGCAATACGAGCCGTGCAACTTTGCAATTGACAGGGACACATCCTTTTACACAATATATGATTTCCGGGAAAGAAGAATTCAACCCGACACCCCTGTTCTATGTAAAACCGGATGCCCAAACAACCGTTTTGGGGACGTTGAAAGGTCATCCGGTACTTGCAGTACGTAAAAATGAATGCGGAACTCAGATTTACTCAATGCTTCCTCCCTCTGCGGATCTGATGCGCGGGATTTGCCGGGCTGCGGGAATCCATTTATACAATGAACAGGGTGATGTGGTGAAAGCCAATACAAACCTGGTTATGATCCATGCATCAAGCACAGGAGAGAAAAAAATCAATTTGCCATGGAACTGTAAAGTCAGGGAAATCATCTCTGATAAAATCTTTCCGTCCGGCAGAATTACGCTCTCCATGGAATCCGGAGAAACAGCATTGTTTATGCCGATTCAACCACAGAAATGATCAAAAGAGGAACAGAAAAATGAAAAAAGAGTTGATCCACTTTATCCGTTGGGAAAAAGTTGAGGAAAAAGATGTGGAAAAGGTATTGGCTGAGCTTCCCGGATGGGGGGTCGAAAATATCGTTGCTCATCCGAAATGGTTCCGCGCTGATGGTGAAAGTTATATAAAGAAAATCCAGAGATTATTGGAAAAATATCGTCTGCGTTCGACCGCATGCCATGCTTTATGGGGTGTTGGCAGTGATTGCATCAATCCAGATCCGGATATTCAGGCAGATATGATCCGGCGTCAATCTGTTTTTCTCCGGGAACTTCAGATCTTGAATGTCAAAACCTTCACGATCCATCTCGGTTATTGCAAAGAGATCAGTGCAGAAAAAAATCTTTCTCTGCTTGAAAAAACACTGGACTCCCTTCTGCCTGTCTGCGAAGAAACATCTATCACTCTGGCATTGGAAAATGCAACAGAACCATTGGATGTACTTCAACAGATGGAGGAGATCATTCAGAAATATCATCATCCGAATCTGGGAAGCTGTTTTGACAGCGGACATGCCAACTGTTACAGCGGTGGAGTCTCAAAGATAATCGAAATTATGAAAAATAATATTGTCACCTGTCATCTGCATGACAATTACGGAAAAGGAGATGACCACAATCCGCCCGGAGAAGGAAACATCAACTGGCAGGAAATGGATACCATACTTGATTCACTGCCGCGTCTTTATCATGCAGAAACAGAATCCGGGATTTGGGATAAGCGATCCTGGAATACATTCTGTTCTGTACTTGGAAAGAATATCATAAACTGAAATAAAAACATCCAAGGCAAGGAATAAAAAATGGATAAGATTGCCAATCAGGAAAAAATAACGATTCGATATATCCGCAACAAGGATCATCATGATGTCATGTATGCAGCGGCTGCATCACCGGATGACAAAGTTTACTTTGCCTTATGTGCAGAAGTCGGTTTTGCCGGTGCTTTCGCACAACTGGTCTGTTATGATCCGGCAACAGATACAGTAAAAGATGTTGCGGATTTAGCAGAGGTGATCGATTATCCCCCGGAAGACAGACTCCGGCATCCGCATTCTAAAATCCATACTTCGATGTGTTTTACTCCCGGCGGAAAATTGATTGCAGCAACGCATATGACTGCGCCGCCGGTCGGTGAAGACAGTTATCATTATTGGAACGTAACGAATGATCCGGAACGGAAATTCCGCGGTTCGCATCTGATTACCTATAATCCGGAAAATGGTCATACGGAAGATCTTGGTATTGTGGTTCCCAATGGCGGAGCAAGATGGATGACGTACAATCCGGAACGGGAAGAGGTTTACATCACCGGATTCCTGCGTTGTCATTTTTACAGTTTCAGTCTGAAAACCGGAGAGCTGAAAGATCATGGCCGTATTGCGGAACATGATTTTCTCGGTCCATGTTACTGCCCCGCTGATGGTCGGGTATATACGTCCGACAGTCAGGGAAATTTTTTGCGTTTCACGCCTGAAACAGGAAAAATCGAACAACTTCCTCTGGGGATCCCTGATGATTTCTGGGCATCCCATAACGGCAGAGGGATTTTCAATCTGCTGCCATCCAGAGACGGAAAAAAACTCTATGGCACAACATGGATGACTCATCATATTTTTGAATATGATCCGCTCAATGGAAAATTCGGTTCCATGCGTGATCTGGGAACTCTGGGCAACGAAATCGCCACACCCGATCATTATGCAGATAAACGGTTTTTCCCGCGAATGCTGGTAACAGGACACGATAACAATCTGTATTTTGCCGGATATAATGCGGTCCCATCCAAAAGAATTCCGCCTCATATCTTCAAACTGAATCCTGAAACGCTGGAACAGCAGGATCTGGGGCGCATCCAGGTTGACGGTTTTACAAATCTGGGAGTCGTCGCTTCCGCATGCTGTACCAGTGACGGAACCTTGTATTTCGGAGGCGAGCGCACCGGAAAAGTGGAAGCCCTTTCATTCTTCATCTATAATGAAAAAGGAGTTGACAAGAAACCGGAAGCATCTTTTGCCGATTGTAAAACAGAAAATAATCCCAACATCTCCCTGCTCTCTCCGACCGCCGAACGTTATCATGAAATCACCCGGACCGATAATCAGGTATTTATCAAACAGGGAACATTGATCGTACAGGAAGAGGGAATGTCCGGAACAACTCCGCTTATTCCACGGCAGGCAGGACGGATCTCTGCTTTGGCTCAGGATCCGCAAAGTGGGGTCATTCTGGGAACAACCCATGGCGAAATCCCGAGATTTTTCGTATATCATCCGGATGTGCGCTTTTTTCAATCCTTGAATACCTTCGGAAAATGCGGAGAAGAAAGTCGCTCTCTTGTTATGACTGACAACGGAAAACTTTATTTCGGAACATACGGCATGGGGGAAGGTGCATTGTATGAATACGATACCGGGATCAATCAATCCGCATTCAATTTTCACAAGAGAACTGACCGCGGTGAATTCATGAAATACTATCCGATGCCGTCTGATAAATTAAAAAACATACGGAATCTGGGAACCCCGGAACAGGGTCAGGGAATTGGGAGATTGACAATACTGAACGGAACGATATTCGGTATGACTGCTCCCGGAGGAGACCTCTTCTCTTATGATCCGGCAACAGAACGATTCAAAATGTTTCCATGCTTCGATCAATGGATCATGGAAAAACAGAATATTCCGGGAGTCCTGTTCACGTTTGGATCCAAGATTTATTTCAACGGACATCATGGACACATCATTGTCTTTGATCCGCAGACAGAATCCTTTGCGGATACCGGCATGAAAGTTCCATGCGGAGCCGGACGGGAATATCTGACAACGATCAATTGTGCAGTCTCAGCAGGAGATGGAATATTCTATTGCGGTACAAATGCAGACGGAATTCTCTTCCGGCTGGATCTGCACGCAAGACGGGTATTTTCTCTGGGACGCCCTGTTTCTGAAAATAATATCCGCGCACTGGCATATAACCGGGATCATGTTTTATGGGGGATCTCCGGATTGGATGAGGATGTCTGCCACCTGTTCCGTTATACTCCGGAAGAAGGCTTTTCCGATGAAGGGATCATGCGTTCCCGGATGCCGAAAACATGGATCATTCATCGTGCAGATGTCATGTTGACCGGACTTGACGGAGAAATCTTTATCGGTGAAAATGATGATATTTCTCATTTGGCAGTGTTCTATCCACCGGTCAGACCATGCACCACTCTATGAATTCCTGCAATGCACAGAGAATCAATTCATCCGGCATTGCGATCCAACAACCAGGGATCATATCAGCTCAAGGACATTTGCACCTCTTTTTCAGAAAAAACTTCTCCAGTCAGAGGTCCTGGGCGCAATATAACAGATCCTGATAAATTCAATCAAACAGGAGATTCAAAATGCAGTTTCCACCATTGAAAAAACACAAAACATTTTCAAATACAGTTTTTCTGACAGAAAAGAACTGTTTTGACGGATCCATTCTTGCGGATGAACCCGGTGTTTTCCGTTGTTTAATCCGGAAAATCGGGAATGATCCGGATTTATTGGAGTTTGAACGCAAACAAAATTATGCGGCACGGAGAACCGGAGCGGATGATCTGGCTCTGGAAGTAATTCTGGAATTGAACTCAGAACTGCCTTCCTGTAATTCCATGCGTATCGGAATCCCCCTCTCCGAAACAGACGGAGCTCAAAAATTTACCATAATTTATTCAGGCGCAAAATTCCGGCTTTTGGCAAATGACACTCTTCTTGATGAAGATTATCCGTTCGGAGATCCGCCGGGAACACCGGAAAATCACTGCGATATTCCGGCAGAAAAACAACCGGAGCCTCAATACAGAACCACACCCCTGCATTGTTGGTCTCCGGATAGATTGAATGAATGGGTCGGAGATGTTTCCGTCGGTTTTTTCAATGATGAATATCATATTTTCTATCTTTATGACCGACGTCACCATAAAAGTAAATTCGGTCACGGCGGACATCAATGGGCTCACATTACAACAAAAGATTTCAAGACCTGGCGTGATGATGGTTTGATTCTTCCGTGTGAGGCACAATGGCAAACATTCGGAACCGGAACACCATTTCTGCTGGATGGAAAACTTGCGCTCGCGTATGGACTGCATACAGAACGTTTTCTGCCGGCGGTTGGCACTCCACGCGGTATGACCTGGGCAATCAGTGAAGATGGGATCCATTTTACTCCTTCCAGAATTTCTGTGGAGGAAATGACGGAAAATCCCAGTATTTATAATCAGCCGGACGGATCCTGGATCGTTTACGATCATGGACTTCTTTGCCGGGCTGAAAAGTGGTGTGATTTCAAGAAAGTCGCAAAGAAACCGATTCCCTGCGGAACAAATTCTGCATTGCTGAACTCTTATGAATGTCCATCGCTCTTCGAATGGGGAGGATATTATTTCATGCTCGTTGGATTCACCGGGATGTACCGCAGCAAATCTCTTTCATTTGAAACGTTCGATGATCTTTCCGGAAATGGTGTCGATATTTACGATGGGTTGAAAGTTCCTATGGTTGCACCGTTCAAAAATAACAGAATGATTCTTTCCGGATGGCTGGGGATTACCGGATGGGGCGGAGTTCTCGGAATTCGCGAATTAGTCTGGTTCGATGATGCCATTCCGGGGATCCGTTGGCTGGAAGAAGCCATGCCGGAAATTTCGGATTTGCAAGAAGTATCCGCTTCAGTCACTTTTTCCGGTGAACATTATTTTGAATTTACGGTTCAGCCTGAAAAAACATTTTCCGTCACAATGGAAGGGGTCGGCAAAAAAATATTGTTTTCCATTGATCCAAAACGGAAACGGGCAACTCTTTCCACAGAAAAAGAGTGTCCGACTCTTTGTGAACTTGGAAAAAACTGGCGGAAGATTTCAGCTCCCGGCTTTGCTCTGGATCATCTCAGGAACATAGAAACACCTTATAAAGTCCGCATGATGATCCGCAATGAACGGAAGTGGAACGGATGTATCGTTGATGTGGAAATTGCCGGATGCCGCACTTTGATCCATTATTTTGAAGGCTCTCATCCGACCTCGTGCAAGGTGGAAGATTCCGATTGCCGTTTCCATTCCGGAAAAATCGTCAAATAAACTTTCGGGTTTTATTTGGCTACGGTAATTTTGGAAGAACCCGTTTTTCCGGATGTAAGACAACACGATTTCCCTATATCCGGAAAAACGGATCATTTTTGAGAAAGGATCTTTTGCAGAGCGGGCAGGATCGTGTCGGCTACAATCCGGTTGCCGGCAGCATTCGGATGATTACTGTCTGCCCAGAGATCTTTCCTGCCTTTGGGAAGAATTCCGCATTGCATGTCCGGTATATA
>JAGCNI010000048.1 GCA_017646015.1 Lentisphaeria bacterium
ATTAGCCAATTACAATAATGATTTCAACTGGATTTTTGCCCGCCCCTCCGGATTGTACGGTTCAACTTCCTCCATGGTTTGGGCTCATGTGCTCGCTGAGAAAAATTCGACAGGTACGCTTTCCGGCGGTTATCTCAAAGGATATGTGTATCGTACAACAGAAGAGGCTCCGACAGGGCTTCGGGCAACAGGTGTGCAGAGATGTCCCTCTGAAGAAAAAGAGATGGTCAAGGCAACTTATTTTCATGTCCCGAATATCAATTATGGACTCTCTGATGCACTGCAATCCAGCAATAAATTGCATTTTGACAGTACGAAAACGTTTTTCAGAATTGAATCCATGAAATCACCTTCCTCTGTTCTGCAAATGGCGGATGTGAAAAACAATGCGTACTACATCCATCCGGGCGACGGTGCCGGACTGCCTCCTGTACGGCACGGCAAAATCTACAATGCTCTTTTCTTCGATGGCCATGTCGAATCTCTGCGGGTCTTTCTTACCGCATACACATGGATGAACGGTACCGTTAACAATGCCGATTATGCCGGCGGACATCCCTGGTATATTCAGTAACAAAAAAGGTCATAAAAAATGAGTTTGATCGATTGGATCATTTTGATTGTCCCCATGGCTTTTGTGATGTTTATGGGGCTTTATTCCCGTAAATATATCAAAGGGGTATCAGATTATTTGGCAGCAGGTCGTGTTGCCGGACGGTATGTGCTGACCGTCGGAGATTTGGCACAGGGCTTGGCGGTGATCACGCTGATCGGTTATACCGAAGCCCACTACAAAACCGGCTTTGCCATGGGATTCTGGGGGAATATCACAGCTCCTCTGGGAATGATCATCGGCTTGACCGGATTTGTGACATACCGTTTCCGTGAAACCAAGGCAATGAGTCTGGGGCAATTTCTGGAAATGCGCTACAACCGGAAACTCCGTATCTTCGCTTCCGGTCTGCGTTCTCTTGCAGAACTGCTGGCAAACTGTATGTGCCCTGCATTGGCAGCACGTTTCATGATCTATTACATCGGGCTCCCGTATTCATTCACTGTCTGCGGGATCGAGATCCCCTACTTCCTGATCCTGACTCTGATCCTGATCACGATGTGTATTCTCATCTGTTACTGGGGCGGATGTCTTTCTCTGCTGGTGACCGATACGATCCAGGGATTCATTTGTTATCCGCTGCTGATCATCTTCACTGTTTTCATTGCGATCCGTTTCTCCTGGGACGGCATTGTGATCCCCGTGATGAGCGACCGTGTACCGGGACAGAGTTTCCTGAATCCTTACGATATTGCCGGACTGCGTGACTTCAACATGTTCGCATTGATCGTGACGGTTTATTCTCTGATCATCAACCGCGGGAACTGGGAAGGAACCAGCAGTAATATTGCGGCAAAATCTCCGCATGAACAGAAAATGGCAGGGGTCATGGGAACATGGCGCGCTATGTTCTCCACAGTGCTCTATGTGCTTCTGGTCATTCTGGTGATCGCAACATTGAACCACAATCATTTTGCCCAGCCTGCCAAGGAGATCCGTGACGACTTGAGCCGCAAAGTTTTGCGTGAAGTCTGCGCCCAGGATATTCCCATGCAGGACAAGATCAATGCACAACTGGCAAAAATGCCGCCGCGCGATCATATCATCGGTGGAACAAGACCGCAGGATGCAAAACTTTCTCATGATTCCAATCTGGATACTCCTCATCTGAATCTGGTTCATCAGAATCTCAAAACTCTCCCCGGCGGAGAAAAGAAATATCAGGAGTTCTTCACTTTGTATCATCAGATGATGCTCCCGGTCACACTCCGCCATCTGCTCCCGGTCGGACTGGTCGGTCTCTTCGCATTGTTCATCATGCTGATGATGCTTTCCACGGACGACTCCCGATTGTTCAGTGCAGCACAAACAATCTGTCAGGACTGCGTCGTACCCTTTATGAAAAAAGGTGTTTCCGCTGAAAAACATGTGCTGGCGATCCGTCTGACAACGATCGGATGCGGTGTGTTCTGGTTCGTCGGATCGTTCTTCATGGCACAGTTGGACTATGTCAACATGTTTGTAACGATCATGTGTTCTCTGTGGATCGGTGCCGGTCCGATGATGATCTTCGGTCTTTACAGCCGTTTCGGAAATACAACCGGAGCATTCAGTTCCCTGCTGACCGGTATGATCCTCGCGCTGACCTTTATTTTCTTCCAGCGTTCCTGGGCTGACCTGATTTATCCGTTCCTCGTGATGCAGGGCTGGGATACAGCTGTCGGCAACTTCCTCGCAGCCTGTTCCGCTCCGTTTGAACCGTGGATCATCTGGCGCATGAAAGCACACAAGTTCCCGATCAACTCGATGGAGATCAACTTCATCATCATGATCCTCTGTCTGATCGCATACATCATCGGTTCTCTTGTCACATACAAAGCTCCGTTCAATCTGGATCGTCTGCTCCATCGCGGGATTTATGATACCGACGGAGACAAACAACAGGAAAAATTCCGTTGGACATTCAAAAATATTTTCCAATCCCTGATCGGAATCACTCCGGAATATACACGCGGCGACAAACTCATCACATGGAGTGTGTTTATCTACACATTCTTCTATAAATTCCTCATTGCCTTCGTATTGGTCGTGATCTGGAATATCTTCTCCCCGTGGAAACCGGAATGGTGGGGAACCTATTTCTTTGTGATCTACCTTGCGGTCCCGCTCGTTTCGGCATTCATCACCACGATCTGGTTCTTCATCGGCGGCGTGCTGGATATCAGAAACCTCTTCAAAGATCTCCGGAAACGTATCGATAACCCCCTGGATAACGGTCAGGTGGAAGGCGAAATCTCTCTCTCGGATATTGAAGAATTCCAGAAACGCGAACAGGCTGAACTCAAAAACAATACAGAAGAGAAAAAGTAAGCACAAATCTTGCTGAAAAAGAAGGAGTCTTATTGATGATTGATGTTCGTACATACGGAGCTGTCGGTGACGGAAGAACTCTGGACACGGCAGCAATACAAAAGGCTTTGGATACAGGTGAAATGGTCTGTTTCCCTGCCGGAACTTATTATACAGGAACTCTGTATCTCCGTTCCGGCGGAGGAATTCACCTCGAAGAAGGAGCCTCACTTCTGGCATCCATTGATCCGGCAGATTACAACAAAAATGATGATATCCCCATCAATTATATTCCGAAATCGGAACATGTTTCCGGAGCTCATCTTCTAATGGCGATCGAACAGCAGAACATCACCATTTCCGGGAAGGGAACCATTGACGGAAACAGTGACAAGATCTTTGATCTGAATACAGTCGAAACCTGGTGCCGTCCCCACTATCCCTACCCGGAATGGCGTATCGGACAGATGGTTTTTCTCTATGGCTGTCAGAATGTAACGATCCGCGATGTCAATATGAACAATGCTCAGTTCTGGACCTGTTTTCTCTGGAATTGCGATCACGCCAACATCTCCGGAGTCAAAATCCGTGCAGACCGTCTCGTGCTCAATTCAGACGGACTGGATATTGACTGCTGCCGTCATGTAGTGATCGAAGATTGCGATATTGATTGCGGCGATGATTCCATCGCTGTGAGGGCGAGCAACAGATTAATCGGAAAAGATGTATGCTGCGAAGATATTCAGGTTCGTCGTTGTATTCTCGGCAGTCCGGCATGTGCAGTCCGGATCGGTGTTGGTCAGGGCTATATCCGGAATTGTCATTTCTCTGATATTGAGATGGTCAACAGTGATGACGGAGTCGGCTTCTGCCCCAGTTATTCCGCAGGAAATTGTACTGGAATTGAACACATAACCTTTGAAAATGTACATTTCAAAGGCAACCAGCCGTTCCGCCTCACACCAACATGGCTGGGAGGAATTCAGAATGAGGATGATCCCATGATCAAACCGGTCAAAGATCTGGTATTCCGCAATTTCCATGCCGAAGCCAGGGAAACCTGTATCTTTGTAGCTCCGGCAGGAGAAAACATTTTTGAAGGAATTGTTTTCGACAATGTTACGATCGACCTGCAGGAACCTGGCACACGTCCGCCGGAAAATTTCTGGCCGGGGGAGGAATACGGAGTCTTGAATTTCTACCGTTACAAAAATGTAGATACAAGCGGACTCAAAGTCCACTCCGCCAACAATCTTCCGGGAGCAGTTTTCAAACCTTGATCCCACCTGAAAACGCACAAAAAAAGGGCTGTCCGCAGAATATTGCAGGCAGCCTTTTTTTTAGTGAGCCACAAGCTTATTGGAATCAGGGATCCGGCTCGCAGGTTATTTTTTACGGAACTTGATTTGCCATGAAATTGATCCTGTCTGAGATGATGAAATGGTCAATTTCGCAAGATTTCCTTCGATTTCCAGACCTTGCTGAGGCTGGAAAATAAAACCTTCAGTCGCATAGAAATAAAGTTCAACCGGATCATTTCTGACAACATCAAGAGTTCCGGTCATTACTCCTTTCCGGCAATCACAATGATAATTTTTCAACTCGGCAGCACCCTGCATCAAATGACGGGTCGAACCTGCAAGTACAGGTTCTTCGCCGAGAGGTGTCAGACGGATCGCAGCACAACCGCCGGGAGGCAATTCAAGGGAGATCGTCTGATCGGTCACACCCAGAAATTTTTTGTTCCAGAATTCAAAGATTGCATACTCTCCCGCAGGAAGATGAAGATCTTTTTTCAAATGGACTTTGACTTTTTTCTTCCTGCCGGTCATATTGTAAAATCCGGAAATATACCATCTGCCGAAGGGACGTTCCACTGCAAGATTGGTCGAAGCAACATCACCGGATACAATTTTCCGGATCATTTCTGCCGGTTTGACTTCAACTACCGGCATGGCGCGTTTCAAGGCATCAATACGGGCATCATCCAATTCAGCAACAGGATCGCCTACTGTCAGCTGAATTCCAGTCAGAGAGAATAAGGTGATTCGGGTACGGGCCTGTTCCAATGTGCTGTATTCCTCACGCAAAACCAGAGTATCCGGATCCAGAAAAATCCCCATATTATGGATCGGGAAACAACCGAAAATCTTGGAAACAGCATTTTCCTTGAACTCATCCCAATTAAAAACATCTCCGCCGATACGACAGGCATCAAAGATATCATTGGCAAATAACACGCCGCGTTCCTGGATCGTACAACCCAACAGAAAAACTTTGGGGCCGATGATTTCACGGGCTTTCACAACCAGACGGTGCATAGCTTCTTCCGAAGAAAGATCCGGATCAAAACGTTTTGCCCGGAACTCATCATTGACACGCAGGGAATTTGCAAGACAATCCCATTTGATCACTTTGTAACCCCATGCAAGCAGCTGTCTGAAAATCCGCGGAATATATTCTTCGATCATACCAGGATGACTCAGATCGACCCAGAAATGTCCCGCCCAATTCCGCAGATCAGAGAGAAGATATTCCGGATGTTCCCGCAGCATCTCATTCAGATCACCATCATTGGTCGCACCGGTCCATAATGCCGGGATCAATCCCATTTTGCGGATCCTTTCTGAAACATATTTCAATCCGTGCGGATACGCATCTTTCCGGGGATGAAGCACATCCACACCCGGCTCACCCAAGCCGTCCAATGCTTTATGACACCATTCCCAATCGACCCAGATACAAATCTTATCGCTGTATTCACTGAAATGTTCTTTCATTTTCCGGGCATTTTCCAGCACTACTTTTTCGCAGGCGTCAAAACGGACAGCATACCATGTCATCCATCCGACAGGAGGAGTGGTGAACCCGTGATCGGTTGAAATTGTTTTCCAGTATTTTGTGTGGAAGAGAGTCTGACAGACATGTTCTTTGAAACGGAAGACCAACGGTGAATTTTTCTGGACCTCAGCGGTCAACAGATAGTTCTTCTGTGTCCAATCATAGCGGACTGCAGTTTTCCCTGTAAACTGGACAGCCTGATCTGTTTCCCGGTTGTAAAGCAGGTCTGCGCCGGGGAAATCTGCAGGACCGACAGCACCGAACAATGTTCCGGAATCGCTTTTGCTGCTCATCAGACATGCCGGATGTGCAGCACTGCTTTCATTTTTCACGATCCCGCAGATCCGTACAGAAGACGGAGAGGAAATTTCCAGATGATCCCCACGCAGCGAAACTGTTATTTCAAAGGAGGCTGCCTTTTTTGTCTTTCCGCCGAAAATGATTTTCATCACCCACGAAAGATCATCATGCGGAGCAGTGAAAAGTGTGTCCGGACAAGTCTGGCAAGTTACGTTCGGGAAAGAAGATTTCAATGCCTTGCCATCAGCTCCGGAAGCAGTAAACCGGTCCGTCTCAAAAAAACAATGCAATTTACCATCCGGAATCGAAGTGTAGCAACGCAATTTCCGGGAAGATTCGTCAAAATCAACAGAAAAATTCCTGAACTCAAAATAAGGCATTTTACAAACTCCTTGTTTTATTTTACATTTACACGTGTCAAAAAGAAATGTATCATTCTTTTTCTTTTTGTCAAGACCAATGCGAAAAAAAACAGAAGATCTTTTTGTATAAAGTGGAATCAGAACTGAATGATGCGTGGATCACAGCGGAGTTCCGGGGCGATCACGGCAGGATCTGAAAAATTCAACAGACGGATGGATGATTTGCAAAGAGCCATTCTCTCTGCAGTAAACAATGCTTCTGTTGCAAAAGGGGGTTCCGCAGACAACGGGACTTGGACAGCGATCGCGTCGGCAGATTTCAAAACGGATTCCAGGGGAAGGAAAGTTTCGGTCTGAATCGTGGAAAAATCACAACCACCCATTCCGTTTCCCCATTGGATCCGGATCGCTTCACCCAGTTCTTCGGAATCTTCCAACATCCGGGGCGGATCACACAACAAAACCCGGATTTCAAGAGAGACTGCGGCATCGCGCACAATTCTGCCAAACGCACCGACTCCAACCAGAGCAAGTGTCTGACCGGGTTCCATGTATCTACGCAAAAGGGTTTGCAATTCTGTCTGCATAAATCTTTTCCTTCAAAATAAAAACCGGAACAGTCTGCTGAAATCAGAAAACTGTTCCGGTTCTGTCTTATGTTTTACTATTCAATGCGATATCCGGATCAGACTCCTGCCAGAGTGCTCTTGTAGGAATCGACCATAGTTTCGATGTCAATGGAGAAGTCGTTCTGAGTTCCTTTGACATTCAGGATACCGGAATCATCAACTGTACCGACTTTGGCAAAGGTGAAGCCTTCGAGAGCTTTTTCCAATGCGGCGGAATTTTCCGGTTTGCAGCTGACGATGAAACGTGTATTGGATTCGGAGAAGAGGATTTCGATATCACTCATTCCTGCGGTATGCGGAACTTTTGTCAGATCCAGTTCCATACCGAGACGTCCTGCCATAGCCGATTTTGCTGCGGCAACACCGATACCCCCGAGAGCCGGAGTTGCTGCAGAAGTGAGCAGACCTGCTTTGATAACTTTTTCCATTGCCCGGTAGAGAGCCAATGCTTTGGCTGCATCCACTTTCGGAACTTTGTTACCGGTGGCACCGAGCATGTTGAAGTATTCGCTGCCGCCCAGTTCAGCGG
The DNA here is from genome assembly GCA_017646015.1 of Lentisphaeria bacterium. Taxonomy (GTDB): domain Bacteria; phylum Verrucomicrobiota; class Lentisphaeria; order Victivallales; family UBA1829; genus SIG94. The sequence continues at coordinate 7,564 of JAGCNI010000048.1, forward strand.
AGGTCTTTCCAATGACATAGATATCATCACCGGCAAATTTGAAGTCCGGAGAAAGACTGTCGGCAATATCATCGATCTTGGAGATCGTGCTGAAGAGAACAGTCGGCGGAATGGAGATCTTGCGACCGCCACGGGTACTGTCATTCTTCATACTGTCCTTACCGGAGATACAGGGAACGCCGAAAGCACAGGTGTAATCATAGAGAGCCTTGTTGGCACGGACAAGCTGTGCCATTTTGTATTCGCCGTCCGGAGTTTTTTCACTCTGGACAGGGTCCGGCCAGCAGAAGTTATCCAAACCGGCGATGTGATCGACACGACCACCGGCAGCCACGATGCGACGGATCGCCAGGTCAATAACAGATGCCATCATGTGATAGGTGTCGATATCGCTGTAACGCGGCAGGATACCGGAGGAGAGAACCACACCTTCACGGGAAAGCGGTTCGATCATGAACACGGTTGCATCGTTCTGCACGTCACGTTCTTTTCCGATATACGGTTTCTGAACGCTCAAGCCTTTCACTTCGTGGTCATACTGACGGGCTTTGTATTCAGCGGAACAGATATTGAGACGACCGAGCATTTCGATCAGATCCTTTGCAGCATCGCGACCTTCGAGAGAGGGTTCTTCAAACTGCGGAGTTTTCCATTTTGCGGGCAGAGTCAGGCGCGGCAGACCTTCGTGCATGAATTCGATATCAAGGCAGCAGACAGTTTTGTCGCCCCACATCATGCGGAATTTGCCGTCATTGGTGAATTCACCCAGGACAGTTGCTTCCACATCGCGGTCGGCAGCAAGTTTGAGGAACTCATCCAGATTTTCCGGCGGAACTGCAAAACTCATACGTTCCTGAGCTTCGGAAATCAGGATTTCCCACGGCTGCATACCGGCATATTTGAGCGGAGCTTTCTGAAGATCCATCACGCAGCCATTGCAGATGGAAGCCATTTCACCGACACTGGAGGAGAGACCGCCGGCACCGTTATCTGTCACGAAGCGATAGAGCCCCAGATCGCGGGCTTCATAAATAAAGTCACCCATACGTTTCTGTGTGATCGGGTCGCCGATCTGAACGGCCTGAACCGGGCTGTCTTTGTGCAGTTCTTCACTGGAGAATGTTGCCCCGTGAATACCGTCTTTACCGATACGTCCGCCAGTCATCACGATGATATCGCCGGGTTCGATGCTCTTTTCCCAACCGTTTTTACCGTTGATCTTTTTCGGAATGGTTCCGAGTGTACCGCAATAGACCAGCGGTTTACCGATATAACGTTCATCAAAGACTTCCCAGCCGAGACCATAGGGAATACCGCTCTGGTTACCGCCGTCGATCACACCCTTGTGGACACCGTCGCGGAGACGGCGGGGATGCAGCAGACCTTCCGGCACATCTTCCGGAGCAGTGAACGGGGAACCGAGGCAATAGCCCCAGACGTTGACCAACAGGTTTGCACCCAAACCGGTCCCCATCGGGTCACGGTTGACACCGACGATCCCGGTCATAGCACCCCCGTAAGGATCCAATGCAGAGGGGCTGTTGTGAGTTTCAACTTTATAAGCGAGGTCGATCTTGTCATTGAAAGCGATCACACCGGCATTGTCACCGAACACAGAAACCAGCCAATCTGTATTTTTGGCGATTTCCGAGGTACTCTTCTTGATATAAGATTTGAAAAGAGAAACGATTTTTTCTTTTTTCCCTGTTTCGGTATCTTCATAATCAACGATTGCATCGAAGATTTTGTGTTTGCAATGTTCAGACCAGGTCTGAGCAAGGACTTCCAGTTCCACGTCTGTGGGTCTGTTGGCGAGTCCGTATTTTTCACGTCCGGAAAGCTGACGGTAGTAATTCTGGATCACTTTCATTTCTTCCAGAGTCAGAGCCAGGATCCCTTTACGGCTGATTTCGAGGAGCTGTTCATCGGAAACTTCCAGATCGAATTCACGGACAACACCGGATTCTGTACCTTTGACTTCCGGTTTGTTCAAGGGAATACCATTGGTCCGAACTTCTTCAGCGGAAAGAACTTTCACAGATTCGATCAATTCATTGGCAAGAACAGAACGGGCGATTTCCAAGAGTTTATCCTGTGTCAGAGACGGAGCTTTGAAAAGATATTCAACGGAGCTGAAGACCTGTTCATCTTTCCGCAATTTACGGCCGATGATATCGCCGATCGCTTCGTGAGCAGTACGGGCAACGTTATCGGTCACACCCGGACGGAATCCGACAGCTGCCAGAAAATCATATTGAAATTCCGGAATACTGGTACCGATCACATACTCCTGTGTCACAGGATTGGTCAGTTCACGGGCAATTTTTTCAGCTTCTTCTGCGGTGATGTCTGCACTGACAGTGAATACATCACGGGTACGCAGATCCTCGATTACATCAAGCCCGGTAAAGTTTTTGATTGTCCGCATGACAGATTGTCCGCGGGAATCACTCCAACGGCTTTTGACGGAAATTTCAATTCTGAAGTCCATTTTTCCATTCCTTATTTTATAAATAAAATCAGACTAATCTTTCAGTAGTGAAAAATACAGCATAAATGCCATTTTTTCAAATTGCTTTCCGGAAAAAGAAGTATTATTTTTACTAAATCTCTCTAATTCTGACAGATTTCATGCAATATAACACTTGCAATGTCCTTTTCATAAAATTATATTGGTTCGCATATCAAGCATATTACATATATAAAATTCACTGAAAAAGGCTTTTTAAGGAGATGGGATGATGCAAGAGATTTTTCAAAAACGTCAGACCGAAATCAAAGAAAAATGGCTGAAACTGCTTGGAGGAATACCTGATAAACGTCCTGTACCAGATGCAAAAATCATTTTGGAAGAACAGGGTGACGGCTATCGCAAGATCAAAGTCTCTCTGGCTGCAGATACGGATCATGCCGATGACCGTATTTATGCGTGGCTGCTTCTGCCGGATCATGTGACCGCTCCGCTCCCGGTCATTCTTGCACTGCATCCCACGACGGGGGGATGCGGAAAAGATATTGTGATCGGTGAACCGGAACGTCTGCTTCCTCTGAGTGCATGGACAAAAATGAGTCCGCAGATGATACGCAACCGCGCTTATGGCGTGGATCTTGTCAAAGCCGGATTCGCTGTTTTCGCTCCGGATATTTACGGTGAAGGAGAACGTATTGAGCCGGGACACAGATGTCATGATATTTCAACTTTTACACAACGGTATCCAACCTGGTCAGCTGTCGGGAAAACGATTTATGACAACATGATTGCAATCGACTGGCTTTCCACTCTACCGGAGATCGATGCAAAGCGAATCGGAGTGGTTGGGCACTCCCTGGGCGGTCACTCCTCTATATTTCTGGCGGGGCTGGATGAACGGGTCACAGCAACCTGTTCCAACGGAGGAGTCACCCGATTCAATAAAGAATTGGAACACTGGGCACGGGTTCCAATGCCGGAGGAATTGAAAGATTCATATCCGCCGGTCTATACCTATATTCCGAATTTTCTGCCATACATGGCACACAGTGAAATCCCGAATCCGTTGGAATTCGGTGATGTGATGAGTCTGATCGCACCGCGTCCGCTTCTTTATGCCGGTTCGATCAACAGTGCCGGAACGCCGGGGCTGGTGGAAGTTCATCAGAAAACGTGGGATGCTGCTTATGAAATGTATATTCTTGCAAATGCAGAAGAGGCAATCGAATACAGTATTTATCCCGGCGACCATGATTTTCCGCCCCGCGCACGGAAAGTCACGGTGGATTGGTTCAAACGGGTATTGAATCACTGAAAAGAAACATTCCATCAAAAAAAAGTCATACTTTCACGTTTTTCATGAAGGTATGACTTTTTCAGTATTCCGGTTCATTCATATCGCCGGGATCGGTCGGCTTTGAGCTGACTGCGTTGACTTTTCGCCTGCAAGCGACGTTCCTGTGATGCACGTGTCGGTTTGGTCTTCCGCCGTTTTTTCGGTTCTTTCAGAGATAGATTGATCCAGTCACACAGAATTTTCCGTGCAGTATTCCGGTTTGCAGTAAGACTGCGGGATTCACGGCAGGTGATGATCAGAAAATCTCCATTGATACCGGACGGGGAAATCTTTTGCAGACGTTCCCGTGCGGCATCTGTAAGCAGAACAGAATGTCTGAAATCAAAACTCAGACGGACAGTGGACGCTGTCCGGTTGACATGCTGTCCGCCGGGACCGGATGCTGAACAGATAAATTCCTCTGTAATTTCATTATCCGGAATATCTTCCGGCATAATTACACATCGTGGATCCACCGATCAACACCCTCCTGTCTGTTTCAGAGAATCTGTTTTCCGGCAAGCATCATTGTTTCTTCAGAAATGGTAGTGACATTGATCCGGCAGAACTGTCCCAGGACATTATCTTTGGAACGGAAACGGATCCGGGAATAATTTTCGGAGAAACCTTCATAAGCTGTTTCACTGCATTGTCTTTCGACCAGAACGACTTCTTCCCGTCCGATCATGGAATGAGTGAAATCAGAGATTGCCTGATTCTTGATTGTTTTAGCTGTTTCCAAACGCTGCATCATTTCTTCCATTGGCAATTTTCCAGACATGGTGGCAGCGGGAGTTCCTTTCCGCGGAGAGAAGGGGAAGACATGGAGATTGGAGAATTTCATGGACTTGATGAATTCACATGCGTCCTCGAAGTGTTTCTGAGTTTCCCCGGGGAAACCGATGATCCAGTCGCTGCCGATATGAACACCGTCAATTCTGGAACGGGCATAATCGACCATTTTTTTATACTCTTTACAAGTATATTTTCTTCCCATAGCTTTCAGGATCGCATCATTTCCTGCCTGTAAAGGCAGATGCAGGAAATTGCATAATTGCGGAGTTTCAGCGATCAAATCGACCAATTCTGTGACCATCGGACCCGGTTCAGTTGAACTCAAACGGATCCGGTAATCGCCTTTGACTTTCAGCAATTCACGCAACAGTCCGACAATATTCAAACCGCCCGCCTGATAATTGCAAACGTTTACGCCGGTAATGACAATTTCACGGAATCCCTGTTCGATCAACTGTTGAAAATCCTGTATTGTTTCCTGCGGATCACGGGAACGTTCTCTGCCGCGGACATGGGGGACAATACAATAAGAACAGAAATTGTTGCATCCTTCCTGGATCTTCAGATTGGCACGGGTCTTGAAAGGATAGAATGAATATGCCCCTTCCGTAAAGACCAGTTTATCATCGGAAAGGACATTATGAGCACTTTTCGGAGGATTGATATTGAAACGACGTTCCAGTTTTGCTTCCAGATCGCTTTTATTGGTATGGGTCAGAAGCAGATCGTAGTCGGATGAATCGACAGTATCTTCGCTGATTTCTGCGGCGCATCCGGTCAGAACGATATAGGCATACGGATGTTTGCGGCGGAGAGAAGCCAATGTCTGACGTGTTTTACGGGCGGCAGTGGCTGTAACAGCACAGGAGTTGATAACGATCAGATTCGGACTGTCTTCATTATCCTCCCCAACAATTTGAAATCCTGCTTTTCTGAGACGGTCACTTAAAATTGAACTGTCAGCCTGGTTCAATCGACACCCAAGCGTTACAACTGCGGCAGTTATTGTGATCATACGCTTTCTCTTACCTTATCTTACAAATAACCTACTTCCCGTTTTCAACGGCTTTATTTAAAAAGTCCGGACCGGTAATTCTTCCGGTGGGGAACTGTCAAATCCGGATCCTGAAATATGAGGATCCAAACTTTCCGGTTTCCGGACCGTTTTTTTACCGGCATGAAAAACTTCTCTCCTTATGCGGGGTATAATACTCTATTCTTTGAGAAGTTCAAGAGCAAAATTGCGAAAAAAAACATGTTTTACGCATTTGCAGGGGGTAGAATCTCTTTTTTTTCTGAAAAAAGCATCGTTTTCAGCTTGAGAAACGCTCCTCTTTGTGATACTGTATCACCTGAAGAAAGATTCAATAGCGTTTGGAGAAAATTTCAGATGTCGGAAGAAAGTTTACCGGAAACAATGTTTCCTTTTAAAAAACACTACTTTGAACAGCGGGGAGTCAAAGTTCATTACACAGATGAAGGCTCCGGCCCGGTCATTCTGCTGTTTCATGCCTGCCCGATGTGGAGCTTTTCATTCCGTCATCTCATTGCAGAACTCTCCACAGACCACAGGGTGATCGCATTTGATCTTCCCGGGTTCGGCTTATCCACCAAAAATCCGGATGGAGATTACACGCTGGACGGGTATATCAATCTGACAGAAAACTTCATTGATTTTCTGGGACTTCAGAATATGACTTTCGTACTTCACGGTTGGGGCGGCACTGTCGGTATGGGATATGCTGTCCGTCATCCGAAAAAAATCAATGCCCTGATCATCATGAATTCCATGGCTTTTTCCGATTATGCTCTTCCGTGGAGATTGAAACTCTGCCGTTTTCCCGGATTGGGGAAATGGATCACGGTCCATTTCGGTTTGAAACTCTTCCGGAATGATGCAGTTCATCCAAGAGAACTGGCTGAAATTTACAATGCACCCTATCAAAATTATGAAGACCGCATTGCATTGTATCACTTTGCGATTGACATTCCAACAGTTCCCGAAGCGGATTCAGCTCAAAAAATTCTGGAGATCGAAACAGGATTATGGATGTTCCGTTCCTCTCCGGCACTGATCCTCTGGGCAGCTAAAGATTGGCTCTATCCGCCGCGACTCCTTAAACGCTGGCGGAGATATCTTCCGAAAGCTGAAACAGAATTGATCCCGAAAGCCGGTCGTTTCATGATGGAAGAACAGACAGAAGTAATTCGGGATAAAGTGCGCAGCTTCCTTGCAAAACATCAATTATAAATTCAGATAACAGGTCACAGAAAAATATGAACTATCCTCCCGGTATTCAGCTTGAAATGAACTTTGACGGTCCCAAAGGAAACCGTTTCAAAGAAAAACTCAATAATGGAGTCTTCCAGCTCATCGTTGAAGTAGCTCCGCCAACCGCATCGATTCCTCTGGTCGATGCAGCTGCAAGATTCAAAGAAATCGAATATATCGTTTCTGCCAAACAGGAAATTCCTGCGGCTCTCGTTTTTCTGGATAAAACATCTCCCCCGGACAATGCGGCTGACCCGGTCCGTTTTGCCTCGGAATTGTGTCAGACAGACCGTGACCGCCATCTCTTATGCGTCAGCGGCAAAAACAGGACTCTCAGCGAAACAGAAAAAATGCTGGGACATGCAGCCAATGAAGGGTTCCGGAATATTCTGGCTGTATCCGGTGGAAGTGTTCCGGAAGATACTCCCAAAAAAGCACGTTCCCGAATCTATACGGAAAGCATTCATATTCTGCAAAGTATCAAAGAAAAATTCCCGGATCTCCTGAACGCCGGATGCGCCGTAAATCCATACTGTTATATCCCGGAAACAGTTTTCCCGCAATACGCCAAACTGGCAAAAAAAATCTCTGCCGGGGCAGCATTCGCTGTGACTCAGTATGGTTGGGATATGCACAAATTACAGGAACTCACATGGTCTCTGAATGAACGTGAAGTCACGATCCCGCTCATCGCACGACTCCAGCTCCTCACTCCGGATAAAGCAGAAGAAATATGTGCTGATAAAGTTCCCGGTGTCCGGATCTCCCCTGACCTCGAAGTCATGCTCCGTAGAGAAATGACACATTCTCTGGCTCAATTCGAAGCAGCTCAATGGCGGAGACTTCAGATCCATGCCGCAGGTGCACGTTTCCTCGGATACAGCGGGATCCAGATCTCCGGAGCAGAACGACCTGAACAGGTCAACATCCTTTTGAACAGAATTGCTGAAGCTCTCAAAGAGTTTACATCTTTTGAAGAATGGATCGCGGCATATAATGACTATTATGCAAGGCTTGATATGGCTCCGTATCCATACCGTTTTTATAAATTCAAAAATCTGCTCACATCCGCTTCTTTCCCCGAACAGCTGGAATTCAATCCGGCAGAAATGACTGAACTCTCCAAAACAGAAAAATTTAAATTCAATCTTTCTCAATATCTTCTGGGAAAAGCACATCAGATACAGGCAGCAGAAAAAAGATTGACAAAAAAAATTCTCGTTTCATGCCGTTCCTGCCAGGAATGCAGACTCCCGCTGACAGGGTTCGTATGCCCCGAAAACTGTCCAAAAGGTTTCGCAAACGGACCCTGCGGATCAACAAAAGTTGACGGACGTTGTGAAATGTCAAACGATGAATGTATTTTTTCAAAACAGATTCGGATCGCCGCTCACACCGGGGATTATGCGACCCTGGAGGAAACATTCATCCCTCCGGTGGCTGAGAGAAAATAAATAACAGGAAAATGATGACAGGTCAAAAATTATGAAACAGTTTTCATTACAGCATTTTTTCAGAAAAATACAGTTGATCATACCGCTTCTGAAACGTTCTTTCGGATTCAAAGGATATATTCTCCTGCTCTGTGTGGCAGTCGGTACGATTTCCGGACTCGGTGCTGTTCTCCTGAAAACTCTGGCTCATGAATGTCACGAACTGGTCTATGGCATTGCTGAAAAAATACCGGGAACAGTTTGGATCCTTCCGGCATTGCCTGCCATCGGGATTTTCCTCTGTATCATCCTTGTCAAATTCGTTTTCCGGAAAAAAGTCTATGAAAAAAGCCTCGCCGGAGTCATTGTTTCCACAACCAATGGAACCAGTGATATTCCAAGACATAAAATTTTTTCCCATATCATCACCAGCGGTCTTGCCGTCGGAACAGGTGCATCCGCCGGATTGGAAGCACCGATCGCTTTGACAGGATCCGCCATCGGTTCCAACTTTGCTAAACTCTTTCATCTCGGCAGAGAATCCAGAACTCTTCTGCTCGCATGCGGCGGTGGAGCTGGTATTTCTGCCATATTCAACAGCCCCGTGGCAGGGGCTCTCTTCGCATGTGAGATCCTGCTCCCCGCATTTTCTGTCCCCGCTCTCGTCCCGCTCCTGATGGCATCCGCTGCCGCAGCTGTCGTTTCTGAACTTTGCAGTCTCCCGAATCCATTTATCCAACTCAATACCGGATGGACTGTCACCAATGTGCCCTATTACATCTTCATCGGGATCGCCGCAGGGCTGATTTCTGCTTTCGTGATCCGTGTTTCTGTCGCCATCGCCAAACGGGCTGAAAAATGGAATAATGTCTGGATCAAAGCATTCTGCGGTTGTTTTATCCTCTATTCTTTCTTCCTCCTCTTCCCCGCATTGAAAGGGGAAGGATATCATTTCATCGCAGCATTGACTCAGGGAAAAGAAAATCTTGTGCCGGACAACGGGATCCTCAAGACGCTTTTTGAAACACCATGGGCTCTGATCGCACTGATCGGAATGTTGGTTTTCATCAAACCATTGGTCTCTGCGATTTCTGTGGAAAGCGGTGGTGACGGCGGAATCTTCGGTCCCTCGCTTTTTACCGGGGCATTCCTCGGATATTTCATCTCCAAGTTCCTCAATATGACCGGGATCACTTATATCGATCCGGTCAATTGTATCGCAGTCGGCATGGGCGGAGTCCTTGCAGGGGTCATGCACGCTCCCCTTACAGGAATGTTCCTGATCGCTGAACTCACGGGAGGATATAAACTCTTTGTCCCTCTCATGATCGTGGTCGCACTCTCCAGTTTCATCAGCAAAAGACTGGTCAAACACAATGTCTATAAATCCATGATCGTAATGAAAGGTGGCGTGCCGGAACAGAAAAATGAAGAAGTCCTCATGGCAAGCAAACATCTTCGCGATCTGATCGAAAAAGATTATTCCCCCGTTCATCAGAATGATACACTCAGAACACTCCTCAAGGCTGTCATGAACTCGAAACGGAATATCTTTCCGGTTCTCACCGAAGAGGGGGAAATCATCGGAATCGTCAAAGTGGACAGTATCCGGAAATTCATCCTCAACGCAGAACTCTACGATATGATCCTGGTCTTCGATATCATGTCCGATACCGGCCCTCTTCTGGATGTCAATGACTCTCTCAGCGATGCAGCTGCTCTCTTCGACCGCTTGAGAATATGGAATCTGCCCGTCACGGAAAAGGGAAAATATCTCGGTTTTGTCTCTAAAGCCGGTGTTTTTGATACCTATCGCAAAATACTTCGCGAAAAACATGATCTTTTTTAATACTATTCATTCGATTTTTTGCTTTTTGGATGTATATTAACTGATCAATGAAAAATCAGTTGGATCTTTTTAAATAACAAAAAGGAAAATCGAAGATGTTCAAGACAAGATCTGGACAGGTCAATTTCCCGAATCTGGAACGTGATGTCCTTGATTTCTGGAAAGAAGATAAAACATTCAAAAAATCACTCGACAACCGGAAAGGAAATCAGGAATTCGTATTCTATGACGGTCCTCCGTTCGCAACCGGACTCCCTCACTACGGACACCTCCTCGCAGGAACGATCAAAGACGTCGTGCCCCGTTATCAGACAATGCGCGGAAAATACTGCGAACGTACTTTCGGTTGGGACTGCCACGGACTCCCCGTCGAATACGAAATGGAAAAACAACTCAAACTCTCCGGTAAAAAACAGATCGAAGAGTTCGGGATCGATAAATTCAACGAAGCATGCCGCAGCATCGTCCTCCGCTATACCGCAGAATGGGAAACGATCGTCACCCGTATGGGCCGATGGGTCGATTTTGAAAACGGATACCGGACCATGGATACTCCTTACATGGAATCCATCTGGAACGTATTCAAACGCCTCTGGGATGAAGGTCTGATCTACGAAGGATACAAAATCCTTCCCTACTGCCCCCGCTGCTCCACTCCCCTCTCAAACTTTGAAGCAAATCAGGGATATCAGGAAGTCACCGATCCCGCTATCACCATCCGCTTCAAAGTCATCGGCGAAGAAAATACCTATTTCCTCGCATGGACAACCACCCCGTGGACTCTCCCCTCAAATATGGCGCTCACCGCCGGTCCGGATATCGATTATGTCAAAGTCAAGGACGGTAATGAGTTCTACTATCTCGCAAAAGCAAGACTTTCCGCATATTACAAAAAAGATGCCATGCCGGAAATCGTTGCAGAAATGAAAGGCGCTGATCTCAACGGAAAACAGTATGAACCCCTCTTCCCTTATTTCGAAAACCTCCGGGAAAAAGGCGCATTCCGTATGATCAATGCTGATTTCGTCAGCACAGAAGATGGTACCGGTATCGTTCATACCGCTCCCGGTTTCGGGGAAGATGACGCCGCCGCCGGAAAAGCAAACGGAATCCCCGAAGTATGCCCCATCGACGACGAATGTAAATTCACACGCGAAGTCCCCGATTACGAAGGGATCTATGTCAAAGATGCCGATAAAGAAATCATGCGCCGTCTCAAAGAAGAAGGTAAACTGGTTCACCGCGGCACAATCAATCACAATTATCCTCATTGCTGGCGCGATGATTCCCCGCTCATCTATAAAGCAGTTTCAACATGGTTTGTCAGAATCGACAAAATCAAAGAAAAAATGCTCGCCGCAAATGCGCAGATGTCATGGGTTCCCGAACACATCAAATCCGGACGTTTCGGTAAATGGCTCGAAAATGCTCGCGACTGGGCAATCAGCCGTAACCGTTACTGGGGATGCCCTCTCCCGATCTGGAGAAATAAAGAAACCGGAGAAATGGTTTGCGTCGGCTCCGTCGCTGAACTCGAACAGCTCTCCGGACGCAAAATCACCGATATTCACAAACACTTTATCGATGATATCCAACTCAAAGGAAAAGACGGCTCAATCCTCACTCGCGTCCCGGAAGTCCTTGACTGCTGGTTTGAAAGCGGTTCCATGCCCTATGCTCAGAACCACTACCCCTTTGAAAATAAAGAACGTTTCGAGAAAAACTTCCCCGCTGACTTTATCGCAGAAGGACAGGATCAGACTCGCGGTTGGTTCTACACCCTGACCGTACTCGCGTCGGCTCTCTTCAATAAACCCGCAGCAAAAAATGTCGTGGTCAATGGTATGATCCTCGCAGAAAATGGACAGAAAATGTCCAAACGTCTCAAGAATTATCCGGACCCCATGTACATCGTCGAAACATACGGCGCAGATGCTCTCCGACTCTTCCTCCTCGGTTCACCCGTTGTCAGAGCGGAAGACCTCAAGTTCTCTGAAGACGGCGTGAAAGAAGTCATGCGCGCTGTGATCCTCCCGCTTTGGAACTCTTTCAGCTTCTTCACAACATACGCAAATGTTGACAACTGGACTCCGTCCGCTGATGGAGCAGCTCCGGAAAATCCCGCAAATCCCCTCGACCGCTGGATCCTTTCCTCTCTCTCCGATATGATCGCTGAAATCCGCGAAGCTATGGACTCTTTCTATCTCCAGAAAGCTGCAAACCGTTTCGAAAAATTCGCTGAAGATCTTACCAACTGGTACATCAGACGCAGTCGCAGACGTTTCTGGAAGAGCCAGAACGACAATGATAAAAATGAAGCCTATGCAACTCTTTATCATGTCCTCATCACATTCGCAAAATGCGCCGCACCCTTCATCCCCTTCATCACAGAAGAAATCTACAGAACCCTGCGGACAGACGCCATGCCTGCTTCCGTTCACCTCTGTGACTTCCCCGAAGCAGATGCCGCACGCAGAGATGCATACCTCGAAAAACAGATGGATGCTACCATGAAAGCCGTTTCTCTCGGACGATTCCTCCGTACTCAGCGTAACCTCAAGGTCAGACAGCCCCTGAAACGTGCAATCCTCGTTTCCGGTGATGCTGATGTCCGCAAGATGATCGCTGAAACAGCGGATATCGTTGCTGAAGAACTCAACGTGAAAGCAATCGAAGTCCTGGCTGATGAAGAAGAACTCGTCAAGCTCTCCGCTAAAGCAAACTTCAAAACACTCGGTAAACGCCTCGGTGCTCAGATGAAAGAAGCTGCCGCCCTGATCCAGACTCTTCCTTCCGCAATGATTGCAGCGGCTCTCCGCGGCGAAGCTGTCACAATCACTCTCAAAGACGGTACAAATCTGGAACTCTTCAAAGATGATCTCAGCATCCTCCGCGAAGAAAAACCCGGCATGTCTGTCGCTTCTGAAGACGGTGTCACGATCGCTCTCGATACTGAACTCGATCAGAACCTGATCAATGAAGGGTATGCTCGCGAATTCATCAGCAAAATCCAGAATATCCGTAAAGAAATGAATCTCGATGTGGTCGATCATATCAACGTTTCTTTCGCTGCCGCCGAGGAAGTAACCAATGCAATCAATGCTTTCAAAGATTACATCCAGAACGAAACACTCTGCTCCTCCCTCGAAGCTGGTGACGCAGAAAATGAATGTGATCTCAACGGACAGATCTGCAAGATCTCTGTCAGAAAGGCATAAGAGAACATGGGTAAACGTATTCTGACCGGGATCCAGCCATCCGGTATCCTTCACATCGGAAACTATTTCGGTGCTATGAAGGCTTCCATTGAGCTGCAGGAACAGAATCCCGGTAATACTTTCCTTTTCATCGCCGATCTCCATTCTCTCACGGTCAATCCGAAACCGGATGACCTGAGAATGAGAGTGGAACGACTCGCTCTCGATTTCCTCGCTTGCGGACTTGATCCGGAGAAAACTGCTTTCTTCAGACAGTCCGACATCAATGGCGTTTGCGAGCTGACATGGATTCTGAACACAATCACAAGTCTCGGACTCCTCGAACGGGCTCACAGTTATAAGGACAAAGTCGCAAAGGGCTTTGTCCCGAATAACGGTCTCTTCTCCTATCCCGTCCTCATGGCTGCAGATATCCTGATCTACAAATCTCAGCTCGTCCCTGTCGGAAAGGATCAGAAACAGCATTTGGAAATCACTCGCGATATCGCAATCAAGTTCAACCAGATGTATAACAAGGAAGTTTTCACCATCCCCGATCCGATCATCAGCGAATCTGTCGCTGTCATCCCCGGAACAGATGGTCAGAAAATGTCCAAAAGTTATAACAATACCATCGAACTCTTCGGAGAAGAAAAAGCGATCCGGAAAAAAATCATGTCGATCCCAACAGATTCCACTCCGATGGAAGATCCGAAAGATCCGGATAAGTGCAATATCTTTGCTCTTTACAAACTATTCTCCTCAGAACAGCAGATCGAAGAAATGGCTGCACGGTATCGTGCCGGAAACTTCGGTTACGGTCACGCAAAACAAGCCCTTTTTGAAGCATATATGGATTTCTTCGCACCCATGCGGAAACGTCGGGAAGAACTCCTCAAAGATCCTGCATACATTCAGGAAGTCCTCAGAAAAGGTGCAGAAAAAGCAAACGAAGCTGCCGCTCAGACATTGGATGAAGTCCGCCGTACAGTCGGACTCCGTTGAGCTTTCTTATGAACTCTTAAAAACAAAAAACCGGACACTGTCGATAAAAACAGTGTCCGGTTTTTTTTATATCTGCACCTTGAAAAATCGGACCGGATCACAGCACACAGAAAAACCCTTGCTCTGATTACTCAAAGCAAGGGTTGGATTTTTTCAGCTATCGGATTCAATCAACCGTGACGGCCTTTCAGACGTCCGCGCTGGAGGAAACCTTCATAGTGTCTCATCACAAGATGAGATTCCATCTGACTGAGAGTGTCGATTGTAACACCGACAATAATCAACAGACTGGTTCCGCCAAAGAATGAAGCGATATCATACGGGATCTTCAGCCATTTGGTCAACAGCATCGGGAACACTGCCAGACCGGTCAGGAAGAGCGCACCGGCAAATGTGATCCGGGTCATTGTGCTGTCCAAAAAGTCCGCAGTCGGCTTTCCGGGACGGATACCGGGGATATAAGCCCCTTCTTTCTTCAGGTTGTCGGAAATCGACACCGGGTTGAACATGTTCGCAACCCAGAAATACGAGAAGATAAGAATCAGAAAACCGTAAATGCACATGTAGGAATAACTGTCATGTGAGAAATACGGGCTGAGGAACCGGAGGAAAGGAACCGCCTGGATCAGAACGGGCGGGAAGATCAGAATAGCACCCGCAAAGATGATCGGCATAACACCAGGGAAGTTGACTTTCAACGGCATGTAAGTGGTGCCGCCGGAAATCTTGTTGCCCTGAATACGCTTTGCCATCTGAATGGGCACTTTACGCTGCCCCTGAGTGAGCATCACAGTCAGAGCTGTAACAACCGCAAAGATGATAAAGAGAAGAAGAACATGGACAAGACGGAATCTCGTTCCGGAGGAAGAGAAACCACCCTGCATCATTTCGATCACTCCCATTACGGATTGCGGCAGGCGTTCAATAATGTTGGCAGTAATAATGATGGAAACACCGTTTCCGATGCCGCGTTCTGTGATACGTTCACCCAACCAGACCAGCACCATAGTACCGGCAGTAAGGATGATCATAGACATAATGATAAAGCCTGCGCCCGGATTCATGACCAACGGCAGAGCCGGCTGGGGAAGACCGAGACGGGAGGGATTTGTCATAGCGACAGCAGCCATTGCCCCTTGAATCAGGCAGATGACAATTGTCAGATAACGTGTGTACTGATTGATCTTGGCATGGCCGACTTCACCTTCGCGCTGCAGTTTTTCCAGTGCCGGGACAACCGGCACGAGGAGCTGCATAATGATAGACGCGGAAATATACGGCATGATACCGAGTGCGCCGATCGCGAATTTCTGCAAAGCACCTCCGCTGAACAGGTCGAACATTCCGAGGAACTGACCCGTTGCAGCAGATTCTGTGCTGAGCTGTTCAAAATAACTGCCAAGGTTGGCCATGTCAACGCCGGGACAAGGAATATTGGCAGCAACTCTGCAGAGGATGATCAATCCTGCTGTAAAGAGAATACGGCTGCGCAATTCCTTGACCTTGAATGAATTTATAAATGCTTTAAACATTTAGCCTCTTTCCCGGCGCGTGGCGCCATAACTTGTTACTGGGCGACCACTTCGCAGGAGCCGCCGGCTTTTTCGATCTTTTCCTTCGCAGCAGCGGAGAAGAAGTCAGCTTTGACCTTCAGAGCTTTGGTGATTTCACCTTCGCCGAGGATCTTGACCGGAGCTTTGGACTTGCCGAGGATACCGGCAACTCTCATTGCATTAGCATCGACTTCAGCACCGGCTTCAAATGCTTTTTCAAGAGCAGCAACGTTGATGACGTTGAAGATGACTTTAACGTACGGACGTTTGAAACCGACTTTGGGAAGACGACGGAAGGTAGGAGTCTGACCCCCTTCAAAATGATGACGGGTAGCTGCACCGCTGCGGGAGTGCTGACCTTTGTGGCCGCGACCGGCGGTACCGCCCCAGTTGGATCCATCACCGCGGCCGACACGCATTCTGCGTTTTTTGGAGCCGGGTGCCGGAGACAAATCGTGAAGTTTCATGATTCCAATTCCCACTTTTGATTAGTTTTTACCAAGTTTTTCGCGAATCTGTTCCTTGGAATTCATCTGAGCAATCGCTTTGAACGCAGCTTTGACCACGTTGGAGGGATTACTGGAACCCAGGGATTTGGTCAGAACGTCAACGACACCAGCGAGACCGAGAACGGCACGCATGGTTCCGCCGGCGATCAAACCG
>JAGCNI010000049.1 GCA_017646015.1 Lentisphaeria bacterium
CAGGGAAATTGCTACAGGAAAGGCCATGACCTCGATCGGCCGCAGTCCGGTGATTTTCATCAGCGGTCCAAGCGAATGGGTGTTGTAGTAATGGAAATCCAGCCAGGAACGCCAGGAGTGAACGGTATAGCCTGGTTCGACTGCGGGAAAATCCGGAGGAAAACAATAGCTGTAACAGAGAGAACGGCAGTTGTGCAGATAATCAAATTCACCATATTGAAATTCTCCGAAAAATCCGTCATCCCAGAGCTTTTTCAGATACATGTTTTCTTTGGTGAAAGGATAATTTTCAAGAAGATTGTAAACTTTTCCGCTTTTTTCCACTGCTTCCACCAGACGGACTCCATCTGCCGGAGAGAAAAATGCTGTGACTTCGCTCATTACATGGAATCCCGCTTCCAATGCACGGATCGCATGATCCGCATGGGAAGTGAAATAGGTCGCGACCAGAACCGCATCCATATCATTGTATGCCAGAAATTCATTTTCATCTGCCGTGATGAACGCATCCGGACAGTTTTTGCGGAACCCATCCCGCATGATCTGATTGGTATCGCATCCGGCAACGATCTGTATATTCAAATTGTTTGCAGCCTTGATAAAAGAACTGCCGCGTCCCAAACCCCAGATCCCGAGGCGAAGGCGTTTTTCGGTTTTGAAAAGCGGTTCCATTTTTTTGTTCTCCTTGTAAAAGTTGTCGTGAGAATTTTTTCATTATATTACACTGTATAACCGGATTATTGATTTGCAAATTATAAAAAAGAGATTATTGTAATTATATTTAACATGAAAAAAACAAAAATTATAAAAAACATACATTTTTCGGATGGATATACATATTACAAATGCAAGTTTATATTCGCACCGTCAGACAATGTCGCAGATCACCTCCTGTGCATTTCTGGGATTGATCGTTTCCGGGCTTGATTCTATGGATTTTTATACTCCCGACGGGATTCTGGAAAGTTCTGCTTCCAATTCATCACTGTTTCTTGTTCCCGCTGATTTCCGGATCACTTTTTCTTTCAATGCCCGTCGGGAAAATTATGTGACATTGTGCCAGATCGAAGGTCTTTCATGGAATCCGAAAACACGGAAAATCGAATTGGAATTGAGAGATCAGCTCATTGAGATCCCTCCCGTTGTGCATCCTCCCGTAGCCCGTATGGAACAACTGCGAGATCTGTTCAGGCGGACAGTAAAATTGGTTCGTTCCGCCATTAATACCGATCATCTTGTGGGAGAAATGCTGATGCAGAGCGTTGTGGCTGAATTTGCAGAATATTCTCATATTGCATCCGAACAGGTCGTTCCCTCTGACTTGGAAAAATTGAAAAAAATGATCGATGAAGACCTTGATTTCAAACTGGATCTTGCTGATATGATGGCAGGATTCAAATATACATCGACCCACTTGCGGCGTCTTTTTCAACGCTATTATCAAACCAATCCGGCGGAGTACCGTGCAAGATTGCGTTTCAACCGGATCCAGCAACTGCTGGTCGAGACCGATATGACCTCCAAAGAGATCGCGGATGCCGTGGGGATGAATCATGTTACACATCTGCATTCATTCATCCGTCAGCGTTGCGGACTGACTCCTGTTCAGCTGCGGCGCAATTTGAATATGTAAAAAAAATGTGCTGATCGTATATCATACAAATCAGCACATTCAGTAAAGCGGAAAAATATATTTCAATTACAGTTTGATTTCCCAGCCATTACGGTACACTGCACGTTTGAGCCAAGCCGGATCGCCAGTGCCGTTGGCAAAGGTGTTTTTGACAGGATCCCAGTCAAAACCGGTGTCATACACGTAACTCAGGTTGCAAAGACCGCAGAGAATAGAGGAGCGTGCCCCTGTTTCCGCCGGACAGATCGGTTCTTCGCGGGAAATGCAGCATTCAATGAAATTCTGTTCCTGAAGAGCACTCTTGTAAAGTTGAACCGGAGCATCTGCCAGAGCAAAATGTTTGTCAAGTGTATTCAGGGCTACTGTCAGAGAATCATCTTTCTTCTGAGTCGGGTCAAATCCATAATTGACACCGGGGCAGTATGCGATGGATTTCATCTTGTCGAAAGAGTTGTCTTCCAGCGATTTGCGGATTGCTGCTGTGGGTTTCACACCTCGACCGAGCCATACAGCGATGCAGCCGCGGTTGACAGCGACGATTCCTTTTGTTCCGTAGAAGACTGTTCCCCAGAGACCGAAAGGATTATGGAAGATCGTGCATCCGTTTTCGAGAATGAATTTCATTCCGAACTGACGGCGTCCGCCATGGAGCGGGTTTGCTGAATGAGGTTCTTTGGAGCAGACGATCTGCACCGGACCGGATTTATCCAGATCAAGTCCCCATTGTGCGATGTCCAGATGATGTGCACCCCAGTCGCCATTGTATCCTGTTCCGTAGTTATCATCGAAACGCCAGAACATCGGATAGAATTTTGAAATTCCACGGGGCGCACACTGGTCGGAGTAGGGAGACCAGGGAGCCGGACCGAGCCACATATCCCAATCAACATCCGCATTTTCCGCATTTTCTTTGGTGGATTTCTGGGGTTTCTTGGTGATTGCATCCCACTGACAGAAGAAACGGTGCGGGTGGGACGGTCCGCCGAGGTTGAGAGTGAAATTGGAAATATCTTTATTATTCTGAGCGGAAGCATTGCCATAGTTGCAATCGACATATTTGATATTTCCGATCAATCCATTCCGTACGATCATGCAGGCAGTACGGAATTCGCGCCATGAACGCTGCATGGAACCGGTCTGGAAAATGCGTTTGTATTTCTTTTCTGCTTTCATGACCAGCTGTGCTTCTTCGATAGAATAAGTCAGCGGTTTTTCGCAATAGACATCTTTTCCTGCTTTCATCGCTGCACAGGCAATATAAGCATGCCAGTGGTCGGGTGTTGCAATACAAACAGAATCGATTTCCGGATCGGCAAGAATATCGCGGAAATCGGCAACCGTCTGACATTTTGCGAGTTTTGCCTTTTTATTTTCCGTATAATAATCGTTTACAAATTGTGCAGCGTATTCGCGACGGACTTTGTCACAGTCACATACTGCTTTGACAACAACATTTTTCTGTTTGATGAAGTTGGGGATCAACACGCTTTTCGCCTGGATCCCGCATCCGATAAATGCCACAGTTACCTGTTTCTGAACAGTCTTTGTTCCTGCCTTTTTCTTTGCTTTTTCTGCCATACCCAATAAACTCCTTCATTTCTGACAATACCGGAGTATTTCGACTGTTTCAAACAAACAGTTTTGATCCCCGGTATTTTTTTGATGATACCACCTATGCCTATATTGTACACGTGGTTTTGAAAAAAATCAATTGACTGAGAGTATTATTTTTTGACTGAAACTATAAAAGGTGAAAAAAATGCCTCCGCTATTTCTGTTTTCTCCTGACGGAAATCGTGTGGAATGTATGAATCGTATCTTTCCGACACTCTTTTTCTGTATCGGGAGAAAGAAAAAAAAGAGTGTCCGGATGAATCCGTATTGAGGAGAAAAAAGTGTGTTTCAACAGAGGTGTGAATATGATCAATTCTGAAAATTCGATGGATGCCAGATCATTATTTTTTTCATTCTTCCGTCTTCTGTTCAATATTTCTAAAGCATTGAACCTGATTTTTTTATTTGTGTCGAAAAATCAAATATTTTTATTTTTTTCAGGATTGAAAAAAGAATTTTTGGGGTGTAAATTACTTGTCTCGAAAAATTAGATAATCAAAGATAAATGTAACGTAAAGATATTATGCAAAATGAGCGTTACTTCGCATGATATCCTGTATGTTGCACTTGAATGAAAAAATTAAGTAAAAAAACATGTAACAGGAGAAAAACAATGAAAACAAACAAGCCGCAGAACAATATGATGGATATTATGCGACGGAATTTTACTCTCATCGAGCTCCTCGTGGTTATTGCTATTATTGCAATCCTCGCAGGTATGCTGCTGCCGGCGTTGAATAACGCTAAATTGAAAGCCGTGGCAATCAGCTGCAAGAGTAATCTGAAACAGATCGGTTTCCTGCATGCACTGTATATGGATTCATACAATGAATATACTTTGGGCAGTTATACTTCCGGAAAATGGTGGTTCGGTCACCTTAAAGATATTTCCGGAAACAAGCAGATGAAACACATGACATGTCCTTCCAATCCTGTCAATAAATGGGATAACGGGGTCAATACCTGTTATGAGATGTCTTACGGATTGAATATCGGTACGTTCGGTAAAAATTTTGTTGAGAATCCTGGCAAAACAACCATGAATCGTCTGAGTAAACTCAGTATTCTGATGAAGTTCCCCAATGCGACCAATTGTATTTTTATGATGGATGTGGCAAACTACAAGAACAATCAGGCAATTTCCAAAACAGCGGAAGTGTATGCTTTCCATTCTTATGACAAGTTTTTCTATCCTTTCAATCAGACCTCCAAAGGGGTGCTCGGTGCAATTCACAGCAAGATGGTGAATACACTTCATCTTGGCGGTCATGTTATGACTCTGGGTAGAGGCGAACTTTTTGATAATACCGGAAAATTCTCCAAGGCAGGGCTTTACAATTATATGAATCCGCATATTATGGATACCTGCGAACTGCACAACCGCCCAAAACCGTAAGATTATTTGAAAGGATCATTCAATGAAACAGTTTATTTTGAGTGTTACTCTGTTCATTACCGCTGTCATGAGCGGAGCAGAACAAATGAAATGGGATGCATCCAATAATTTCGGTGCATGGGGAAAAGCCACAAGAATGACCTTGGAACGTAAAAACGGTATTCTTGTGATCAAATCCAAAAATAACGATCCGTGTTTTATGATCGATAAACTTACCATGAAACCCGGTGATTACAATTTATTTGTGATGGAATATCGTGTTCCCGGAAATATTCCCTCCGGCAATCGCGGGAAACTTTATTTTCTCCGGAGCAATGAAAAGAAACTGAGCGGCGTTTATATCAATCTCGGCAATTATATCTGCGATGGAAAATGGCATAAAAAAGAGATCGCTCTGACCTCGGCAAACATCTCTCCGTTCAAATATTGGAGAGATGCCCCCGGAATTCAGCGACTCCGTCTTGATCCGTTTGAAAATAAAGGTTCTCTGGAAATCCGTTCCATGGCATTTATTAAGGATAATCAGCGTGCAGAGAATGCCGAGATCGCTCAGAAAAAACTTAAAATCAAACCGGAGGAATTCCTGGAAAAAACTTCTGACGGTTCAACTTTTGACGGAATCGACGGGAACTATAAAGTTTCCACAGAAAAGCCGGCAGACGGGAAATATTGTATGGAACAGAGCGGGGACAGCAACGATGAATATGAAGCAAAAAGTAAAATCGTTTTCCCTGTCAAACCCAATACCCGTTATGTCCTCCGTTTCTATTCAAGAAATACAATTCCAGTGGGACATGTTCTTTTCCGTTTCATTCAGAGCCGGAAAGCAGATCAGCTTGCTCCTTCCAGTTATCTTGACAGCGGCTGGACACAGCTTTCCTGCAATATGGATAAATGGACACTCTGCGAAAAAGAGTTCCGTACATTCAAAAATACCTATGGGATCGGTATTGCTTTCCATGTGAAAAACAATGGCGTCGGCAAGGCTTGGTGGGATAAGTTTGAACTGCAGGAGATCCATGAAACACAGCCTGTTCTGACGATTCTTCCCAATTCTCTTTTTGATACATTCACCGATATGAAAACGCAGGAAGCATATCAAATCAAGATAGAGGGAAAAAAAGCCCATCGGGTCGCATGGCGTGAAATCTCTGTGAAAGAAAATCCGCTGGTTGTTGAATGTAATTCTCTTGTTCCGCATACTGCTGCGATTTCCATTCAGTTGGAACGTGCCGGAAAAATCTATCTGAAAGAAACCCGCAATGCAGCAGAAAAAGTTTCTTTTATGCTTCCTGTTCTTGAACTGCCGGAAGGAAAATATCGTTTGACTGCTTCGGCAGAAAAGGATGGAAAAATCCTTTGCTCTGCGGAAACTTTTGTGTACCGTCATCCCTCTGTCAAACAGGAAAAACTGGTCCCGATCAAAACGGTTGCAGCTCAGACTGGAAAGAAAGAATTGCAGCTCAATGGAAAATCATTCCTCTGGATCAAACTCAGCGGATTTCCGTATGTTTTTATATCGCCTGATATGACCGAATTTCCGAAGGCGGCAGAACTGATCGCTCTTGCCAAAAAACATTTCGGGATCAATACGCTGCCTGTGATTTCCTATGGTAAAGCTCCGAATTACCATAAACTCCCGCGTGAAGAATATCTGAAACAGGCGGTCAAGTTCTACACGGAAAGTTATCAGAAACAGCTCGATTTCCTTTGGAAGAACAATATGTACGGCTGTGCTTCTCTGCACATGGGTTCCGGGATCGCCAAAAAAGGAGTTCCCGATCCTGAACTGGCTGCCAAAGTCTATGCCAATATCCGCAAGCATCCGGCTCTGTTCGCATACACCTATGATGAACCGGAACCCCGTAAATGTCCGCCTGAAGCTATCGCCAAACTTTATGCAGCAGTGAAAGAGGTGGACAAGGATCATCCAGTGTGTATCAACCTCTGTGTCCGGCATACATTCAAAAATTATCTGAAATATACAGACATTGCGTCTTTTGATTTTTATCCTTTCCCCCATTCAGACCTGACCTATTGGCAGGTGTATAACCGGGAAATGATGAAGTGGAAACCGAATGCTCCTCTGGCTGCTTACCTGCAGAATTTTCAGTTCGGTTCTACGGAATTCCCGACGCATGACAACATGTATGGCAGTTTTATTACCAGTTTTATCAATGGCACAAGAAATGTGATGTTCTTCACCTATTACAGCGGTGGCTTGCAGTCTCTCTCGACTCATCCGTATTCGCAGGCAACAGTTCGCCTGATCAGCAATCACGTCATAAAACTGGCTCCGTATCTCTTTGAAGCAAAAGAGATCAAACATCCCTTGAAAACAGATGCCGATATTCTTTATCAGTATTATCATAATGGAAAAGAAGGCTGTCTGCTGGCGGTGAACCTTTCCTCTAAAAATCACAGATCTCTTGTGCTGGATCTTCCCGGAAAAGGTGAGATCACCGATTTCTTTGATGAAGCGTGGAAATACAAACGCGGCAGCAAGATCACTCTCCAACCTTGCGGTTCTGTTGTCTTGAAAGTAAAATAAGAAATCCGGGAGAATGCTCTGTTTTGAGCTTATCGAAAATTTATAATCAGTAAGAAAGGTTTTATGATGGCAAAATATCCGCATGGCGATATCGCCTGGTTCAAGGAAGCACGTTTCGGGATGTTCATCCATTGGGGTTTGTATTCTCTCCCCGCACGGCATGAATGGATCCGTCACCATGAAGAGATCACGGATGAAAAATACCAGATCTATTTCGATCTCTTCAATCCAGATCTTTTTGAACCTGAAAAATGGGCAAAAGCTGCCAAAAATGCCGGCATGAAATATTTTGTTGTTACAACAAAACATCATGAGGGATTCTGTCTTTTTGACAGTAAATACACGGATTACAAAGTTACCAATACGCCCGCCGGACGAGACTTGCTCAGAGAGATCATTGATGCTTTCCGTGCCGAAGGGATCCGTGTCGGTCTTTATTATTCTTTGATCGACTGGCATCATCCCGATTTTGTTATCGACCGAAGAAACGGACCCTACCGCAATCTTTCCGAAGAAGATTTCCGGAAACACAATGAGGGAAGGGATATGCGCCGTTATGCCAAGTATATGCGCGATCAGGTGACAGAACTTCTTACAAATTATGGAAAGATCGACATCATCTGGTTCGACTTCTCTTATCCGGACAAAGAACATCCGGAAGATATCACTCTCGGTAAAGCTCATCAGCATTGGGAATCGGAAGAATTGTTGAAAACGATCCGCGCTCTCCAGCCCCATATCATTATCGACAACCGTCTTGATCTGCCCGGTTCCGGTGATATCGTGACTCCGGAACAGTACACCCCCGGAAAAGCGATGCAGGATAAAGATGGAAACGCTGTTGCATGGGAAGGCTGTCAGACCTTTTCCGGTTCATGGGGATATCACCGCGATGAATCCACATGGAAAAGTGAAGAACAGTGTATCAAACTGTTGGTCGATCATGTCTCCCGCGATGGGAATCTTCTGATGAATGTCGGCCCGACGGCTCGTGGATTCCTGGATGTCCGTGCCGAAAAAGGACTTTCCTATTTTGCAAAATGGATGAAGTACAACAGTGTTTCCATTTACGGCTGCGGTGCTGCACCGGGGCTGACCGCTCCTGACGGTTGCCGTTATACATGGAATCCCAAAACCAACCGTCTCTATCTGCATATTTATTCCTGGCCGTTCCGTTTTCTGGAATTGCAGAATCTCGGCGGAAAGGTAAAATATGCCCAACTGCTGCATGATATGAGTGAAATAGAACTGGATGAAGCATCGGAAGCCGCCACCTCCAAGGCTCCTACCGCTGCGGGGAATATTTCCTTGAAACTTCCTGTTCAGAAACCGGATGATGCGGTCCCTGTTGTGGAACTCTTTTTGAAAGAGCCTCTCGCATGATTTGATCAAAAAATTGCAGACTGAAAGTCTGTAATTTCAAATCGGCTTCATAAAGATGAACTCAATAAAAAAGTTCCCTTTATGAAGTCTGTTTTTTTGATTCCGGTTTTTATCTGTTGAACCGGGCAAGTTTCCGGTTGACTCCACCGTCGATTATAATCGTTTCTCCATGGATGAATCCCGCTTTTCCGGAGGCAAGGAAAAGAGCCAGTTCTCCGATATCCTCCGGTAAACCGATCCGGCATACAGGGATACCGGACGCAACTTCTTTTTCCCGGAAATCCGCCTGTGCTGTCATCCGTTCTACTGCGATATATCCAGGAGCGATCGTGTTCACCCGGATCCCCCGCGGTCCAGCTTCCAATGCCAGCGCTCCGGTCATAGCATGGATCGCTCCTTTACTGGC
>JAGCNI010000050.1 GCA_017646015.1 Lentisphaeria bacterium
CACTTCTGCCGACATGGCGTGCTGCATCCGTGATTTTGATCGTGCCGGCAAGATTTTTTTCGATGTATCCAGAGATTGCCCGATAGAGATGATCTCCGCTGCGGGTCACGAATTCACTGCGGACAATGTAATCGACAAGCAGTCTCATCAACCCGGTGAGGTTATCCATTTCATCGGGTGAGAGATAGGGGAGGGCACGGAAAGCCTTTTCCAGTTCGTACTGTTGTTTTTTTACGGGAAAAATATTTTTCAGATTTTCGGGAATTTTTTTTGTACTGCGGATTTGTCCGATCACCACATATCCGAACAGATCGCCGCCAGCCATAACCGGCATGATCGCTTCCCAGAGACCAGCGTGGCAGATGTAGGATTGACAGGAGCCTGTCTGAAATGCTTTGAGTTGTTTCTGCTGATCCAGAGAGACACATGGTTTGAGCGTGAAACGGGATTGAATCATCTGACAGAACCGGCAGTTTCCTTCGCCCCGTCCCTGCCGCAAAACTTCCCCGTGCGGACCGAAAAAAACCACATGACTGCGCATGACTGAAGCAAAGTTATCCAGCAGTTTCTGCACTTCATTGTGAAATATAATATCCAGAGATAAATTATCGCTCATCGCTCCTCCTTTTTTTTATAGAAAAATGCAATATTTGCAGAAAAATCCATCTTTTTGCAAGATAATCTATTTACTGAAAGAGATTTTGCAAGTATAATATTGGAGAAAAATCCGCTTTTTATTTATGAAAAACGATTACAAACGGAGGCAACAATGAAAAAAGCAAGAATCGGATTGATCGGATTGGGTTTCATGGGCAGTACTCATTTCCGTATTTATGAAGCCATGGAAAATGCAGAGATCGTGGCATTGGCAGATATTGATCCTGTCAAACGCAAAGGTGATATCTCCAAAGTGATCGGGAACATTGGAAATGCAGACAACTCCCAGCCGTTGAATATGACCGGTATCACGGTATATGAAAACGCATTTGATATGATCAAAGATCCGAATGTGGACATCGTTGATATCTGCTGTCCCACACCGTTCCATGCCGATTATATCATTGCAGCATTGGAAGCCGGAAAACATGTTTTTGCCGAAAAACCCTTTGCCCGTAATCTTGAACAGGGTGCACGCATTGCTGAAGCAGCCAAGAATGCCAAAACATTCCTCAACTTCGGTATGTGTGTCCGTGCATGGCCTGAATACCGTTATGCTTATGAACAGTTCAAAGCCGGCGCATACGGCAAAATGATTTCCGCCACATTCCGCCGTCTCTCTCCGGATATCGACGGCAATAACTGGGACAACTGGTTCATGGATGGCAAACGTTCCGGCGGAGCTCTGCTTGATATGCACCTGCATGATACCGATGCTGTCTGCTACTTCTTCGGACGTCCCAAGGCTGTCACCTCCAACGGCGTGAACATTGTCAGTAAGGGTGCGATCGATCACGTGATCACTTTCTATCACTATGATGACGGAACACTGGTTGAAGCGGAAGGTTCCTGGGGTGCACCGAAGACCACACCGTTTGAAATGACATTCCAGATCATTTGCGAAAAAGCAACGATTCGTCTGATGGCAGAAGGTTTCAAAGTTTATTGGAAAGACGGCAGAGTTGAATCTCCGTCTGTGGAAGCCACAACCGGCTGGCACAAAGAACTTGCCTACTTTGTGGATTGTGTCCTCAATGGGGTCGCACCGGATAAATACCAGAGCTTTGAAAGTGTCTATGATGCCTTTAAAGTTGTCATGGCTGAACAGGAATCCTGCGATGCCGGAAAACGTATTGAGATCCAATACTGAGCAGAAGGGGACTGTACGATGTATAAAGCATTGAATTACTGGGTATTCGGCGGATTTGACGGACAGAAGACTCCGTATGAATTTATTGACTGGGCAGCAGCCAAAAAACTGGATGGGATCGAGTTGACTGTCGGTGATGCACTGAGTATTGATATTTCTGAAGAAGAATGCAAAAAGATTGCCGCTTATGCCAAAGAAAAAGGGATTGGACTGCGTACTCTTGCGACCGGTGCAGGCTGGAATTGTGCAATCGGTGCGGAAGATGCCGCAGAACGTACTGCTGCAATTGATTTTGTGAAGAAATATCTTCAGATCGCAGCATGGATCGGTGCAGAATCTGTACTGGTTGTTCCGGGTGCGACCCGTGTGGCATGGGATCCCTCCCGTCCGGTCATCAGCTACAAAAAAGTCTGGGAAAACGCAACTGCATCCATCCGGGAATTGATCCCTGTTGCTGAAAAACTGAAAGTCAATATTGCATTGGAAAACGTCTGGAACCGTTTCCTGATTTCTCCGATGGAATGGAAACTTTTCCTGGATCAGTTCAAATCTGATTATGTCGGAATCTATTTTGATGCCGGCAATGCCTGTTTGAACTGTCGTCCGCAGGATTTCCCCGAAATCCTTGAAAAATATATCAAAGCTGTTCATCTGAAAAACTTTGAAGAAACCGATTGCGGCGGTGGTTTGCACAATTTCGGTGATGATCTTTTCAAAGGTGAAGTTGATTTCAAAGCTCTTTTTGCTGAACTTGACAAGATCGGTTATACCGGTCCGTTCACTGTTGAAATGATTCCGTTCTGCCGTATTCCGGATCTGGTTCTGCCCGATCAGGAACTTGCAGACAAAATGGCAGCTCAGATCGCAATGCTTTGAGTTTGAGCTGAGACATTCAGCCTGCATAAAAAATCCGTCATGCCTTTCAAAAATTCCGGCATGACGGATTTTTTTGTTTTATCGATTTGATCCGAAAACAGAAATATTGTTTTTATGTTGGATCGCTCAGGCTTTTTCTTCTTTTTTGCAACCGCAGCAACCGCACTGTCCGGTCGGATCGCAGCCATCGTAGCAATAGGTACAGATTTTTTCGCGGGGGAGTCCGATTGCTTTGATGAGATTTTCAAGAGACTGATATTTGAGAGTGGTCAATCCGAGTTCCTTGCGGACAACTTCGACCATTGCTTTATATTTTTCTGATCCGGGAGTTGTATATTCTTCGAGATTGCAATCCTGATCGATTTTTTTGCCTTCGAGAGCCTCCACTGCTCTGCGTGCTGCGAGATCCAGTACGGAACGGGAACGGGAGAAATTGAGGAAGGGACACGGGAACATAATCGGGGGGGAAGCCGACCGGAGATGAATGGATTTTGCGCCCCGTTCATAGAGTCTGCGTGTGATATCTTTGAATTGAGTTCCACGCACGATAGAGTCATCACAGAAGAGAAGATTTTTATCGCGGATCTGTTCTTCTACAGGAATGAGTTTCATTCTTGCAACGAGAGATCTTGCCGCCTGACTCTGCGGCATGAAACTGCGCGGCCATGTGGGAGTATATTTCACGAGTGCGCGCTGATACGGTTTTTTGGATGCATTGGAATATCCGATCGCATGAGCCACTCCGGAGTCCGGAATACCGCTGACGGTGTCGATTTCATCGAAATTTTCATCCGCTTCAGCAAGAAGTTCGCCGTTTTTATAACGCGAACACTCTGTATTGATTCCTTCAAAATTGGAGGAGGGATAACCGAAATAAACCCAGAAGAAAGAGCAGATCTGCGTCATATCACCCGGTTTTTGAAGTTGTTCCATCTGGTTGTTTGAAATTTGTACGATCTCACCGGGACCGAGGTCTCTGAGATGTTGAAAATCCAGATTCGGGAATGCGGAAGTTTCGATTGTGACCGCCATTGCACCATCGGTATTCCGTTTTCCGATGGAAACCGGAGTCCTGCCGTATTTATCACGTGCGGCGATGATTTTTCCGTTCATCATGATCAAGAGAGAACAGGAGCCTTTGATGGAATCCATTGCAAAGGCGATTCCCTCTTGAAGAGTCTGTTTCTGATTGATCAGGGAGGCGATCATTTCTGTTGGGTTGAGTTCACCGTTGCTCATTTCCGAGAAATGAGATGAGCCGTTACGGAAAGACTCTTCTGCCAGATCGTGCAGATTCATGATTTTGCTGACTGTTACGATCGCATAGGTTCCCAGACGAGAGGAGACAAGCAGGGGTTGATCTTCAAAATCGCTGATCACGCCGATTCCACAGCAACCTTTGAATTCATGCAGTACACCATCAAATTTTGATCTGAACTGTGCATTGCTGATGTCATGGATCCGTCTGGTGATATTGCCATCACAATTGGTCATGGCAAGACCGCCGCGGCGTGTTCCGAGATGCGAATGATAATCTGTTCCGTAAAAAAGTTCAGCTACACAATCGGTAGATGATACAACTCCAAAAAAACCACCCATAAGAGCATTCCATATTTTATGTTTTAATATCAAAATTTTTATCTGAGGAAAGATACCCCGAAAACTGCATTTTTTCAAGTCTGGAACCGTTTTTTTTCTGAATATTATTCCATATTTTTTTCTGACTTCTGCTCTTGAAATGAAAAAAATCATGATTTCCGGACTGGATTTTTCCGGGAAATGGAGTATTATGCGATATAGGATTGTTTGTTTTTCAAAAGGAGAAAATGCTGATGAATCGTTTGATTTCAAGGATCTTATTTTTATATCTCTCCGTTGCCGGAGTGGTTCTTTCTGCTTCGGAAATTTCTCTGAAAGTGATCCAGACTGCGGATCTGCATGGTTGTTTCAGAAAAGGAGCTCTTGCCAAAACAGCCTCGGTGATCCGGGCAGAATATGGGGATGGTTCCGGGGCACTTCTGATTGATTGCGGTGATTTTGCTCAGGGCTCTTTTGCTTCCACATTGGATCGGGGCACTGGAATGGTCTCATACCTGAACCGGATGAAATATGATTTGTTGGTTCCGGGGAATCATGATTTTGAATTCGGAACAGCAGCTCTTGCCCGGAATCTGCAAGTATTTGAGGGTACAGTATGTGCATTGAATCTTGCCATGGATGATGTGCGTATCGTTCCGTGGAAAGCATTTCACCGCAAAGGTTTGAAGATCGTGGTGATCGGCATTGCTTATCCGGCATTGGAACGGATGTATATCGGGGATCCTTTCAGAGGTTTTCGCATGTTTTCTGTAAAACAACGACTGGAGAAAATCATACCGTCTGTCATGGCGGAAAAACCGGCAGTGATCATTCTTGCAATGCACGCAGGAAATTATACGTGGCTGGATCAGGATTTCAATCTTTATCATCTTCTCCGGAAATATCCGCAGATCGATCTTGTACTGACATCTCATTCTCATCAGGCGGAAGCGGGGAAAAGTGCCGGTTCTCATTCCTGGCGGATGCAGGCACCAGCCTATGGCGGTGCGGCGGTGGCGGAAATCGTGTATGATACTCAGATGAAAAAAATCATTTCTTTGAAATCAAGAGTTGTTCCGCTGGAGCCGCATCAAATAGAAGATCCGCAGATCAGAGAACTCTCAACTTCCATTCTGAAAGATGCTGCCGTGTATGGCAATCAGCCGATCGCTTACTGTAAACAACCTTTATCGGTCGGGAAAAAACGGAAAAAAGGTTCTTTTGATACAATGTGTGCAGCGGCGATCCGTCAGCATACCCGTTCTGATATTGTCTTTTTCCGTTCTTCCGGTCGTTGGGATCAGCCGCCTGGAGTTCTGACCCGGCAGGAGTTATATTCTCTTCTTCCTTATGAAACTTATCCAGCTGTGATTCCTTTGACTCAACAGGAATTGCGTGCTGTATTGAAAGAACAGTTGACACGCCGGGCTGATTCTTTTCTTTTTCCGGATGGACTCCGTTATCATGCAAAAGGGAAGAAATTGATTTCTTTTACCGTGGAACAGAGCGGGAAGAAAGAGGAATACCGCTGTGCATTTTCTTCGTATGCTCTGGCGGGCGGCGGGAGTGCATTTCCTGTTTTGCGGGGAATCGCATTGAAAAAATGGAATAAAATTGAATTTTTCCCGGAAACGATCCGTTCCGTACTTGAAAAATATTTGAAAACAGGTTATCCTTACAGAAAAAAATAAAGGAGTATAAAATGAAATATGTATGGATTCTGATTTGTGTTACTTGTTGTCTGCTGATGTGTTCCTGTAAATCTTCTGATGATGGCGTTTATGTTTACAGCGATTCAGATAAGATTTCCCGCGCGGAAGAGGATGCGATCGTTGCACATGTCCGGAAGTTTCTGCTCCGGAACAGACGATTGAAATTGTCATCAGCCGATCGTGATATTATCAAAAATACACGTCCCAATTTCAATATCCGCTATACCGGAAAAAAAGAAGGTGTTCTGATCCTGCGCTGGAAATTGGATCGTATCCGTATTCTTCTCTTGCAGCGAACCGGAAATCTGCTGACAGATACCCGGGCGGATTGGATGATCCGGGTGATTTCCGATAAGACACAGGGACAGCTGCCCGCAAACTTTTATGGCGCAAAAGGAGAGGACGTTTCTTTGCCGCCGCAATAATAAAAATTGAACAGAAGGAGTGAATGCAATGAAAAATGAGATCCCGTTTTTGGATGTCTTGAACCGGAAATATACATTCAAATCATTTCTTTCTTATATTTATTCCGGAAATCCCTTTTATCTGCTCAGTGCGGCAATTCTTTTGTATGCCACAAGCTCCTGGTTTGATGCGTCGGCTCTTACTGTTCCCAGAATCATTCCGCTCGGAATCATTGCGCTTTATACACTGCTTCTTGCCGCGACCTGTGTCGGTCTTGCCAGACTCGGAAAAGTCTGGGATGATGCCGGAACATTATACCGCCTTATTTTGATTCTGCTGATGATCCTGCCCGTATGTTCAGACAGCGAAATGCTTGACTCTCTGCAGATTTCACTGATCCGGACTGGCGGCAGTCTGTTGTTTGCATTGTTTGTTCTGGAATGTATCCGGCATTTGCTTGGATATTTTCTGCACCGCCGTTTTCTGATCCCTTTTCTGATTGGATTGATTTATCTTTTTCTGTATCCGGCTCTGGTGGCAGCTCTTGTGCGTGCGGGTCTGCCGCAGAAGATTGTGTTTTATTCGATTCAGATTTTTTCCTGTCTTGGGGGAGTTCTTCTGTTTGAATTTCTTCCGGCTGTTCTGAAAGGATGTGTCGGGGAGAAAAATGAGATTCCCTGGAAAACACCATTTTATCCATGGTGTTTTGCGGCTTTGCTCAGTATCGGGATCATGTGCCGGGTGTATCTGTTGCTGTTTTCATTTATCGGAGGGAAAGGGACAGGGGGATATTCCTCGATCAATACCGGTTTTTCTCTGAGCATGATCGTTCCGCCGGCATTTGCATTTTTGATTCTGCTGACAGAATTACTGTTGCGTATCAATACGGAAAAAAGCCGTAATTTTCTGATTCTTCTGCCGGGATTTCTGTTTATTCTGAATTTTTCCAAACCGGATTGGCAGAGTCCGCTGACATGGATCGCTGTTGGATCGTTCTTGATCTTTCTGATATATCAGCGGTTTCGCGGAGTCAGACATGGTCTTCTGTGGATCGCTCTGTGCGCTTATTGTGCATGGGGTTTTTACAAAGAAACGATGCAGCCGTGGCAGAATTTCGGCTGTTTGGCGGTTGTGATGGGATTATTGATCGGCTGGTTCTTTACAGATACGAAACGTTCGTTTCCCGTTTTGCTCATTGTTGCTTGCGGCTATCTGCTGTGTGGGATCTGGCTGGATCCCAAATTGGTAGTGCCGTTCAACTGGTATGTGCCGACTTGTGCTGCGTTCTGGATTTACTGCGGGATTTCCAGAAAAGAGGAGACGATCCGGTATTTTGTCCACGTAATTCTTCTTTTATTTTCAGTTGGCGTGATGCATGGTTGCGGCATGACAGGTAATCCGGGATTCCTGATTGCTTTTCTGTTGGGATGGGGTAGTACACTGATTCGGCGGAATGCAATACAATGGATCTTCTTCATTCTCTACACTCTTGTATTCTGTATTTTTACAGCGGTTTCCATCAAAGATCATATTGCGAATTGGTATGTTTCTCTGGAAAAGGCGGAAAATTACCTCTGGGCATTGTTATTTTTCCTGATTGCTCTGGGCGTAAGCCTTCACAAAGCATGGCGCAACCGGAAAAAAGTTACAGGGGAAAATCTGGAAATACAGACTCTTCCGGAAGAGAAGACGAAAGAAAAATGATTTTTATTTCAGATTGGAATGGATCAATGCCAGCCCGCAGACAGCTGCTGTTTCCACGCGGAGGATCCAGTTGCCGAAATGCAGGGGTTCCACTCCTGAATCCAGTAATTGCTGTTCTTCTTCCCGTGTGAATCCCCCTTCCGGACCGACAAACCAGGCGGCATGAAGAACTTT
This sequence comes from Lentisphaeria bacterium, assembly GCA_017646015.1. GTDB lineage: Bacteria > Verrucomicrobiota > Lentisphaeria > Victivallales > UBA1829 > SIG94. Next base: position 8,257 of record JAGCNI010000050.1, read on the forward strand.
TTCTTTCTCTTCATTGGGCGGACATTCGGCGACAGATCCGAAGAATCTCCGTTCACAGTTTTCCTGAGCATCTTTCAGCGCATCCGCAAAACGGATCGGCTCGGAGACTTGCGGCAGATAGGGATTGCCGGACTGTTTACAGGCATCAAACAGAATTTCTTTCCAACGTCCATTTACGGAATCCTGATCCGGCAGAGAAACAGATCTTTCAGAGATCATCGGAATGATTCTGTAAACACCCAATTCCGTAGCCTGCCGGAGAATCTGATCCATCTTCTGCCGTCTCGGCGGCGCAATATACATGTGCAGAAATGGGGCGGCAGGGAGTTGTTTCTTTTCAATGGAACAGATCACAAGCTCTTTGCCCGGAATGACTTCTGCTTCTGCCAGGAGACCATTGCCATCCATCAGAAGCGTATGATCTCCCGGAGCAGCGCGCAAAGTTTTGAAGAGATGACCGTTTTCCTCTTTATCCAAACGTACTACTGAACCGGCATGACATTCTGCCAGATCATCATAACGGAAACAATGCATAGATCCAATTCCTTTTTTCGGTTTATTCCTGCGGATAGACAATGGAGTCGATCATATTCAACACCCGCTCAGCGGCATCCGGAAATGCCAACGCAAGGAGTTGTTCACCTTTTTTCTGATAGAGAGCCGGATCTGCAAGGAAGTCCCGCAGACGGTCTGCAAAAAGTCCGGCAGCAAGGTCTTTATCCGGAATCAGTTCTGCTCCGCCGGAGGGCGTCAGATACAACGCATTGTCTGTCTGATGATCTTGTGCCGCAAAGGGGTAGGGGATCAGGGTCGCATATTTTCCGAAACAGGCAACTTCCGAGACGGTACTTCCGCCGGCACGGCAAACGATCCAATCTGCTGCGGAATAGAAGATCTGCATATCCTGAGCTGATTCCAGAATCAGATGATTGAAAGAGGCTTCTTTATAATATTCTTTCAATTCTTCCGCTTTTCCAGCTCCGGAAAGATGAATGAGCTGTACCTCTTTTTCCTGATAATACAACGGGATCCGGCAGTTGTCATTGATACTGGCGGCGCCGAGAGAGCCTCCGAAAATCAGGATCGTCGGAATGTCTGCGGAAAATTGGCATTGCCAACGTTGATTCAGTTCTGCGATCGCCGCATCTTTTGTCATCTTTCCCCGGATCAGTTCCGGACGGAGCGGCATACCTGTCAGGACAGGCGGACATTTGCAGTTTGTTTCATCTTTTGTCGGAAATGAGAGAGCCATTCCGCTTGCCAGTCTGGAGAGACGGCGATTGGTCTTACCCAGTTTTGCATTTCCGTCATGAAGAAAGAGCGGAACCCGTTTCCATTTTGCAGCAAGGATGGGCGGAAATGAAGCGAAACTGCCCATAGCCAACAGGGCTTCCGGAAAGAAATGACGATAGATCCGGCGGCATTCGAGAGTCCCTTTCAATGCATCCCGGAAAAATTTCAATGCGCCACCAGGTCTTGCAGAAAGCGGAGAGGCGGCAATCTTGCGGGCGGGGATCCCGAATTTTTCCGCTGTTTTGATTTGTTCATCTGCATGTTTTCCGCCGAGGATCAGGAGAACTTCGCCACCCTGTTCTTTGAAAATACGGGCTACAGCAAGTCCGGGATAAAAGTGTCCGCCTGTTCCACCGCAACTTATACATAATCTTTTGAGTTTCATTTTTCAGAACTCCGTGTTTCTTTTTTTGAAAAAATATTCAGCGAAGATAAGAATGCGAGGATTTTTTTCCTGAGCCATTCATTATATTCCGGATATGCCGCATCCAGCGCCACACTTACGATCAAGCCGGTGGCTGTCATACACGAAACCAGCGAACTTCCGCCGTAACTGATGAACGGTGCCGGCATCCCTTTTGTCGGAAATGCTGCTGAAATCACTCCGATATTGACAATCGCCTGCGCTGTAATAAAGGTGGCAAGTCCGAATACAAGGAACATTCCCTGTCGTGTCCGGGCACGCATGCTGATCGCGATCGCAAGTGCCAGAAATACAATATAGGCAAAAATCACCAGGCACATCCACACATATCCCAGTTCTTCTCCCACGATAGAAAGAATAAAGTCAGTATGGGCTTCCGGCAGATATTTGTGTTTCATGCGACTTTCTGTAAAACCTACACCTGTCCAGCTTCCGGATCCCAGTGCAAGAATGGAAAGCCATAATTGGTAGCCTTCATCTTTTTGATAAAATTCCGGATTCAGAAAGGTTATGATTCGCTGCCAACGGTAAGAACCGGAGAGTTTCATTTTGTAGATCCCCAACGGAATCAGTACGATCGGGGGAGTGATCAGATATATCAGCCGGACTCCGGCAATAAAGAGCATTGCTCCAAAGATCACTCCCAGCAGAACGGTTGTTCCCAAATCTTTACCCGCATATACCAACAGAAGAACCGGAGCAGAAAACAAAAAGGCGATACAGAAGAATTTGAATGGTTTTGCTTCCACCATTTTGATCTTGTCTGAACACAATTTTGCCAGAAAAAGAGCAAGGATGACTTTGGCATATTCCGAGGGCTGAATACTTCCGATCCCCGGTAATTGGATCCAGCGTCTTGCCCCGTTGATCGGGGGAAACAGCAGAGCCACAACCAATAAAAGGCAGATCCCGATCATCAGGATCCAACTCCAGTTGGATAATTTTTTATATCCGAAGAAAATCGCCGCACCGAATCCGAGAAATCCTACGACTCCCCATTGGATCTGGCGCAGAAAATAATAGGAATTGGAACCCACGATCCCGTAAGAAGTCGAATACAAAACAGAAAGTCCGAACAGGATCATCATCAAGACAATTACACATAAGGTGATTCCTTCCGCAAGCGGCGGTTCTTTTTTCAGCTCCTGCTGCTCCCGGTTTTTTTCCTGTGGTTTGAGTCTGATCTTCATCGCTGGCTCCGTCCTGTATGGTTATCCGAAGATCTTGCAGAATACATCCCGGAAATTGAAGCCGACAAAAATCAGGTAGAATATCAGAAAACATATCCCCTGCCAACGGAGCAATTCTTTTTTCCGGATCGCCATGAAGCCGATCAGAAGCGCACCAGTCACCAGCATGATATAACCATTGATATAACCAGTGAAACTGTTGATCCCCAGCGGACTGACCAGTGCACATGCACCGAAAATCAGAAGAATATTGAAAATACAGCTGCCGACAATATTGCCGACCGCAATGTCATAGCGTTTCTTGAGAATTCCTGTTACTGTAACTGCCAACTCAGGAACAGATGTCCCGAATGCTACAACGGTTGCAGAGATGATCATGGTATCGATCTTGAGCTGTTCCGCACCGTAAATCACAGTATCGACCATGGCTTTTGAGCCGGCGATCACCATGACCAATCCCGCAATGACCAACAGAAAATGAACCCACGGTTTCCGGGTGTCCGGTTCAGTATCTTCCTGTTCGTCTTCCACCGCTCCATTTTTCAGCAAGAGTAAAATATAAAGAATACAGCCAATCAGCAGGATCACTCCGCCGATCCAGTTGATTCCCGGAATCATACTGCCGTTTTTACCGGGGACAGATGTTACTTCAAAGAGCAGGAGTGTCACCAGGAAAATTCCCAGCATCAACGGTACATCCCGTGTCAGGATCGGACGGGAGAACTGCAATCTGCCTGCACCGACAATACCGATTCCGAGGATCAGGGCGATATTGGCTATATTACTGCCGACAATGTTGCCTACGATAAAATCACTTTCACCACAGAATGAGGCATACAGACTGGTCGCCAGTTCCGGCAGAGAGGTTCCGATACTGACCAGAGTCAGACCGATGACCAGTTCCGAAACATGCCAGAGCCGTGCCAATGCTGCCGCTGAATCAATGAAAATGTCGCTGCCTTTGACAAGAATCCAGGTTCCGACAGCAAAGATAACAATGTTCAACCAGATATTTTCACAACAGAATTCCATAATATGATTTTCTCCTTTTTCAGCTTCGCAGTTCTTTCAGAATATTGGCAAAGGCATTTCGCAATTCTTCGTCTGAAACCACCGGTTCCGGCTGGATGAAATCTTCCAGATCCGGTTTTTCCACGCAATCTTCCGGGAGACTCCGCAGAAATACCGAGGGCAGTTGGCGTACAAATTCATGGTATTTGAACCGTGCAGCAGCACAGGTGATATACAACTCTTCTCTTGCACGGGTCACAGCCACATAAAACAACCGCCGTTCTTCCTCTTCCCCGTTTTCAGATAATGCCCGTTCATGCGGGAAAAGTCCCTGTTCAAGACCAACAATGAAAACGACCGGAAACTCCAATCCTTTCGAGGCGTGAACCGTGGAAAGGATCGGACCGTCAACATCTTCATCATCATCTGTCCGGTCATTTTCATCCATCAGAGAGTAGGATTCCATAAATTCCGCCAATGTACAGGGTTTCTGTTGACGGACTTCATAAATGCCGATATAGTTGATGAATTCCAAAACGTTCTCACGCCGTTTTTCCGATTCTTCCAAATTTTTATAAACTTTCTGGATCCCGTTGAGATAGCCCACATCCGTCAGATATTCTGAAACTCTTGAGGCAAGTTCCCCCGGTTCCTGCATGGCTTCCGTATAACGGGCAATACAGTCATGCAGTTCTCCGGCTGATTTCGCCGCTGCTTTACTCAACAGTGCATGATATTCAGGACTGCCGAGAATATCCAGCAGCGGTTGTTTCATTTGTTTTTGAAGATCCCGCAAGGTCAGGATCGCCTTATCGCCCAACCCGCGGGGCGGTACAGAAAGAATACGCAGAAGATTCTGATCATCCCGTTTATTGATGAGCAATTTCAGATATGCCGCCGCGTCTTTGACTTCTTTCCGTTGGAAAAAGGCTTGTCCCCCGATGATTTTCGGCGTGATCCCTCTGTGGCGGAACTCCTGTTCAAAGGAACGGGAGAGGTGATTGGATCGGAACAAAACCGCAAAGTCCGACCAGCACCGGTCAGGTTCTTTCCGGATGATATTGGAAATCGCATCCACCACAAATCTGGCTTCGGATTCTCCATCCTGAAGACGGAATACTTTAACGGTATCGCCAGTTCCTTTGGCAGACCAGAGATTTTTATCATAGCGTGCCGAGTTGGCTGCAATGATCGCATTGGCTGTTTTCAGAATGGAATTGGTCGAACGGTAATTCTGTTCCAGTTTGATTTCTTTGGCTCCCGGAAAATGTTTCGGAAAATCCAGAATGTTGGAAACAACTGCTCCGCGCCATGAATAAATACTCTGGTCATCATCGCCGACAACACAGAGGTTCATTGTTTCACCCGCAATCAGCTGGATGATCCGGAACTGTGCCGCATTGGTGTCCTGATATTCATCGACCAGAAGATATTTGTAGGTGTCCCGGCAGTATTTCAGGACTTTTTCATTTTGTTCAAGCAATTTCAATGTGATCAGCATCATATCATCGAAATCCAGTGTATTCTGGAGTTCAAGCATCTGCTGATAGCGTTCATAGATCCGGGCAAAATGAGCATAGTCGGAATAACTGTCGGCATCTGCTGCCAACGCATCTTCCGGCCATTGCATTTCATTTTTTTTGCGCCCGATATATGCCAACGCCGCTTTTGTATCGATTTCATCTTTGGAATAGCCCAATTCCGCCGCAGCCTGCCGCACCAGACTGATCTGGTCTGCATCATCCGCAATACTGAATGATGAATTATAATGTCCGGCAAGATGAACATAACGGTGCAGTATTTTGGCACAGAACGAGTGGAAAGTACCGAGTGTCACATGCTTGGCTGCTTCCGGCGAGATCAACTGATCCAGTCGTTCCCGCATTTCACGGGCAGCTTTATTGGTAAAGGTCACACCGAGAATCGAGCCTGGGGCAATCCCGTGCTCGATCATGTATGCAATACGGCAGGTGATCACTTTTGTCTTGCCGGTTCCAGCACCGGCAAGAACAAGTAACGGTCCTTCGATCGTAGTCGCTGCTTCCCGCTGACGGTCATTCAAAGAATCTATCGGAGAAGACATCGTTTAAAAAACCTCAGCCTTCGATTTTTGCATCAGCAAC
>JAGCNI010000051.1 GCA_017646015.1 Lentisphaeria bacterium
AGCACAACATCTGTGCATGCTTATGCGCGGAGTTCAGAAACAGAATTCGGTCATGACCACTTCCACTATGCTCGGTTCTTTCCGGAAAGAACAGACCACCCGTTTGGAATTTCTGAATCTGATCGGAAAATAACAGAGGGATCGGGGGTATCTTTCATGAAAGCATTGGTCCAACGGGTCACAGAAGGCTCAGTCACAATCGATGGGGAAGTTGTCGGAGAAATTGGAAAAGGACTTGTGATCCTCTTCGGTGCCGGCAGAGGCGATACAGAAAAAGACGTGGAATTCCTGGCTTCAAAATGTGCAAATCTCCGGATTTTCTGTGATGCGGATGACAAAATGAATCTCTCTCTGCTGGATATTGACGGGGAGGCATTGATCATTTCTCAATTCACATTATACGGAGATTGCCGGAAAGGACGCCGTCCCGGTTTCAGTGATGCGGCGGATCCGGCAGAGGCGGAACAATTCTATCAGCATTTCATAGAAGCTATGAAACGGAACGGGATCCGCAATGTTCAATGCGGCAGATTCGGTGCAGATATGAAAGTTAAGATTTTCAATGATGGACCGGTAACATTTATGATCGAAAGCAAAAACGGAGTCGGAGTATAATTTATTATGATAAAGAAAAAACGGATCGCCATCCTCGGATCCACAGGATCGGTCGGAGTCAATGCCTGCCGAGTGGCAGAAGCCTTGCGTGACAGGGTTGAGGTTACAGCGCTGGCAGCTGGATCCAATGCAGAACTGCTTGCAGCTCAAGCCGCCAAGTTTCATTGTAAACATGTTTCCCTGCGGGACAGCAGTCGGAAAGATCAATTACTCCGCGATCTCCCGGCAGGTTGTAAAGCCTCTTTCGGTGAAGAGAGTCTCACGGATCTCGTCTGTGCGGAAGATGTGGATATGGTTCTCTGTGCCATCGTTGGAACAGGAGGTCTGAAACCTGTCATAGAAGCGATCCGGTGCGGAAAAGAGATCGCACTTGCCAGTAAAGAGGTTCTGGTCATGGCAGGACAACCGGTCATGGATCTGGTCAGACAAACAAAAATCCCATTTATTCCTGTTGACAGCGAACACAGTGCTATTTTTCAGTGTCTTACTTCACTGGATTCACGGAAAGCGGAAAATCTGATCCTGACTTCCAGTGGCGGACCGTTCCGGAAAGCGACATGGGAGGAGATGCAGCAGGCAACTTTTGAAAAAGCATTGGCTCATCCGGTCTGGTCCATGGGACAGAAGATCACCATAGACTCGGCTACATTGATGAACAAAGCTCTGGAAATGGTCGAAGCACATTTTCTGTTTGATTGTCCGGAAGAAAAAATCCGGGTGCTGGTTCATCCGCAATCCATTATTCATTCGATGGTGGAATTTCCGGATGGTGTGACTCTTGCACAACTGAGTGTACCGGATATGCGTTTCCCGATCCAATATGCATTCACTTATCCGGAACGTCATCCGGGAGGATTGCAGAAACTGGATCTGGCAACAATCGGACATCTGGATTTTGAAAACCCGGATACAAAGCGTTTTCCCTCTCTCGGATTTGCACGTCATGCAATTCGCGAAGGAGGTGTTCTCCCCTGTGTGATGAACGCCGCCAATGAAATCGCATACAGCCGGTTCAAAAAAGGTGAAATCGGATTTACAGATATTTTCCGTGTCATTGAAAAGACAATGGATCAAGTTGAAAACAAACGGGATGCAAATCTGGCAGAGATTCTGGATGCAGACAGCATTGCAAGAAAAATTGCCGCGGACATTCCATAAAACAGAGGAAGAATATTATGCAGGATCTATTACTGAAAATCGGTTCAGTTGCGTTTATGTTAATCTTTTTCGGATTATGTATTTTCATTCACGAACTGGGGCATTTCCTGGCAGCCAAATGGCGGAAACTTCATATTGTCGCATTCTCAATCGGATTCCGGAAAATCTGGTGGAAGAAAATCAACGGCGTGGAATACCGTATCGGCTGCATCCCGGTCGGCGGATATGTCGATCTGCCGCAGATCGATGGATCCGGAGATGTAAAAGATGAAAACGGCAATATCCTTCCGAAAGCCAAACCGCTTGACAGGATCATTGTGGCTTTTGCCGGTCCTCTTTTCAATATGCTTTTCGGTTTGCTGCTCGGGGTCGTGATCTGGATCCACGGGATCCCGCAGGATACTCCGGTTTTGAAAGAGATCGTTGTAGAATCGGTTCTGAAGGATTCGCCCGAATGGAAAGCCGGACTGCGTCAGGGGGATGTGATCTATGAACTCAACGGAGAAAAACTCAATACCACCTGGCATGGTTTCATCAATAAAATTCTCTTCACCATCGGTGATGTCACACTGTCTGTCCGCCGGGACGGAAAAAACTTCCCGGTCACTTATAAACCGGCAGTCAATAAAAGAGTCACTCAGGAAGATGAGATCGCCTATCCCTTTTTCTTCCCGAAAATCCCGGTCTATCTCTATCCGCGTTCCGGCTCTCAGGCTGAACTGGCAGGGATCAAAAAAGGTGACAGGCTGATTGCATTCAATGAAAAACCTGTTGCAAGTCAGGAAGATCTGGAAAAATATCTGATGTTCAACGGGCTCGATCCGGTTGACCTGACCATTCTCCGGAACAATGAAAAGATTCAGATCAAAGGACTTAAACCGCTGCCGCAGAAAATACAAGGTGAAGAGGGCAAATGGTTGTTGGGCTTCTCCAATAATCCGGTCACTTCTGTGATCGAAGGTCTGCCCATGGCAAAAGCCGGATTGAAAAAAGGAGATAAGATCCTTGAAGTCGCCGGAATCAAAGTGGAAGGTGTGCCTGATGTGCAGAATATCGTCAAAGCCCGGAATGGCAAACTGACTCAGGTCAAAGTGGAACGGAACGGCAAAATAATTGACATGGAAGTCTCTCCGCAATATCTGCCATATTCCTCCCTCGGCGTGGAATATGCCTCGGTGACTCATCCGAATCCTTTTGAACAGCTCGAAAAAGTCATGGTGCTGACTTGGAATTCTCTGCGCGGGATCGGATACAGCATCGGGAACAGTTTGAATCTGACAAAACAGCATACAACGATCAAACCCAAGCACATGAGCGGACCGATCGGAATCGGAAAATATCTTTATCTTTCAGTCTATCGCGGCTCTCTGATCCTGGGGTTGAATGTTGTAGTGATCATCACATTCAACCTTGGCTTGATCAACCTGCTGCCGATCCCGGTTCTGGATGGTGGACATATTCTGCTCTCCATTCTGGAAATGATCTGCCGTCGCCCGGTCTCCCGGAAAATTCTGGAACCGATCACGATCGTTTTCATCACCCTGCTGATCGGATTCATGGTATTCGTTTCATTCTATGATGTAAAAAAACTGGTCACTCCGGTATTGAAATCCATCAAAACAGAAAAAGCCATACAAAAAACGGAGAAAGCGGATCATGCAAAACAAACCGCGGATCAGCCGTCGCATTAATATCGGATCAGTGCCGATCGGAGGGCTCAGTCCGGTTTCGATCCAGTCCATGACCAATACCGATACCCGGAATGCTGCTGCAACCATCTCTCAGATCAGAGAACTGGCTCAGGCAGGCTGCGAAATCATCCGTGTTACAGTTCCGGATGAAATTGCAGCAGCCGCACTGCCGGAAATCCTTGCGAACAGTCCGATCCCGGTCATTGCGGATATCCATTTCGATTACCGTCTTGCGATCCGTTCCATAGAAGCAGGGATCCACGGGATTCGTCTGAATCCTGGAAATATCGGTTCTGCTGATAATGTCCGGATGGTGGCAGAAAAAGCCGGTGAAGCCAATGTCCCGATCCGGGTCGGCGCAAACTCAGGCAGTCTGCCGCATGGATTGCTCGAAAAGAAAATGGAAAAAGGAATGAATCGCGCGGACGCCATGGCGGAAGCCCTTGTGGAAGCAGTGCAGGAACAGATCCGGATTCTGGAACAGTATTCTTTTCAGCAACTGAAAGTTTCTCTGAAAGCAAGTTCCGTTCCGGTCACAGTCAAAGCATACAGAATTTTTGCACAACGTTCGGATTATCCGCTGCACATTGGAGTGACAGAAGCCGGGACCGCATTCCGCGGAGCGATCAAATCAGCAGTCGGGATTGGTTCTCTGCTGTTGGATGGAATCGGGGATACCCTGCGAGTCAGTCTCAGTGCCCCGCCGGTGGAAGAGATCCGGGCAGCCAAAGCGATTCTGGAAGCTGCCGGGATACGGGAAGCGGCTCCGGAAATCGTGTCCTGTCCCACCTGCGGCAGAACCAATTGGGATCTGATCTCCATGGTCAACCGCGTTGAAGACCTGATTGCAGAAATCAAAAGTTCCGGTAAACAGATCAAACTCCGTAAAGTTGCGGTCATGGGTTGTGCCGTCAATGGTCCCGGGGAAGCAGCCGATGCAGATATCGGAATCGCCGGAGGCAATCAACAGGGCAAACTTCTCTTATTTAAAAAAGGGGCAAAATTTGCCATGCTCCCCGAACAGGAGGCTTTTGAACTGTTGAAACAGGAGATTTCCAATCAGACTGTTTGATCATAAAATCCTGCATGATCAAACAAAATCAGATTACATTTCTCCTGCTTTTTTGTATTTCACTGCAATACCGCGAAGTGTGATCTGGGCCTTGATCCAGAGACTTAAGTAATTGGTTTGTTTATTATCTACAACAACGTTGATAATATCATCCGCCTCAGGATATTTGGCAAGTGCAGCTTTTTCGGCAGCTTCAACACTGGCATCTCCGAATGAAAATAAACCAAGAATACTTTGGACTTCTGCTGTACCACGAACTTTTCCCAAAACATGAACATCTTTCAACGAAGATGATTTATTTCCAATAAATGCACCTTGTGATATTTCGCCATACACAGATCCCGGTTGAACTCCTGCAAAATGATTGATATGATTATACCAAACCATTTGATTTGTGCAAGCAGTTGATAAGAAGAGAGTACAGCAGAGAGAAACAGCATACAACAAAGATTTTTTCATAAGATTCTCCTTTTTAAATTTTATTGTACTGCAATATAACACAACCTCTCCCGTTTTGCAAACACAAAAATCATCTGACAGGATCCGCATTTCAAATATTGAAGTGCGGATTTTTTTGTTCTTTCCCCTTTTCTCCCCTGCCGCCCTCTTTTTTCTGTTTTACAAAGCCCGAAGTATTTTTTCTTTATTTTTCCTCCCCTTTTCTCCCCTGAAAGCCATTAAACCACGCACGCTCCTCAAAGGGCTTCTTCTTCGGCATCGTCCCCTTTTCTGCCGCCTTGCCCAC
>JAGCNI010000052.1 GCA_017646015.1 Lentisphaeria bacterium
TGCGGCTGCCAGGATTCCTGATAGTCGCCGCCAACCTGATGATGTCCAATCGGTTCAAGGAAAGAGGTTCCGGCAATGTGACGGACTGTCAGCAGAGTGATTTCATAATCAAAATCCACAAAGCCTTCCACGATCACTTTTCCAGCTCCGGCACGTCCGCCTTCCTGAGCAATTTTCCAGGATTCATCCACATCGGCTTCTGTTTTTACAACACTCTGACCGTGTCCGGAAGAACTCATGATCGGTTTGATCACACAGGGAATACCGATCTCGCGGATTGCATCTTTATATTCTTCATAGGTTGCGGCAAAACGGTATTTTGAAGTGGGGATTCCCAATTCTTCAGCGGCAAGACGACGGATCCCTTCCCGGTTCATGGTCAGAAATGTGGCATTGGCTGTTGGAATCACATGATACCCTTCTTTTTCCAATTTCAACAGTTCAGGAGTGGCGATCGCTTCAACTTCCGGAACGATGTAATCGGGTTTTTCCAACTCGACAACGCGACGAAGTTCTGCGGGATCAAGCATATTGATCGTATGACTGCGGTGTGCAACCTGCATACCCGGAGCATTGGCATAACGATCCACTGCAATCACTTCCACACCGAAACGCTGCATTTCAATAATTACTTCTTTGCCGAGTTCCCCTGCTCCGAGGAACAATACTTTCACGGCAGATTTTGTCAGAGCTGTACCTAATGTTGTCATATTTTATTTCCCTTTCTGGTAAAGTGACTTCATTTTTCTTCCGACTTCTGAATTCTCCATACGTCCGGTAAATTTTCCGGACATACAGCCTATTGCAAACAGATCAACATCTTCTCCAGTGTGAGAACGTGTTGACCAGAAAATTCCACAACGCAAGTCAATAATATGGCGGATCGCACGATTCAAATGACTTTCACGGTTTTTCCCTCTCGAAGCACGTACATCTGCAATTTGCAACGCCTGCACTTCTTCCTCTGTCAGATTCCAGCCGCGCTGACAGAGATTCTTCCGGATCATAGGAAGAGTATGACCTTTCCCGATCCCGTATGCATGATCCAAGCCACCATTCACTTTCAAATAATGCGGCGGGATATTTCCGGTAAAAACAGGTCCGCCGGTATTGTGATCCGCTGTCACAACAATCAAGGTTTCAGCAGGATATTTCCGGTAGAACTCAAGTGCGATCCCGATGGCATTATCAAACTCTTTCAATTCATACAACATGGAAGCACCGTCATTTCCATGGGCAGCATGATCGATTTTACCCCCTTCTGCCATCAGAAAAAAACCGTCCGGATGATTTTTCAAAAGATCAATACATTTGGAAACATACGCAGAAAGCGGACGAACAGATTGTTTTTTACGCTCGATTTCATATCCGAAGTTAAAATAAACCAACACAGGAACTGTCAACTGGCGGAGACGGAAAAATTCAGATTCATCCTGATTGATCACACGGACACGGGTATTTTTCTGAGTTGCGGCGGGCACAGCGGCAGTAGTAGTGGCTGCAGTGGTTGGCAACTCATAGGCTTTTCCTGACAGATAATCAGCCGCAGAATGTTTCCTGTGTACATCCATTCCGTAACCGCACAAAATATCAATTCCGGTATCAGGAAACTGCTGAATGATCTGCTGAACTTCCTCCCGGTGTTTCACATGAGCATAAAAAGCCGCAGGAGTGGCATTATTGACCCCGACTGTTGTCAACAGTGCAACTTTTTTCCCCTGACGTTTCGCAAGGATAGCCACAGAATCTACGGGTTTTCCGGAAGCATCCATTCCGATGGAACCGTTGGTTGTTTTCACACCGCAGGCAAGTGCTGTTCCGGAAGCGGCAGAATCCGTTGTGGTTCGGGAGGCATTGGCTGTGATGACACTTGCCCGGACGGGGAAAGAATCAAGATTCAATTTACCATAATAACAACGAGCCATACGGATATGATTTTTTCCCATACCGTCACCGATAAAATAAAATACATATTTCGGATTTTTTTCTGTGGTTTTAACAACTGGTTTCGCAACAGGTTTGACTGCCGGCTTTTGGGGTGGCTGAGGCTTTTCTGCAGGTTTGACTGCCGGTTTGGGAGGCTGAAGCGGTTTTTCGACTGGTTTTACAGCTGGGATCTTTTTTTCCTGCTGAACATTTTTTTCCGGTTCAACTTTCTTTTCCACTTTCTGTTGTTTCAGTACTGCAGGCTCTACAGGAATCTTTTTCTGTTCAGGCTCTTTCTGCGAAAAACCCGAACAACTGCAAAGCGTTAAAAGCCCGACAGTCCAAAAGAACATTACAAAAAAACGGCAAACAGATTTCATCTTCATTTATCCTTTTCTTTGAAAATCAACAGTCAAACCAAAATTTCTGATTTTATCGGCAGCAGACGGAAACAGTTCCATCAACCGGGCGGGATCCCCCTGTCTGTAATCCACATACTCAAACCCCGGCACACAAACGGTACTGAAAAGCCCCCATGAATCAGCAGAACGGTCTTTCAGAAGAGTTGTCTGCCATGTTCCAGCAGGAATCACACTCAAAGGTTGTTCACCGGCATCAAGGTCTGAACCGATAGAACGTTCACAACAGGATCCATCGGACAGTAAAAGGAGTTGGATCGCAGGAGATCCGGCATGATATGCCCAAATCTCATCACATTTCAAGGCATGCCAGGAGGACAACTCTTTTCCCTGTAAAAGATAATAGATCGCTGTTCCGGCATACCGTTTTCCATAGGGATCGAAAGTACGGTCAGAGGTATATATGCGGCTGAACATTCCGCCCTCATCGGTCTGCGGAATCAGATTCAATTGTTTTATGATCTCTTCAGCTTTCATTACACTCTTTCATATTTCCATGTTTCAAATAATGTACTATACTCTTTCATTCCCTAAAATCAAGAAAAAAATCAGCGGTGTTCCTCAAAATCTTTCTGTACATCCGTTCTGAACCGGGAATCGGTAAGATAACGGACAGCGATTTCCGCCATTGCAAGAGCAGCTTTCAAGGTCTGTTCAAAGGCATAAGAAGAGGATGCTGCTTCGGCAAATTCCTGAGAATGAGCAGCCATTTCTTTCTGAGCAATTCCGAAATACGCATGGATCCCCGGACGTTTATGGGAAAAGTCTCCGTAATCAGAAGAGCCTCTGGCAGAACGTTTCGGGATCACCGGATTCAATCCCAGCCGGGAGGCTATTTCAAAATAAGCCTGATTCATTGTTTGATTGGGGTTCCGGCTCATATAAGGAATCTGGAAAGGCGTGATCGTATATTCCGCACCGGTCATCAGAGAAGCCCCCTGCACCATCTTCCGGAAACGATCCTCCAATTTTCCGATCCATTCCTCATCCGTCGAACGGAGAAAGAAACGGCATGATGCCCGTTCCGGAATAATATTCGGAGCGTTTCCGCCCTCTCTCACGACACCATGGACCCGACAGGTTTCCGGCAGTTGCTGACGCATTGCATTAACAGCATTGAAGAGCAGCAAGACCGCATCCAGAGCATTGATCCCCAACTCAGGAGCGGCAGCAGCATGGGCGGATTTGCCGGTAAATACAACATCAAAACGGCGTATTGCACTGGAACCAGTATCAGGAGTTGTCCGCCAGGATGGATGAACCATCATCGATGCTGAAATATCATCCAGACATCCTTTTTCAAGCATTCGCACCTTTCCGCCGCCGGATTCCTCAGCAGGAGTTCCCAAGAGTACGATCTTTCCCGGTATCTGATATTTTTCAAGGATCCGTGCCACAGCACAAAAAGCGGCAAGAGCAGCAGTACAGATCAGATTATGTCCGCAGCCATGGCCCAATCCGGGCAAAGCATCATATTCTGCGACAAAGGCAAATAGAATCCCCCCACTGCCATATTCAGCACGATACGCTGTATCAAGTGAACAATACGGGGTGGTGACATGAAAGCCGAGAGAACGCAATAAATCTACTTGAGTCTGACAGGCGAAATGTTCCTCATAAGCAATTTCCGGATGTTTCCAGACCGCTTCAGAAAGCTGATTCCAACGAAGTCGTTCCGCTTCCAACACAGCCAAAAGATCCGGCTGAATATCTTTTAAATCCATAAGCGACAAATCATCCTTTCAATCAAAAAATGTTCAGTAACGCACTATATTTTTTATCATAATAGCATAATTTTCAGATTTGTCAAACAGTTATGATCAGGAAAAACCGGCATCTCCGGAAGAAATGACTGATTTTCCCCTTCCCTCATTTGCAAATCCAGACTTACGATGTTATATTTGCAAAACAGTCAAATGATTCACAAAACACAATCAACATGAATGGACAGAAAAAAATATGAAAGAAAAACCCATACTCTGCAAACCTGTTCCCGGCGGCATGACCGAACAGGAAAAAGCCGAAGCCGGACTTCTCTATAATCCCAATACGACCACAGAAATGGCAGATTACCGTTTCAAAATCCAGGATGCCATTCATGAATACAATCAATTCCGTCCCTCCCAAGTACAGGAACGACGTGATTTTCTGGCAAAGATCTTTGGCAAAATCGGCAAGAACTGCAATATTCTGCCACCATTCAAATGCGATTACGGATTCCGGATCGAAGTCGGTGAAAATTTCTTTGCCAATTATAATTTTATCGTGCTGGATGGAAATTACTGCAAATTCGGAGACAATGTCTGGATCGCGCCCAATGTTTCCATTCTGGCAGCAGGACATCCACTGGATATGCAGGATCGGATCGACGGATGGGAATATGCGTTCCCCGTTACAGTCGGAAATAATGTCTGGATCGGCGGTTCATCAACGATCATCGGAGGTGTGACGATCGGAGATAATGCAGTGATCGCTGCCGGCTCTGTGGTCATCCGTGATGTTCCGGCAGATACTCTGGTGGCAGGCAATCCAGCCCGTGTGATCCGCAAAATCACTGCCGAAGACCGGAAAAAATATCAGTGGGCGGAACAGGATAAAAAATAAACCGCTGAAAAACAACAAAGCTTTCAGCAGAAAAATAAAGAAAAGCCCCAACCATTCCTATATTGGATGATTGGGGTTCTTCAATGAATGAATCGTTCAAGCGTTATGCTTTTTCATTATTTTTGTTCATTGCTGCATCGAATTTGACCGCAGAAGGTTTGAAATCAAGTCTGCGGACAAACTGGCATGCATCAGCTGCGCCATATTCACGTTCCATGCCGGAATCTTCCCATTCAACAGAAAGCGGACCATCATATTCAATGCGGTTCAATTCACGGATGATCTCTTCAAAGTTGACCTGTCCATGACCGGGGCTGCGGAAATCCCAGCCTCTGCCGCCCTGCCCGAAGTCAATATGAGAACAGAGGATGCCGGTGGCACCATCCAATGTCATAGCGGCATCTTTGATATGAACATGGAAAATCCGGTCAGGGAATGCCTGAATGAAACGGACAGGATCCATCTGCTGCCAGAAGAGATGGCTGGGGTCAAAGTTGAATCCGAATTCAGGACGGTAATCCAGGACTTCCAGAGTCCGTTTGGCAGTAGCGATGTCAAATGCGATTTCAGTGGGATGGACTTCAAGTGCGAATTTGATTCCGTAATCTTCAAATACATCCAGGATCGGATGCCACATTTCAGCGACATAATCGAAACCGTCCTGAATGGTCTGAGCGGAGACAGGCGGGAAACTGTACAGCATGTGCCAGATTGGAGAACCGGTGAATCCGGTC
Organism: Lentisphaeria bacterium; assembly: GCA_017646015.1. GTDB lineage: Bacteria > Verrucomicrobiota > Lentisphaeria > Victivallales > UBA1829 > SIG94. The sequence continues at coordinate 5,684 of JAGCNI010000052.1, forward strand.
ACGATCTCAACCCCGAGATTGGAAGCGGCTTTGGCGGTCAGTTTCATCTGTTCCACAGCCCATTTCCGTTTCTGTTCCGCATTTCCGGCAAGCTTTTTCGGACAGAACGCATCAGAACGGCTGTCATTATTCGGATCGCATACAAGCTGTCCGGCAAGATGATTGCTGATTGCATACAGGTTTAGATTTTTGCATGCAAACATATCCTTGATCTTGCGGCAATATTTTTTATCCTTTGCAGCTTTGGCTACATCAAGATGATTTCCGGAACATGCAAGTTCAATACCGTCATATCCCCAAGCTGCGACTTTTTTGATAAAAACATCCAGGGGCATATCTGCCCACTGTCCGGAAAAAATTGTCAAAGGACGTGCCATAAGATCAACCTCTTTCAATAAAAATTAATACTCAAAATGGATTTTATAAAATGTAATATATTGAACTCAGATGGAAAATCAAATCATGAACAGAGATTTTCTCTAAAAAACACGCTGTAAAAATGGAATAAAATATTGATTTTCATTAAAAACATGCTACTGTTACGAAAAAAATGCTCTAAATCAAAATCTTTATTGTAAGGAATAAGAGAAATGAATGCAATGGATATCCAACAAAAAGTCCCATTTCCGCTTTGGGAAAATGAAATTCCTCTGTCTGCCGGAACCGGAGAAGAAGATACTCCGACAATGACACTTTTCATTCCTCCGGTATGGAAAGCCAATAAAAAAGCGATCATCATTTTTCCCGGAGGTGGCTACTGGCACCTTTGCGATCATGAAGGTTCTGCATTTGCGGAATTCTTTTCACAACAGGGCTTCTACTGTTTTGTAGTCAAATACAGACTGGGACCGAAATATCATCATCCGGCTGAAATCTCCGATGCAGCCCGTGCTGTCCGACTGGTGCGATCGCTGGCTCCGGCTTTCGGGATACGGCAGGATTGCATCGGTGTAATGGGGTCTTCTGCGGGCGGACATCTTGCGGCAAGTGTCAGTATTCTGCCGGAACTGGGATTGATCGCTTCCGATGAAAAAGAAACAGGAAAAATCTCCTCCCGTCCGGATTTTGCAGTACTCTGTTATCCGGTGATCTCCGGAGAAAAATTCGCACATCAGGGCAGTTTTCAGAAACTCCTCGGCGACAATCCGGATCCGGAACTCTTGAAACTCCTCTCGCTGGAAAATTCTGTAAATGAAAAAACACCTCCGATCTTCCTCCAACACCGTCTCGGAGATACTCTTGTGCCGATGGAAAACAGTATCATGCTGGCACAGTCCTTACGGAAACACAATGTTCCTTTTGAACTGCATATTTATGAAAAAGGATATCATGGTGGTGGTTTAGACAATCATCATGCCTGGGTGGATGAACTTCTCCGCTGGTTGAGTACATTTTAATAAAAGGATCGAACAGTATGATTGAATTGAAACACGGCGTCCCATCTCCGCTCTGGGATGGGATCGTACCTCTTGGTCATGGAGATCAGATCAAAGTTGATCTCCCCACGATCACACCTTATTTTCCGCCAGTATGGAAAGCAAACCGGAAAGCGATCGTGATCCTGCCGGGAGGAGCTTATGCGTTGTACGGAGAACATGAAGGCGGAGGATATGCGGAATATTTCGCAAATCTCGGATACCATTGTTTTGTGGTGCACTACCGTCTGGGATCCAATAAATACCATCATCCTGCAGAAATTTCCGATGCGGCACGCGGGATCCGTCTTGTACGCTCGCTTGCGAAAGATTTGAATCTGCGGGAAGACTGCATCGGGATCATGGGATCTTCCGCCGGAGGACATCTTGCGGCCTCGCTTGCAAATATGTATGAACAGGCGTTGATCGCAGAAGATGAGGGAGAAACAGGAAAGATCTCCTCCCGTCCGGACTGGCAGATCCTCTGTTATCCAGTGATTACCGGCGGTAAATTTGCCAATAAACCATCTTTCCAATATCTTCTCGGAGAAGATTACACCGAAGAAAATGCAATCCGCATGGGACAGGAAAACAATGTCAATGCCAATACACCTCCGGCATTTATCTGGCATACCATGGAAGATACAGCAGTTCCGGTGGAAAACAGTATCATGTATGCACAGGCATTGCGGGAACAGAATATTCCGTTTGAACTGCATATTTATCAGAAAGGTCCTCACGGACGCGGATTGTTTCAGGGGCATCAATGGGCACAGGAATGTGAACGCTGGCTGGCGACATTCTGAAAAAAACAGAAAAAACAGTGTTTTTCCGGAAAAGTCATAAAAAAAACAAATTTTTTTATCATTTTGACTTGACATAGAGGCAAAACAATGCTTTTATACCGGAAACAACACTGGCATTCCAGCAGTAAGGAGAATGAGAAATGGCAAAATATTATTTAAAGACCCATCAGTGGGTAAAAGTGGATGGCGATGAAGCCACAATCGGAGTCTCTTCTTATATCACAGAAGAACTGGGAGATATCACATACGTTGAACTGCCCAAAGAAGGTTCTGATGTGATCGTCGGAGACTCTATCGGAGTTGTTGAATCCATGCAGCAGGCTTCTGATGTCTATTCACCCATGAGCGGAACAGTGACAGCGGTCAACAAAGTGCTTGATGATGACCCGGGAGTCGTTTCCAATTCTCCGGAAGAAAAAGGCTGGATCTGTAAACTGGAAAACATCGATCTGGATGAGTTGGATGACCTGCTTACAGAAGCGGAATATGCAAAATACTTGAAAAGTCTGTAAGTAAATTTTTCTGTATTCTCAAGGAGATATAATTATTATGGATCAGAATCAGATCAAGGAATTTATTGCTCAGAAAATTCCGGAAGGATACTCTCTTTCCAAAATTCAGGATATGCTGAAAGAGCAAAATGTAAATATTACTTTTATGGAATTGCGTTTGATCGCAGCTGAAATCGAAGAATCTGTTTTCACTCAAGTCGAAAAAGCCGAAGAAAAACCGGAAGAAAAAGAAGATAAAAATACTCCGGAAAATGCAAGTCCGGCGGATCCGGCAATGGATGATCCGGCAATGGGGGATCCGGCAATGGATGCAGCAGCACCCGCTGGCAATACGGTGGTGGAACTCTCCAAAATCGCACGTCCCGGCGCAGTCGCAAGCGGATCGGTCAAGTTCGGTTCAGGTGTCACCGCAGAATGGATCCTCGATCAGATGGGACGTCTCGGTTTGGAAAACTCCACAGGAAAACCCACAGAACAGGATATTCAGGAATTTCAGGTGGAACTCCAGAAACTCTTCTCCCGATAAATCAATTACTGCTCAAAACAGTTTTGTTCAAGCCGGATTTCACGATCCGGCTTTTTTCTTTTCCAACAGCCAGGAACGTATGCTTTGTCCCCCAACCGCTGATATGATCAGAAACAGACTGAGATAGAATGACCATGATAATTCATGATGTTCCTGAAACAGGATCATCGCAAGAATAATACTGTAAACAGGTTCCAAATTGTAGCTGATATTCACTGTAAACGCTGAAACTCCCGCCAACGCTCTGATTTGAAACCAATATAATCCGATCGTACAGAAAAATGCCAGCAGAAGAAGATACCCGAAATCCATTCCGGAAGGAATCAACTGCAATCCAGAAAAATACCAGAGATACAGCGGCATCAAACAACTCAATCCGAGAAAACCGCCCAGCATTTCATAAAATAATAAAGTCCACGCAGGTACAAAACGACCTTCCGATTTACTCCCGATCGTAAATAAGGCGGCGAACAATGTAGAAATACTCCCCAGAATGATCCCCAGACGATAACGGAAATCCAATGTAAACAAAAGAAGAATACCTGCTATCGTAATCAGGCTGAATCCCAATTCAAGCCAGGAAAATTTCCGTTTCAGAAAAAGCGGTTCCAGCAAGGCACTGAAAAAACCGATCAAGGCATAACAAACCACCCCGACAGATACATTGGACGCCTTGATGCTGCCAAAGAAAAACAACCAATGCACAGCCAGAAGAAAACCAACCCCCATCATCCGGAAAATCCGTTTCTTATCCGACTGCGGAAAATTCCTGCTGCACAATGAAATCAGGATCAGCAGAAGAACTGTAAACAACATTCTGTACCAAACCATGACCCCTTCCCGCAACTGAATCAGTTTCCCGGCAACTCCGGTGAAACCTGCCAGCAGAATGGATATATGCAGATACAGAAAATATTTCATGAATCAGGCAAGAATATTTTTCCAGAGTTCAAACGAAGCATCCGAGGGCATACGCCAATCACCCCGGGGAGAAAGTGCCACAGAACCGACTTTCGGTCCATCCGTGGAACAACTGCGTTTGAACTGCTGTGTAAAGAAGCGACGGATAAACAGGGCAAGATACTGTTTGAGTTTTTCTTCCGGATAATCTTCGCCGAATGCAAGAGATGCAAGGAAAAGAAGTTTCTCCGGATCCATTCCATATTTGAAGAAATGATAAAGATAAAAATCATGAACCTCATACGGTCCGATGATGTCTTCCGTTTTCTGTTTGATCGCTCCATCTTCCGCCGCCGGCAACAGTTCCGGGCTGACAGGAGTATTGACCACATCCATCAGAAGATCACGCACAGGCTGTTCAGAAATCTCCGCAGCATACGCCACAAGATAACGCACCAGCGTTTTGGGTACAGAACAGTTTACCGCATACATGGACATATGATCCCCATTGTAGGTACTCCAGCCCATCGCGATCTCGGAAAGATCCCCTGTTCCAATCACAAGTCCACCATGTTTATTGGCAATATCCATCAAAATCTGAGTCCGTTCACGAGCCTGTGAATTTTCATAAGTCACATCATGAAGAGACTCCTCATGACCAATCGAACGGAAATGTTCCCGACAGGCATCCACAATGCTGATCTCCCGTAACTCTGTCCCCAGCGAACGGCAGAGATTGACGGCATTATTATATGTCCGCCCGGTCGTTCCGAATCCGGGCATGGTAACAGCCAGAATATCTGAA
>JAGCNI010000053.1 GCA_017646015.1 Lentisphaeria bacterium
CAGTTCCGGTCTTTGTCCAAGCGTCAGAAGCACGGGAAACGCTCAATGTCGGAGCTTCACGGTCAAGTTTGGTCACTTCCATGCTCTTGGTCACAACATTTCCGGCGTTATCAGTTGCACGGAAATAGACTGTTCCGTTGGAATTTACATCGACCTTGTTGCCACTCTTCCAACTTTTACCGTCGAGACTGTATTCAACTCCCTTGAGACCGCTCACCCAGTCAGAAGCCTGTGCGGCAAGAACCACTGCACCGTTTGTCCAGGAGGAAATATTTCCTGCAATCGAAAGATTCGGCGCAGTATTATCCACACAGTGAACTTTGAAACTTTTGGTGATAACGTTGCCATTATAATCCGACGCACGAAAATAGATCGTGCCGTTATAATTCATATTCACGGAAGAACCACTGCGCCAAGTCTTATTATCATAGCTGTATTCAATCGTTTTTGTTCCGACTCCGGCATCTGATGCACTGGCAGAAACAGTAACACCTGTCTGAATCCAACTTGCAGGAGCATTGGCGGAAAGAGTAAGTTTCGGCGGAGTGGAATCTATGGTAAATGTATTCAAAGAATTCCAGTTGGAACAATTCCCCAGGAAATCGACCGCACGGACTTGCCAGTAATAACTGCCCTCTGCAAGGTTCTCAAAAGAAAAACTGTTTTTCCGGATCGTATAAGTCGTTGCTCCGGAAAAATCAGGTTTTGCCCCTCCATTTTTACGGATCAGTTGCAATTCATACTTATCCACTCCGTTATTATCCGTCGATGCTCCCCAGCTGAGATTGACATTATTATTTTTTGTCTGAGCATAAGTATTGGACGGCTTGCTCGGAGGCGTCCCGTCAACAACCGAGACTGATATTAACTCAATATTGTTATCTTCATTTTTTTCATCAATAAGATCTGTTGCATCAGCAATCAGAGCGAATTTATGATCTCCGGCAGAGAGTGTACCAGGAGCAAAAGTATAAGTATATGTTGAAGATAGTGACATTGAATCTAACGAAGAGATGTACCACTCTGAGATTTTTTTATTACCATCATAGAGATACACATAGAAACCTGATGCATCGGCCTTCCCTGCATTAAAAACATCAAAGGTCAAAACCAGAGATTGATCATCTGTCAGATTTGAAGTATTAGCCGAAGCAGTCATCAGTAGTGCTGGTCTTTCATACAAGTCAAATTTCAGCTCACAACTATTATTGCTGACATCTGCATCATCATTCCAAGAATCTGCGATGACAGAAAGAGAATGAGAACCTGCAGGCAGAGAATAAGTATGTACATATATTTTTGTATTCACAGTTCCTGAACTTCCAGGATTGGCTACAATATAATCCCCCGCAAATTTGTTCCCGTCAAGCAAGAAATCAAAACTGAATGGAGTGGAAACGGCACCGACATTCGCCCAATCAAATGAGACGTATATGCTTAAATCTGAAACATCAAGAGGTTCTGTAATTTGGAAATTTGTGATGACGATGTCCGGCAATTTTACAGGATTTGAAGAAACGCTCACGATCTGCGTTGACGAATAATTGTTTGACTCATTTGATTCTGCTACTTTATGTTCTCCATCAGCCATGAGTCTTAAAGAATGGATGCCAGTACTTAATTTTCCAACCTCTCCAGCACTGAGTGTATATGATTTTGTTATAGACTCGCCTGCTTTCAGTGGTTCTGTAGCATACGATGCCAAAAGTGTATCGCCATCATACAAGTAAGTTCTGAAAACATTATTATCCACAGTTCCTTGATTTTTGACAGTAAAAGTAATTGTTAATGCATCACTGTCATATTGAGGATCCGTCAGGATGGAATTTGATGAAACTGTAAAAGAAGTAATCACCAAATCTGGTGAGCCGGAGGGAGTAGATGGATTTGACGGTGTTGATGGATTTGACGGTGAACTGCTATTACCTGAGATTGTTATGCTATAAGAATAAGAGGAAGTATCAAACGAACTATATATCCAGGAAGACAGTTGATACGTTTTTCCCGCAGTTAAATAGTAGGAAACTGATTCTCCACAAGTGAATGTTTTAGGATTAGGCTTCTCTTCATACGCTTTGATCGTTACAGATAGTTTAGAAGAACCATAGCTGCTGAATGTATATGTTCCGCTGGTTGCAACACTGAAATATATAAATTCTGTGCGAGTTGGGTTGATTGCTCCAGATTCAATTTGTCCGGAAAAAGTAGAAGGCACACTGATTGTCCCCAACCAATTTGTATTCTGAGTGATATTATAACTTGTCGCATAATCATAGAGATCACCATACTCAACGCTATGGGACGTTCCCTTGACGATATGATCAGTTTCATGGGCAATTACAGAAATGATAGAAAGATCGCTGTGGTTTTGATCCAACAGAACAAACGCATTGTCATTTTTGATCTGATTATCAGTATCGATCGTTTCTGCCAAACCGTAAAATTCACCGTAGGGTTTGAAAGATTCTGTCGCACCGATATAAACCGTAGAATATTCTTCGTCTGCCGGAAGCGTGGAAACAAACAATACATTGTCATCCGCATATTGACGGTTCAGTTCATTGGTAATTTCATCAATACGTTCCTGAGAAAGCCCGCTGTCTTTGACATTTACGGAAATATTCAAATCCAGCGCACTGTTTTGATAGATGGTATCCGCACCATCAAAATCAAGATAAATGATTTGCTGTTCTTTTGCAATCTGCGGAGTTTCCAGTTTACCATTGGCAAGTATCTGATCCTCTTTCATTCTCTACTCCCATAAAGCTATAAAAATCATTATAAACACACGTAAATCATTAAATTTCTTACTATATTGCATGATTCAGAAAAATACAAGTCCATTTCAATTAAAACCTTTTATTTTTAAACGGACAATACAAACAAATGAGAAATTAAAAAAAAAGCCGGGATCTGGAAAAGAGCCTGGCTTGCTATTTATTGAGAGACAATATTACCGCGGAAGTTGAGCTGTAAAAGAACTCTCTTTGTAATTCTGTTTCAACATCTCTGCGATCTTTTCTTTGTCCGGATCCTGCAACGCACTCAGAAGTGTATAACAGGTATAGAGTGCTTCCGCACTCCGGGGATCATTCGGGAATAAAAGAACTGTACGGTAATACAACATCGCCGCTTCCGGCTTCCGATCCAATTTCTGCAAAATATCCGCCCGCCGGATGTGGGCTGCAAAAACCAGAGACGAATCATTCAGACGGAGTTGTTTCTGCAACAGTTCCAACGCTTCATCAAAGGCATTGACGTCAATCAGAAGTTTGGCAAGAAAATCACGGGCTTGATTGAGTCCGGAAATCTGTCCCGGATCCGATTGTGATTCCTTTTCCAATTGGGACAAGGCAAGAATCGCTTCATTCTTTCTGCCCATATTGTCAAGTGCCAACGCTTCATTGTAAACACAATACACTCGCCAACCTGTTTTACGGTGGTCATTGCCAGCTTTCCGATACAGAGCAGCGGCATCTTCCCATTGACGGGATTTGAATTTTTTATCGGCATTCTTCACCTCTTCCGGCTGAGGCAGACGGGCATAAAGATATGCATCATTTCCGATCACGGATTTTTTCAATTCTCCGGACAGACGGTATTCCAATGCACCATCATTACGGAGCGTAACAGAAGTTGGATGAATCGTTTTTCCGGAAGAAGTAACGATCAATATCTTTTCCGTGGCTCCGGCAGAAATCAAACCGGTAAAAACCAAAAGAAACAGTAATATTTTTCCTGTCATCACGCAAGTTCCTTTCCGCAGCAACTCTCCACCGCCAGCTGTTTTGCCCAGGAGGAAAGAGAATTATCCCGCGCCCCCATGATCAGAACCACATCGCCCGGTTCTGTATTCTGACAGATGAAATGCAAAGCATCCTCTCTGTCTTTCATGGAGAAATAATGTTTGTTCCCCTCTGCCCGGTAACCATCAACGACTTCATCGGAAGAGGGTTTGAAACTGCTGGTCCCTCCGGCATAATAAACCGGCAGAAAAGCAAACAATTCTTTGTCCAGCAACTCCTGTTCCAAAGCCCGGAACAACTCTTCCCGCATGAAACCAAGCGGGCCGTATCCATGCGGCTGAAAAAAGGCGATCACTTTGCCGGAAGAAATCTCACGCCCTGCCCGCAGACAGGAGATGATCTTTTCCACATTATGGGCATAGTCATCAAAGAACTGTACCCCGCAATCATTTTTGCCCGCAGGATCAAATCGCCGCCATACACCATGGAAAGATTCCACAGCGGCACATGCCTCTTCTTCGCTGAATCCGAGTGCCAGAAGTTCTACAAAAATCGCCAAAGCATTGGCTGCCTGATGTATTCCGGGTCCCGGCAGACGGACTTTACGGGAAGAGGTACTGAACCGGGCAAACGATCCGGCTGGAGTGGAACTGTACTCTGCCAGATGCACTGCGGAAGAGTTCTGATTCAAACTGAAAAGATGGATCTTCAAGGAGGACGGCAACGGACCGTAATGTTCCAGAATGGCTTGGTACGCTTCTTCTTCGATCACAGCAAAATCCCGGATCGAACTGAGAAATGTTCCGAACACACGCGCCAATTCCTCTTTCGGATAATGATCGGTTCCAATGTTCAGGATCATGGCACTGTCTGCGGAATAATTGACAAGACTTTTATCGCTCTCATCCGCTTCCAGCACAAAGTATCTGCCGTTGCCTTTTACATAATTCCCGGCATTGACTTCCGATCTGAAAACATTGATCAGACCGCCGGAAAGTACACCGGGATCCTGTTTCAGAAAAGCAAGCGATTCCGCCAGCCACGCACTGACAGAGGTTTTACCGCAAGTCCCTGTAACAGCAACCGTATGAGCCGCTTTCAGTTGTCCGACAGCTGCCCCCATTGCAGCAGAACGATGCAGACGGGGAATTCCTGCTCCGGCTGCAAAATCCGGATTGCCTTCTTCAATGGCTGTTGAATAAACCAACGCTTCCGGAGGCGGATTCCCATCCGCAAAACGGGAGCCATCCTGATCGTACAATTCAATTCCCTGAGCCTTGAGAGCCTGAAAAACAGCCTGATTTTCAGGAGCATGAAGTGCCCGGTCACTCCCGGACACATGATGCCCCAGAGATCGTGCCATTTGAGCCAGACCACTCATGCCGATACCACCGATACCGACAAAATGCAGAGAATGCGGCAAAACTTCGCTCATCAGATCACATCTCTTTCCAATTCATTATTTTTTGCAGAGAAAATCCCAGTGAACAGCCGCTTCAACAGAGTGTCCGGCTTCATCCGTGAAGATCACTTTGCCATCTTCAAATACAGCAGATGCAGTTTTTCCATAGTCGGCAGGAATACGGACAACCCCCTGGATCGCACTGACAGTAAAGGGTTTATCCGGGCTGAATTCGCCGCAGGTCTTCCAGCCTTTACGGGTCAGAGCATTTTCTTCAATAGAGGGTTTCCAGCCGTCAGCAAAATAAGAACAGCTTTCTTCCACTGCAAAACAGCGGGTCACACTGTTCCACGGAGCACCATGACGTCCGCCATTGGCGACCCACAAGGTCGTGGCAGGCAATTCTTCCGCATTTTTCAGGGAGAAATAAAGATAGCCCTGATCCGGATAGGATGCAGCAGCCCATGCCGGTGTGTCAGACGGTTTTTTCAGCATGGCAAAAAGATCGGTATAACCAACAGGATAAGGATAGACAGAACAATCAAGATATGCCGGTTTCTTGAATGCAGTCGGAACCGCTTCGAGGGAAGTGAATTCTTCGCCGGATGCAAGATACTGATATTCAAGATTTGCAGGATCAGAGAAGACAGAAGTTGGGGTCATCCCCAAATCAAACTTGCCGCAGGAGAAGTACATTTTTTCATTGGCTTCCGGCATTTTCATGATCGCATGATGACCATACGGCATTTTTCCACTCAGTCCGGTCACAGTATGACGGATATAAATGGCGGATTCACCTTTACGCATTTCATAATGTTTGACAACATGAGCCGGCTTGATCTTTGTATCCAGTTCCAGTTCAAAAATCGTAACATCCCCATTTTCTTCGGCAGATGTCAGTGTCCAGTTGGCAGCACTGGTTTCACCATGACACTGATACTGGAACCCATCCACAGGATCACCGTTTCCACCGAAAGGCAAACAGAAGAAATCACCACGGAGATACTGGAGCAGCGGAAGAAAAGAAAGATCCGGATGCTCATCCTGCCACGGGGTAAGATAATACGGCTGAACAGGTTTTTCAGAATCTGCAAAAAATGTCACAGGCGCATGCTGACCGCCCTGCTCTGTAATAAACAATTCAATCTCGCCACCTTTCAGATACCACCCCTGAGCTTTATGATTCTCACCTTTGCGAAACAGTTTTTCATTCATGATTACATCTCTCCTTATTTTATATTTCGAGTTAAATTTCTCATCAAAAGCAAACTATAGACCCCTTTTTCCGGAAATTCAAGCTCAAAATCTCATTTTCAATAATATTTTACAAATTTATTTAAGGCAATAATTTATTTTATTTTTAAAACATTAAGATATTTTTTTATAAAAGGCTATTGAAATATCAGAAAAAAGGTGTTATATTGGTAACGTATTGTTTACAGAAAAATCTTGTTTTCTATCAGACAACATAATCAGGAGAGAAGAAATGGCAGAAGACATTCAGGGCTTATTGGAAAAGATCCATACTGACGGAATCCAGAAAGCAGAAACAGAAAAAGCAGCAATCATCGCCTCCGCAAAAGAAGAAGCTGCACGGATCATCGCGGCAGCAAAAGCAGAAGCAGAAACTTATACCAATAAAGCAAAACAGGAAGCGGAAGCAAGTGAGAAGAAAGCAGCAGAAGTGATCCGTCAGGCAGCACGGGATACCGTGATCGCTCTGAAAGCAGATCTTCTGGCAAAACTCAATAACGTTGCTCATGCCTGTATTGCAGATGCCATGACACCGGAAATGATGGAACAGCTCATTCTTGAAATGGCAAAAACATACGCTGCCGATACCGGTTCCGTTGAACTGCTTCTGCCCCAGAAAGAACAGGATAAAGCGGCAACATATCTCAAAGCAAAACTCTTGGAAAAACTCAAAGCACAGCCGGTGATCAATCTGACAAATGATTTCAACTCCGGACTGCAGATCTCTTTCCGCGACAGTGATGTATATTTTGATTTCAGCGATGATGCTCTGGCAGAAATCATCTGCCGCTTTGTCGGTCCGAAACTTGCAGCTGTCATCAAAGGCTGAAAAAATCCGGCTCCGGCTGGAATAACATCCGGAACAAAAGTCAGGAAACTCTACTTATGAAAAAACAATATTTTGCATTGAAGTCTTCTCTTCCGATGCTTCGTTTTGACGAGCTTCCGCCGATAACATCTGCCCGTTTTCTGGAAATGTGCGAGGCATTTGTTGCCCCGAAACTGCTGCATTTTCTGGAAGCACTGACACTGGCACCGAAAGAAATTCCGCAAGTGGAAAAAAATTTCAAAGAAGCCGCTATCCCGACCGGTTCTTCATGGAAATCGGATTTCATTGCAATGGAAAAATATGTGCAATGGGAAATCACTTTGAGAAATACATTGGCGGCTCTCCGGGCAGGAAAACAAGCGAAAGATCCGGCTCAATTCCAAATCCGGGATACAGCTCTTGACAGTACAGCTGTCGCAGCGGCTCAAAATATTTTCGGAATGACTGCTGATCCATTGGAAAAAGAACGGGCTCTTGATCTGGCACGCTGGAATTTTCTCGACGGAATGGAATGGAATCATGCATTCAATTTTGAAGCTCTCTGTATTTACCGCTGCAAGCTGATGATCCTCGAAAAATGGGCTGTACGCAAAAAAGGCGATCCGGTGAAAAACCTCGATTCAGCTGCAGAAAAATCGGAAAACGCATTGAAAGATCAGAACAACAATTATAACATACAAAATCAGGAGTGATGGAACATCATGACGGACAACAACAAAGGACATATTGTCGGGGTCAACGGCAATCTGCTTACCGTCGAATTTGACACCGCTGTCACGCAGAATGAAGTGGCGTATGCTGTACTCGGTGATATCCGCCTCAAAGCTGAAGTGATCCGTGTCCGCGGACAACGTGCAGACCTTCAGGTTTTTGAAGGAACAGAAGGTCTGAAAGTCGGCGACCCCATTGAATTCACCGATGACCTGTTGAGTGCTGAACTCGGTCCCGGACTGCTGACCAAAGTTTTTGACGGTCTGCAAAACCCCTTGAACAAACTGGCTGAAAAATCAGGATTCTTTCTCCAGCGTGGGATCTATATGGATCCACTGGAATATGATTCAGAATGGGATTTCACTCCCATTGCAAAACCCGGCGATACTCTCTTTGCCGGGGATCGCATCGGATTTGTTCCGGAAGGGATCTTCAAACATTATATCATGCTGCCCTTCTCTTTCCTCGGCAGCTGGGAAGTCATCTCTGTCGCTCCCGCCGGAAAATACAATCTCCGCGCCTGCATGGCAAAAGTACGGAATGCCCGGGGTGAAGAACGTGATGTGACAATGGTTCAGAAATGGCCGGTCAAAATTCCGGTTTCCTGTTACAAAGAAAAACTCATGCCGGTCAATCCGTTGATCACACAGCAGCGTATCATCGACTCTTTCTTCCCCGTGGCTCAGGGGGGAACATTCTGTACTCCCGGACCTTTCGGTGCTGGAAAAACTGTTTTGCAGCATGCAATCAGTCAGCATGCAGAAGCCGACGTTGTGATCATTGCAGCCTGCGGTGAACGAGCCGGGGAAGTTGTGGAGATCCTGCGGGAATTCCCCGAACTGAAAGACCCCCGTACAGGCAAGAGCCTTATGGACCGCTCCATCATCATCTGCAATACAAGTTCCATGCCGGTCGCAGCCCGTGAAGCATCTGTCTATACCGCTGTCACACTGGCAGAATATTACCGTCAGATGGGATTGAACGTCCTGCTTCTGGCAGACTCGACTTCCCGTTGGGCGCAGGCTCTCCGTGAAATGTCCGGACGTCTGGAAGAAATCCCCGGTGAAGAATCATTCCCCGCATATCTTGAATCCCGTATTGCCAGCTTCTACGAACGCGCAGGTCTCGTTGTTCTGAATGACGGCTCCAAAGGTTCTATCACGATCGGCGGATCTGTTTCTCCGGCAGGCGGTAACTTTGAAGAGCCGGTCACTCAGGCTACACTCAAAGTGGTCGGGGCATTCCTCGGCCTCTCCCGTGACCGTTCCTCCGCACGCCGTTTCCCGGCGATCCACCCCTTGGACAGCTGGAGCAAATATCAGAGTATTGTGGATGAATCCAAATTGCAGTTGGCACGCCAGACACTCCGCCGCGGAACTGAAGTCAATCAGATGATGAAAGTTGTCGGGGAAGAAGGAACCACCACGGATGACTTTGTGATCTATCTCAAAAGTGAATTTCTGGACTTTGTCTATCTGCAGCAGAATACCTTTGATGCAGTGGATGCCGCCACCAGCAAAGACCGTCAGGTCTATACTTTCAACAAAGTGATCGATGTGCTGAATACAGATTTCGACTTTGAAGATAAAGATATCGCCCGCCGTTACTTCCTCGAACTGCGTCTGCTCTTCACTGATCTGAATTACATTGCATTTGATGATGCAAAGTTCAAAGAACAGGAAGAAAAGATCATTGCTAAAATCAGCGAAAGGGCACAACATGCGTAAGGTATATCATAAAATCATTCAGATCGCCGGCAACGTGATCACTGTGGAAGCGGAAAATGTCGGCAACAATGATCTTGCAGAAGTGACAACCACCCGCGGCACCTCGCTGGCACAGGTGATCCGTCTGCAGGACAACAAAGTTTATCTTCAGGTCTTCGCCGGATCACGCGGGATCAGTACCGGTGATGAAGTCCGTTTCCTCGGACATCCCATGCAGGTTTCCGCTTCGGATGATCTTCTGGGCAGAATCTTCACCGGGTCCGGACAGCCCCGCGACTCCCGTCCTCCGATCGAAGAGGACATGATCAACATCGGCGGTCCCTCTGTCAATCCGGCAAAACGTGTCATTCCCCGGAAAATGATCCGTACCGGGATTCCCATGATCGACGTGTTCAATACTTTGGTCGAATCTCAGAAACTCCCGATCTTCTCTGTGGCTGGTGAACCCTACAATGAACTGCTTGCACGTATTGCCATGCAGGCGGAAGTCGATGTGATCATCCTCGGCGGTATGGGATTGAAATATGATGACTATCTGAAATTCCGGAATACACTGGATGAACACGGGGCACTCTCCCGTTCCGTTCTTTTCATCCACACTGCATCCGATCCGATTGTGGAAAGTCTGCTGGTTCCGGATATGTGTCTGGCGGTGGCTGAACAATATGCTCTGCGGGATAAACGGGTGTTGGTTCTGCTCACAGATATGACAAACTTCTCCGATGCGCTGAAAGAAATCGCCATCACCATGGAACAGATCCCCTCCAACCGCGGATATCCCGGAGACCTTTACAGTCAGCTCGCAGCCCGTTATGAAAAAGCGGTTGACTTTGACGGTGCAGGCTCCATCACAATTCTGGCGGTCACAACCATGCCCGGTGATGACGTGACTCACCCGGTTCCGGACAACACCGGATACATTACCGAAGGACAGTTCTATCTCCGCAACGGACGCATTGAACCGTTCGGTTCTCTGAGCCGACTGAAACAGCAGGTCAACGGCAGAACACGCGGTGACCATCGTGTCATCATGGATACAATGATCCGTTTCTATGCAGACTTCAAAGAAACACTGGAAAAACAGTCCATGGGTTTCCAGATGAGTTCCTGGGACAACAAACTGCTGAAATTCGGTAAACGTTTTGAAACAGAAATGATGGATCTCTCTGTCAATATCCCGCTTGAAGAGGCACTGGATCTCGGGTGGAAGATCCTTGCGGACTGTTTTGACCCGACTGAAACAGGAATCAAAACGGATTTGATCCGGGAATATTGGCCGAAAGACGCTCAATAAGCGTGTGGAGAGTAAATTATGGCGAAAGTCAAACTGACAAAAACAGCACTGAAACAACAGAGGGATGACCTCAAGCAGTTTCAGCGTTTTCTTCCGACGCTGCAGTTAAAAAAACAGCAGCTTCAGGTGGAAATGCGTCTTTGTCTTGACCGGATCGAAAAAAATGAAGAACGCGAAAAAGAGAGTAAACGCTCTTTGGAAAACTGGCTTTCTCTTTTCGGTTCTTCAGAAGATGCAGACAAAATTGCGGCACTGGTCCGTGTTGAACAAATCAACACGGATACACTCAACATTGCCGGAGTGGATGTCCCGCGTTTTCAGAGTGTCATATTTGAAAATGTGCCGTATGACCTCTATATGGAAGACCTCTGGATCGATGATGCAGTCAATGCAGTCAGAAAGATCGTGGAACTCCGTATTGAGCGTGAGATCATACGCCGTCAATATGATTTGATCCGTCAGGAACTCCGCGTTACCACTCAGCGCGTCAATCTCTTTGAAAAAGTCAAGATCCCGGAATGCAAGGAAAATATCCGCATCATCGGAATCTATCTCGGTGACATGGATACCAGTGCTGTGGCACGATCCAAGATCGCCAAGAAAAAACTGCAGGAGACCGTGGCATGATCGTTCCTATGAAAAAAATCAATCTTCTGTGTCTGGAGCATGAGCGGACAGCCGCTCTGGAAAAACTCCGGGAACTGGGGATTATGCACGTCGATATTGCCGTCAAACCGGAATCAGAGAGTGTGAATGTACTCGAACAATCTCTGCAAGACACGGCAAAACTCTATAATATTCTTACAGGGTTCAAGACAAAAAATCAGGATATTCCTGCCGGGCTCACCGGAAAAGAAATCCTGAAAAAAGGTCTCGAACTTCTTGAAAAACAAAATGATCTGGAAAAAGAAAGAGAACTGCTGATCCGTGATTTGGATACATTGAGCAAATGGGGTGATTTCCAGCCGAAACTGCTTGATACACTTGCGAAAAACGGGATCTACGTTTCTTTCCATCTGGCATTCAAAGATGTTTACGACCACATGGAACTGCCGGAAGGAATCACCCGTATTCTCATCAGCCGGATCAAAACAGAACGTTATTTTCTGTTGATCACGCAGGATAAATCTCTTGAACTGCCCTGTGCGCCTCTGGTTCTTCCGGAAAAATCTCTTTCGGCAGTCAGAGCAGAACTCATCTCTGTGGAAAAAGAGATTGCAGACTGCAAGGAATCCATGCAGAACCTTGCCCCTGCCGCCGGACGCCTCAAAGAATATTTTGAACAACTGGGATCCGAATATGAGTTTGTTGCCAACCGCGACACCATGGTATCGGATGGCAGAATCGCTTATCTGACCGGATATGTACCTGCACCGGAAATGGAAAAACTGGTGGAGGCAGCCCATCAGAATGGCTGGGCATTGACAGCAGAAGATCCGGAACTGACAGATGCACGTGTTCCGACCTGCATCAAAAAACCGGCATGGATGAAGATCATTGATCCGCTTTTTGACTTTATCGGGATTGCCCCCGGTTATCGTGAAAATGACGTATCACTCTTCTTTCTGATCGCATTTCCGATTTTCTTCGGGATGTTGATCGGTGACACTGCTTACGGAGCTCTTTTCATTGTTACAGCATTGATCTGTAAATATGTATTCCGGAAAAAGAGTGCGGCACAACTGCCGTTGAATCTGTTGATCCTGCTCTCGATCTTCTCAATCATCTGGGGCTTGCTCACAGGATCCTGTCTCGGACTGCCGCGGAATGTTCTGCCGGGATTCCTGCAGGGTCTCGACTTCCTTGCAGATCCGAAAGAAAGTGAAGCAGCCAGATCTCTGGCAGAAAAACTGAAAATCTCCAATCCGGATGATTTGAAAGACAAATTCATCCAGTGGTTCTGTTTTCTGCTGGCAGCCCTGCATCTCTCTTCGGCACGTTTGTATAAGTGCTTCACAGAAATCCGCAACTGGCGCAGCTGGGGAAATCTGGGTTGGGCATGTCTGATCTGGGGAAACTTCTTCACAGCAGTCAATCTGGTGGTATTCCCCGGTACATTCCCGGGTTATATCGGCTACGCTCTGTATGGTGTGGGACTTCTCTTCATCGTGGCAACGACCACAGCGGAAGCGGCATTGAATCTGCCGTTTTCTGTTGTCGGCAGTTTTGTGGATGTGCTTTCTTACATCCGCCTCTTTGCTGTCGGACTTTCGGGTGTCTATGTGGGAACCTGTTTCAATGACATGGGAAAAATGGTGTTGGATGCGCTGCCCAAAGATCTGATGGCGATCGGGATCATCGGTCTGCTGCTGGTCGCTCTTGCCGGACATATTCTGAACATCATTCTCGGATTCATGGGCGTTCTGGTTCATGCGATCCGTCTGAACACATTGGAATTTTCCAATCATATTGAAATGCAGTGGACTGGGATCAATTACCGTCCGTTCAAGAAAAAAGAAAAAAAAGATTAACCAGGATCAAAACATAAAAAAAGGAGAAAAAGAAAATGATTCTCGAAATTGCAACACAGGCAGCAGCGGCTGCAACAGAACTGAAACCCTTTGTTTACACCCAGGAACACCTGAACTACTTCTTTCAGGCAATGACCTATGCTGGCGCATTTGCCGCCATCGGCTTTGCTGCAATGGGTTCCGCTTACGGATGCGGGATCGCATGTTCTTCTGCGATCGGGGCATGGAAAAAATGCTATTCCCAGAATAAACCGGCTCCGTTCCAGCTGCTGGTCTTCGCCGGAGCTCCGCTCTCTCAGGTCATCTATGGTATGATCATCATGTTCATCATCATGGGTAAACAGCATGTCACACAGGCAGCATGGATGGTCTATCTGTTTGTCGGGCTCGTTGCAGGGATCGCAATGGGTATCTCCTCTCTCTGGCAGGGAATTTCCGGTGCGGCAGCTTGCGATGCGTTTGCAGAAAACGGAAAAGGATTTACAAACCAGCTGATGGTTCTCGGTATCGTGGAAACGGTTGCTATCTTCGTGATGGCATTCTCTATCGTTCTGCTGGGAAAAGTTGTTCCTGTGGCAGCAGCCGCAACTGCAGCCCTCTGATCCGGCAATAAACAATTACCGGATTTTACCGGAGATACCGTTCTTTTTCAATAACAAAACGGTATCTCCGGATATCTGTTTATAAAAATCAAATCCAGAATCGGATCAATATATTCAATCGTATCAAAAGGTTTATCAAAAAAATAACACTCACAAACAGACAGGGATAACAGAGATGAATCATATTACAGAACTTTTTGAAAAACAGTTCAACCGGAAACCGACAGTTGTTTCACGAGCCCCCGGACGTCTTGAAATTCTGGGAAATCATACCGATTACAACGAAGGTTTTGTCTTGAGTACAGCCACAGAACAAGCTACCTCTTTTGCCATGGCTCCTGCAAAGGGAACAGTATGTACTCTTGCCAATGCCGCTTTTCCGGGACAGATATTCACGATCGATCTTGCAGATCTTGATACGCCGAAACAGGGAGACTGGACCAATTATGTCAAAGGTGCTCTGGTCGAAATGAAAAAACGGGGATTGAATCCCGGAGCATTTGATGCTATGGTTGACAGTACCGTTCCGCTTTCAGCAGGGATGAGCAGTTCAGCCGCATTGGAAATGGCATTCTGTTTTGCGCTCAAAACGATTTATGATCTGGAACTTACCAATGCAGACTGGGCAAGAGTCGGTCAGGGAGTAGAAAACAATTATATGGGGCTGAAATCCGGATTATTGGATCAGTTCAGTTCTATTTTCGGCAAGAAAGATGCTTTGATCCTCTGTGACTTCCGTACGGTCGAAGTTCTTGCCAATGTTCCGCTTCCGCAGGGATATGGATTTCTGGTTGCCAATACGCTGGTAAAACATAATCTGGTGGAATCCGATTACAACCGCCGTCGTGAAAGTTGCGAACGTGCCCGGGATATTCTGGCGAAAAATGATCCGTCTGTCAAAATGCTCCGCGATGCTGACCGTGCCATGTTGGAACGCGGTAAAGATCAGATGGATATCACAGATTACCGGAGAGCACTCCATGTTATCGGCGAAAATGAAAGAGTCATGCAGGGAGTCGAACTGCTCAAACAGGGCAAGATCGAAGATTTCGGTAAACTTCTGTTTGAAAGTCATGAAAGTTCCCGCATGAATTTTGAAAATTCCTGTATGGAACTGGATGCGCTGGTGGAAATTGCAAAATCTCTGCCGGAATGTCTGGGAGCACGCCTCAGCGGTGGTGGATTCGGAGGGATCACAATCCATCTGATCCGTTTGCAGGATGCAGAATCCTACCGGACCCGTTTGGAAACAGCATACAAGGCCATGACAGGAAAAGAAATTTCAACGATTCTCTGCGCAATCGGTGATGGTGCAAGTGCTGAAAAAATATGATTTTTCAGAAAAAACGTATTTTCTGCTGAATCTTTTTTGATTTTTCCGTGTCAAAAATAACAGAAAAAACCTCTCGGCGAATTGAAATCCGCCGAGAGGTGTGGTATGGTACATTTTTTATAATAAACAACATTACATAGAGGAATACAATGAGCAGAAAAATACGTTTTTACGAAAAATTTGCAGCAGGGATCACCTTTCTTCTGCTGTCTGCGGTTCTGTTTGCGGCAGAAGTTACAACAAAAGAACTTGCTCCGACTCCCACGATGTCGCATATCAGTAAACTCACATCCATGCTGCTGACCAACAAACATTATACACAACGCCAGTTGTCGGAAGAGGTTTCGGTTCTTTTGTTTGAAGATTATTTCAAAGCACTGGATCCGACAAAAATGTTTTTCACACAGCAGGATATTGCCCAATTTGAAAGTGAAAAAAAGGAATTGGGTAAAAAATTGAAAAACGGCGATGTGCAGTTTGCATTTGATGTTTTCAAGCTCTTTCTGAAACGATTGGATGAATATGAAAACTTCACGAGAACTTACCTCAAAACAAATCCCTCGCTGAATACAGTTGAAACCTTTGAATTCAACCGTACAAAACTGCCATGGGTCAAAACCGATGCAGAACTCGAATCCCTCTGGAAGAAAAAAATCCGTAACGATCTGATCCTGATCGAATTGATGGACAGATCCAAAAAAGAACTCCGGAAAAATTTCCCTGCGGACAAAAAGGTTGAACAGAAACAAGCCAAGACTGCCCGGAAGGAAAAACCGGTGAAAGTCAATGTGCCCCGGCAGAAAACGCCGCAGGAAAGAACCTTGCAGAGAATTTCACAATTTCTTCAGTATTACAGAAATATGGAGGCAATCGAAGTCCTTGAGCTCTACATTTCTGCACTGACAAAAATCTATGATCCGCATTCTGAATACATGTCTCCGCGTACTCAGGAGGATTTTGATATCAACATGCGTCTCTCTCTGGTTGGGATCGGAGCTGTACTGACCAGCGAAGACGGTTATACAAAAGTAGTCAAACTTGTTCCCGGAGGTCCTGCTGATCTCGACGGCAGATTGAAAACAGAAGATAGAATCATCGCTGTCACTCAGGAAGATGGAGAACCGGTGGACACTTTGGATATGCCTCTGACTAAAGTGGTGGATCAGATTCGCGGGAAAGAAAATACAAAAGTGACTCTGACGATTCTGGAAGGCTCTAAAGGAACATCAGCGGTTCCGGTCAATATCACTCTGACCCGTGCCAAAGTCCGTTTGCAGGAATCTGAAGCATCCGGAAAAGTGCATGAGCTCCAAACCAAAAACGGAGTCAGACGCATTGCTGTCCTTACCCTGCCCTCTTTTTATATCGACTTTAATGCAGCTTACCACGGCGATGCCAATTACAAAAGTTCAACGCGTGACATGAAAGCATTGATCCAGAAACTTTCCAAAGAGAAACCTCTGGATGCCGTGATCATTGACCTGCGTTCCAATGGCGGCGGCAGTCTTTTGGAAGCTGTGAATCTGACCGGACTCTTTATCAAGGAAGGACCAGTGGTTCAGGTCACATCCGGACAGAAATGTACAGTGGATGAAGATCAGGACGGTGGTTTGGTCACTTATTCCGGACCTCTGGCGGTACTGACCAACCGTTTCAGTGCCTCAGCGGCAGAAATTTTTGCCGGAGCGATCAAGGATTATCAGCGCGGCATCATCCTCGGAGATTCCAAGACACATGGAAAAGGTACAGTTCAAACGCTGTTGGATCTGCAACCTTATGCGGATATTTTCAATGCCCGGAAACCGCTCGGTTCTCTCAAACTGACAAGCGGAAAATTCTACCGGATCAATGGAGATTCCACTCAGTTGAAAGGAATCGTGCCGGATATTATTTTCCCCTCCTTTTCGGATGCAATGGAAATCGGTGAAGAAAATATCCCTCATGCCATGAAATGGGATACAGTCAAACCGGTGAAATATCAGATCGCCGATCCCACTCTGCCGTCTCTCATTCCCGTACTGCGGAACAAGAGTATGAAACGTCTTGCGGCAAGCAGAGAATTTACCAAACTGAAAAAAGATATTGATACTTTCAGCAAAATCCGGAATCGTAAAACGATCGTGCTCAATTTGGAACAACGCTGGAAAGAATATCTGGCAGAAAAGAAATTGCAGGAAGAACAGGATAAACTCCTGAAACTGGATACAGAAGATTCCAAAAAGAATACCATCAAGGATCTGTATCTGGAAGAAACGATCAATGTTGTCAGAGACATGATCGATATGGCAAGAACAAATCAGTAAAAAAATAACCTCTGCCATACATTCTGCGGATACAAAAAATTCCGGAAAACAAATTGTCAGATGTTTTCCGGAATTTTTTTATATGTTTGAAAAATGGATCACGGCTGGATTTTGCCTTTGACACCGGAACGATTGACCTGTTCAATCAAACAATCTCTTTCCCGGAGATAATCCAGAAGGCTGTCTTTTCCTGTCAGATGAGCTGCCCCGACAAGAATGAAAACGGTCTGTTTTTTCTTCATCAACCGATAAATCTTCTGTCCCATCAACTGATTCCGGTCAGCGATCAGAGATTGATAAAAAGCGGGATAACGGAATGCCATTGTGGTCGTGATCGGCACAAGATGAGCGGGATCACCTGTTTCAAAAGCCTGAAAAATCCGTTCAAGATCCCGTCCTGCATTTTTGAAATCCCGGATCGAATCAAGAAGCATCCGTAACACGATCGAATCCTGAACCTTTGACATGGATTGCACCTGTAACTGAATCGTCTCAAGGCTGAAAGAAGGTTTATCGCTGAATGTTTTGGTGAAAACAGACTCCAGTCCGCACTCTCTGCTGAGATCTTTCCGGGTTTGCAGATACGCTCCCGCAACTTCCAGATTCAAAAGCCAGGGGCGGAAACGTTCAACCAGATAAACCGGAACAGATTTACTGTATTGGGACATAAAATTTTTAATTGTAACAAGTTCAGACATATTTGCAATATGGGAAAGGTTTTCATTTCCCGGAAAAAATCCATGCTGCATACTGATCTGTGCGGCTTCCATTTTATCCACTTTATGGATTTCATAATAAATTGCAGAAGACTCATTCACAAGCTTATCATAGGCACTATCCAACGGATACCAACTTTTTTTTCCGATATGAACCGATCCGGCGAGATAAAGTTTTCCCGGCAAATTCGGGGATGTTGCCTGCCATACCAGAATCTTTTCCCCGGCAGCAAGGATCAGAACAAAAAAGAACAACAGCATGCTCAAGAAACAACGCATTGCAATACCTCCATTTCTATTAAAAAAACTCAAAAAGAATGCATTTCATACAATGTCTTGTAATATCCGTTCACAGCCAGCAAATCAGCATGAGAACCATGTTCCACCAGTTCACCGCCACGCAAACAATAAATATAATCTGCATTTTTCACAGTGGAAAGACGGTGTGCTATGATGATCGTGGTGCGTCCCTTGCAAAGTTTTTCCATGGATTGCTGCACCAACGCCTCTGATTGATTATCCAATGCCGAAGTTGCCTCATCAAAAATCAGGATCGGCGGATTCTTCAGAAAAACACGGGCAATGGCGATCCGCTGTTTCTGTCCACCGGACAAGCGGACACCATGTTCTCCGGTCAGCGTATCAAAACCATCCGGCAGAGTACGGATGAAATCATAAATATTTGCCTCTTTTGCGGCGACGATCAACTCTTCTTCCGTGGCATTCATTTTACCGAAAAGAATATTCTCACGGATCGTGGAATCAAAGAGGAAGGGAGTCTGCTGAACCACACCGATATTCTGACGCAGATAACGGAGTGAATAATCCCGTACATCCTGCCCGTCAATACGGATCACACCGGAACAGACATCATAGAAGCGGGGCAGCAAAGCGGCAAGAGTTGTTTTTCCTGCCCCGGATTCGCCGACCAGAGCAATCGTTTTCCCCGCATCGATATGCAGAGAAAGATCTTTCAGCACCTCTTCATCGTCATTATATGAAAAATGAATGTGATCCAATTCGATTTCACCTTTCAAGGGGTCATTTCCGCTCAGAGGATCTGTTTTTTCTGCAACTTCCGGAGCGATTTGCAGGATTTCATAAAAACGTTCGTAAGCAGTCAGCCCCATGTGGAACTGTTCCGCAAATTCAACAAGACGGAACACCGGCATTGTAATGTATTTGGAATACATGAAAAATGTCATTACATCCACCACCGTCGCACGGTTGTAATACACCAGAATGATCCCGGCACCGATGAAGAGTAAGGAATAACCGTGGATAAAGAAATGGATTCCGGAATGGAACAGCCCCAGAGTAAAAAATATTTTTTCCCGGATATGCCGGTATCTGGAATTGACATGCCGGAATTTACCGATTTCACGCCGTTCATTGGTGAAGGATTTGACCTCACGGATCCCCTGAAGAGAGTTTTCCACCTGACTGTTGATCTCGGCTACTTCCTTGCGGGCATCACGGAAGCCGCTGCGCATTCTGCCCTGAAACAGTCCTGCCCAGAAAATCACCAGCGGAAACGGCAGCATCGTAATCAATGTCAGCAATGGATTGATATACAACATCACAGCGACCCCACCGCAAAAAAGAAGGATGGAGGACACAATATCTTCCGGACCATGATGCGCCAATTCTGAAATCATTGTCAAATCATTGGTAATACGGGACATAAGATGTCCTGTCTTGGATTTATCAAAAAAACTGAAAGAAAGTTTCTGCAAATGAGAGAACAGATCCCGGCGCATATCGGCTTCCATCCGGACACCGAGCACATGACCGTAACGGACATTGATATACATGGTCAGAGAAATCAGGAACATCAAAATCAACATTCCACCAATCAGCCAGGTCAACATCGTAAAATCTTTTGCCGGCAGATATTTATTAAATGCTGCATACACCAGCAGCGGCACAAGCGTTGTCAGCCCGGCATTGGCAAGTGCACAGAAAATCGAAAGCCAGAACAAACGCAAATGCGGACGGTAATAATGCACAAAATTACGGAGAACATCACGGACATAACGAAATGTCAAGGGTTTCTTGACCAGATCATTACTGAATCGCATCGGAGGCATTTTCTTATTCTCCTTTCAAAAGACTTTCAAAAGACATTCGACCGACTTCTTCCAAAACAATATTCAACAACAGATCCAAATCACCCTCCATCAGTTCCGGAAGATCATAAACAGACACTCCATAACGGTGATCTGTCACACGACTCTGCGGAAAATTATACGTCCGGATCCGTTCACTGCGATCTCCGGTTCCCACCTGCTGACGTTTGGAATCAGCATGTTTTTTCGCCTCCTCCTGCTGACGAATCTCCAATAATTTGGAACGCAAGATCCTCATGGCGATCTCACGATTCCGGATCTGGGAACGTTCCTGCTGACTGGCAACCGTGATTCCACTGGGTTTGTGTACGATCCGGACAGCAGAATCAGTACGGTTCACATTCTGACCGCCGGGACCTGAAGAACGGAATGTGGAGATTTCAAGATCTTCCGGCAATAATTGGATCTCATCCATCTCTTCCGCTTCCGGCAAAACAGAAACGGTGATCGTGGATGTATGGATCCGCCCCCCGGCTTCTGTGACCGGAACACGCTGTACCCGATGAACACCACTCTCAAATTTCATCCGTGAAAAAACGTCATCGCCGGAGAGGGAAAAGACAACCTCTTTGATCCCGCCCAACTCACTGTCAGACAAATCCAGCAACTCCTGTTTCCAACCGCGTTTCTCCGCATATTTGGAATATAAACGATAGATCGAAGAGGCAAAAAGAGCTGCTTCTTCGCCCCCTGCCGCCGGACGGATCTCCACGATCGTATTTCTGCCATCGTTCGGATCAGGCGGGAGCAAACGACGGATCAGGGCACGTTCTGCTGAAGAACTCTGCTCCTCCAAACGCTGGATCTCACTCTCGATCAACTGACAGAAAGAGAGATCCTGTTCCTCCTGAAGCATGAGACGGTTCTCTTCCAATTCAGTCAACGCTTTCGACCAATCTTCATACATCTTGAAAAATTCTTCCAGATTTCCACGTTCACGGGAAAGTGTCCGGCTACGGAAACGATCCGCATATACAGCGGGATCCGAAAGGATCGTTTCCAACTCAGCAAGGCGGATTTTCATTTTTTCCACAGGAACTGCGAGCTCTTCAGGTCTCATAAAGAATCATACTCCAAGATGAATTCCGGATTCCGTTTAACAGGGAAACGCTGGAAAAGTGACAACAAAAAAACCCGTTCTTCCGCGCAAAATCCCGGAAACGGGAAATTTAGTGCAATGCGGATTGAACGGGCTTTGCGCAAAAAAGCAACGATTACTTCGCAGCTTTCTGATAGCGGCGGTTGAATTTTTCAACGCGACCTGCAGCGTCAACAAGTTTCTGTTTCCCGGTGAAGAACGGGTGGCAGTTGGAGCAGATGTTGACTTTGTATTCTTTACGGGTGGACATGATTTCCCAGACTTTACCGCAGGCACAGCTGACAGTTGCGGGACCGTAGTTCGGATGCACATCTTTTTTCATTGTAAAAACCTCATTATTGTGTTTTTTATTGTATTTAAATCATTCTGATCTTCATACCTGAATCCAAAACATAATGTTTCGGGATTAAGTAATATACTCATTATTTTCCAGTTTGCAAATCATTCCGTAAAAATATAATGTTTTTTTTCAAAAAAAATGATCTCTCCGGAAAAAATCCATGAAAACATCAGCCAATTACTCTTTTTGAACAGGCTTATACACCAGCTCTTTTGTGTCAGGAGCAGGAGTACGGTGTCCGGCGGTCTGCTGATAAACCAGTTTTTTGGGACAGGTCATTGCATTATATAAAGCAAACATCCCGGAAGCCGGACAGATCCTGTCACCGAGTCCGACAAATAACGTTACCGGACATTTCAAACGTTTGGCTGCATTGACTGCATCAAAATAATCCAGTCCCCGCACATACTTCGGACGATGTCCCGGAAAACGGGCTTCTTGAATCCCCCCGATATTGACACACCAGGGAACAGAAACATGCACAGCAGAAACAGCCGGTTCAAGCGATGCCAGGAGGATCGCCTGCATCCCCCCCATACTGACACCACGCATTTCCAAATCTTTCCGGTTCCATTCAGGATATTTTTTCAGATATTCCAATGCCCGCAAGTTCCGCAGCATCATATAATTAAAATCTGAATTCTCCGGTTTTTCATTATTCCGGAACCCGAAATTCTTTAATTCTGTAAGTTTCATAAAATCATAAAATTTTTCATTTTTTCCCTGCGGCAGACCGAAACGGCTGACAGACATGGAAATATATCCCTTACTGGCAAGCTCATCGCATTTATCAATGGGCTCAAAACCATAACTGTGAAAAGTCATACACGCTTTCAAAGAGCGGGGTTTGGCATTTTCCGGCATGGAAACAAATCCTGTTGCGGGAGCCGGACCGGGTGCCGAAATCTCGAAATACCAGCTCTTTACGTTTTTATATTTGCTCTTGACCGGAATCAACCGCATTTTCTCCTTGAAATTATCTGCCAAATTTTTCTGTTTGGTCCAGAACTCATCATAATCTGCCGGTTCAGATACGGTCTGTCGGATTTTATCGACCTCGGCTCCGGCTGATGCACTCAAAGGAGACATCCCTTTACGGGGTTTCCCATCTTTATCCAACGGATGAACCTTGAGATACAGAAAACCGGGTTTAAAAAGTTTTCCCGTGACCTGCAACACCAGATCTTTCCGGAAAATACCTTTTCCCTCCTGAGTCTGATTATCCTCATCATACAGGAACCAGATATACGGGATCCCCTCTTCCGGCAATGTTCCGTTTTTTACAGAAACAGTAAAAACGATCTCCTCATTGCAACGGTAAGAGAGCGGATCTTTGGAGGTTTTCACACTCAGATACAAATCATCATCTGCATGACAGAAGAAAATTTGCATCATCAATAGAAATATGGTAAAAAAGCGAATCATACAGTTTTTTCCTCTACAATATTTTTTCATTTCCCCAAAAACGAAGTCCGGAATGTATCATACAACGTTATTTTTCCAATTTTATTTTATAAATCATTCTTTATTTTCTGAAAAAAATAATATTCTGTTGTAAAAATGAAAAAAATATTGATTTTTTATATTTTTCAACTTGAAAAAGATTCACTCTGCGATATAAATATTGGATAAAGGCGTTCGAATATTGATGTATCAATGAATCTTTACGGAAAGGGGTGGACATGGAAGATTTGGTCAGCAGTGCAGGAGAATTTCTTGCTGGAGCAAAAGTGGCAATGGCATATTGGTTTCTTGCGATCTTCGGAAGTATTTTCTTTGCGATCACCGGGCTTATGACAATGCTCGGATTCGGCGGTTTGGATGATGTAGAATTGGATGCGGACGGTGCCATGCCGGATCATCTGGATTCCGGAGCATTGGATTTCAAACTGTTTTCGATCCGTTCCATTCTGGCATTTCTGACAGTCTTCGGTTGGGGTGGTGTCCTTTGGGGGAAATACGGGATCTGGGGATTTCTGTTTGCATTCGCAGCGGGATTTGTCACACAGGTTATTACTGCCCTGCTCTTCTGGATGGTCATGAAACTGCAATGCTCCGGAACTGTTCATAATAAAGATTACGTCGGCAGCAAAGCAACAGTTTATATCGGGATTCCCGGAGGACGGAAGGAATCGGGAAAGATCAAAGTCTCTTTTCAGGGGGCGACCCGGGAATTGCGGGCTGTCGCAGATGAAACACTTGAAACGGGCTGTGCGGTTGTCATTGCAGAACAGATCGACGATCAGCTCTTTCTTGTGAAGAAAATAGATGAAACAACTCAGAAATAACTTATAACCAATCTAAAATAAGGAGTAAAGAACAGTTATGAGTCCGCAAATCGTTATGGCAGCTTCCATTTCCGGAGGCGGGGTTTTATTGATCACCATTATGTTATTCATCATTTTTGTGATCCTGGCAGGGATCTGCACCCGTGTTAAAAAATGTCCGTCAGACCGGATCATGGTCATTTACGGAAAAACGACTACACAGGCTACCCGTTGTATTCATGGCGGTGTGGCATTTATCTGGCCGGTATTCCAGGATTACGGCTTTATCTCTCTGCGTCCGATCCAGCTGGAAGTGAATCTGCGGAACGCTTTGTGCAAACAGAATATCCGAATCAATGTTCCCTCTGTTTTCACAGTCGGTGTCAGTACGGATGAAACCCTGATGGGCAATGCTGCCAACCGTTTGCTCGGTTTGAATCCGGATTCGATCGGTGAATTGGCAAAAGATATTATTTTCGGACAGCTGCGTCTGGTGATTGCCTCCATGACGATCGAGCAGATCAACTCCGACCGTGAAACATTTCTGCGGAGTATTGAAGCCAACGTGGCGGAAGAACTCAACAAAATCGGTCTTCTGCTCTTGAACGTCAACATAACTGACATCACAGATGAAAGCGGATATATTGATGCGATCGGGAAACGTGCAGCCTCCGAAGCGATCAATAAAGCCCGTATCGAAGTGGCAGAAGAAGAACGCAAAGGGGGAATCGGGGAAGCCGAAGCCCGCAAAGCACAACGTATCGCTGTTTCTCAGGCAGAAGCCGCCGCTCAATCAGGAGAAGCCGATGCCGATAAACAACGCCGTATCGCCGTAACACAGGCGGAAGCCGCCGCTCAGGCTGGTGAAGCGGATGCAGACAAACAACGCCGTATCGCGATCAAACAGGCAGAAGCCGAAGCCATGATCGGGGAAGCCGAAGCTGATAAACAACGCCGTATCGCAACAAAACAGGCGGAAGCCTCTGCAATCGAAGGAGAAAACGTTTCTGCCATCGAAATCGCACAGTCCAATGCAAACCGTATCGAAAAAGAAGCCGACGCCTATCGTCAGGCAGAAGCCGCAAAACGGATCGCGGAAGCAAAAATCAAACAAGCCGATTACGAAGCGGAAGAAGTCGCCCAGTCTGCCAGAGCAAAAATGGAAATGGAAAGACAGAAAGCCGATACTCTCGTTCAGGCGGAAATCGAAAAAGAACAGGTCATCATCAAAGCCGAAGCTGAAGCCGAAAAACTCCGTCGTGAAGCAAAAGGTCAGGCAGATGCGATCTATGCAAAACTCGAAGCCGAAGCGAAAGGAAATTATGAGATCCTCAAAGCGAAAGGCGAAGGTTATAATCAGATCATTGCCGCATGCGGAACCGATCCGGATGCAGCCGCAAAAATGCTCCTCATCGAAAAACTCGAAGCAATCGTTCAGCTCCAGACCGAAGCAATCCGTAATATCAAGATCGATAAGGTCACTGTCTGGGACAGCGGCAAAAATGAAAACGGAAAAAATTCAACTGCCAACTTTCTCAGCGGCATGATGCAGAGTCTCCCCCCACTGCATGATGTGGCAGGAATGGCAGGTGTCGAACTGCCCAACTATCTCGGAACAGTTAAAGATTCTGCAAAATCAGAATCTCCTGCTGAATAATAACTGAAATACGATCGTTATTCTGCGGACAGGATCATCAAAAAATCCTGTCCGCTTTTTTATCGGGGAACATACTGACTTTTTTGCGGTCAATAGCAGAAAAAGGAGGTTTGAACAATGGATAAAACAATCAATATTCTGAAAGCAGTTCTTTGTATCACACTCACAGGTTCACTTCTGACAGTTGTATGGTTTCTTTCCGGGATCTATCACAGCAGAACAGCTCCGCAACCGGCGGAAGTTGTCCGCACAAAAACGGTGGAAGTTCCACTTGCCGTATCAGCTCAATCCGCCCGGACTTTACAGGATGACTTTGCCCGGATCGCCGAACAGAGTCTTCCCTCTGTTGTCGTGATCAATACAGGCAGAACAGTCCGTCGCTGGCAGCATTCCGGGATCACCGATCAGCTCCAGGATTATTATTACGGAACAAAAGAAAAGGTCCCCACAGGTCAGGGGTCCGGTTTCTTCGTAAATGAAAAGGGATATATCCTTACGAACTATCACATTATCCGCGGACAGGAATATTTCCGGGTGACACTGCATGACGGTAAGGAATTTGATGCAAAATTGATCGGCAGTGATCCTCTTTCCGATCTTGCTGTGTTGAAGATCGATCATCCCGGAAAAACGCCGTATCTGCGTTTCGCGGATTCAGAAAAGACCAAAGCCGGACACTGGGCGATAGCGATCGGGGCACCGTTCAGTCTCTCCCATACAGTCACTGTCGGAGTGGTCAGCTTCAACCGCAGAACTGTCGGTCTGAATGCCCACGAAAACTTCATTCAGTTCGATGCTTCGATCAATCCGGGAAACAGCGGAGGACCTCTGCTTGACATTACCGGAAATGTGATCGGGGTCAATGACTTCATTCTCTCTCCGCAAGGGGGTAATATCGGGCTTGGATTTGCTATTGCCGGAAATCTTGCAAAACGTATTTGTGATGATCTGATCCGGGATGGGAAAGCAAAACGTTCCTGGCTCGGGATCCAGATGGGACAGCTTCCGGAAAATCTCCGTTTGAACAGAGGTCTGCCGAAAGGAACTCTTATCACCGGAGTCTATCGCAACTCACCCGCTCATAAAGGTGGATTGCTGCCAGGGGATATCATTCTCAAAATCGACTCCAGAGAGGCTGATGAAATCAATAAAACACGGATGTTGATCTTCTCCAGACGTCCCGGAGATACAATCACTCTCCGGATATACCGACAGGGGAAAAACATAGATCTCCGGATCACAGCCGGAACAATGCCATTCTGAAATTCAATATGATCGAAACACTTTCCATTACATTCAGTTTATTCTGGGCGGCATTTCTTGCCGCCACCATTCTGCCATTCAGTTCAGAAGCGGCATTGAGCGGAGCATTACTGAGCGATGTTCCGCACTGGCTGCTGCTCCTTGCCGCCGGAACAGGAAACAGCCTTGGAAGTTTGACTACATTTCTTCTGGGACATTTCGGAAAAATATCCCTCCTTGTCAACTACTGTCATCTGGATCCGGAAAAAGCAGAAAAGTGGCGGCAAAAACTGACAGCTCACGGCGGATGCGGTGCATTTCTCTGTTTCCTGCCGTTCATCGGTGATCTTTTTGCTATTGTTCTCGGATTGATCCGTTATCCCGTCAGAAAATTTATTGTTCTGATGACAATTGGCAAGTTTCTGCGTTATTTTCTCTGGTATCTGCTCCATATCACCATTGCAGGAACGATCTGATTCCTCTTTTACAGATTAAAGATAAATTCGGTCTTGAAAAAAATCTTTCCGGCATTATATTTTGCTGAATTTACAACAAAAGGAGATTCTTATGTTTGATATTACATTCCCGCGTCAGGGTGCAGTTCTGAACCGTCATGACGGTATTGAAAATAACACCTCGCTCAAGATCAAAGTTACCGGGGTCTGTGATATGCCCGGGACGATCAAGATCAATGGTATTCCGGCACAGCGTTCCGGCAAAGATTTCTCTGCTGAAATCGAACTCAAAGAACCGTTCAATACCATTTGTGCTGAAATGGAAGATGATTTCGGTTTGCTTGCAAGAACCGTCCGGGTACTCTGGGATAAAGCCTCCTTTTTGCGTTATGACTTTTTTATTGATGACAATATATTCTTTCTTACTGATATTGCAAAAGAACGTCCCCGTTCGCTTTTCGATCATTTCTATCTGAAATTCCTCAAAACAATGAATGAACGTTACGGAACCTGTTTCACGATCAATCTGTTTTACAAGAATGATTACGAATCCTTTGATCTGACACAGTTCCCGGACAGTTACAAAGGGGAATTTGCTGATAATGCGGACTGGTTGCGGATGTCATTCCACGCATTCAGTGAATTTCCGGATCGTCCCTATCAGAACACACCGCCGGAAAAAATTGCAGCGGATTATGATTTGATTCTCAATGAGATCTTCCGTTTCGCCGGAGAAAAAAGCTATATTCCCATGGCAGCCCTTCACTGGGCAATGGCAAGACCTTCCGCTTTTGCTGAACTTCATAAACGCGGAGTGCGCCTGTTGGAAGGTCAATTCCTTTCCCCGCGTACAGGCATCACGGATGATGGTGAAAATGACTACATCACAGATGTGGGATATTTCCGGAATCTGAACGATGCACTGTATCTTGAAGAAAGACGGTATCTTTATGATTTCCGTCACAACATGCTTTTCTGGCGGAATGACTGTACTGCGAACCTCTGGGATGTGGAAACATGCCGGAACCTGGTCAACAATGTTCAACGGGATACTATCGGACTCGCCACCCACGAACAGTACAGCTATCCCCGGTATTTCAATCATCTGCCCGATCACTTTGAACGTATGGAAACAGCGATCCGTACCGCTTCCGAACGTGGCTACAAACCGGTTTTCTTCCAGGAAGGAATTCTCGGCAATCAGAGCTGGGGCAAAGATATTCTTCCCTGAAATCGGTCATATATGCAGAAAAAAGTCACATTGCGTTCTCTGGCTCAAGAGCTCGGAATTGCTCCGGCAACAGTATTCCGGGCTTTGACAGATCATCCGAATGTGACTCTTTCTCTGCGTAGAAAAGTTTTGGCTCTTGCTCAAAAACGGGGCTATCAACTTCCGGAACACAGAACAAAACTGGCGGCAATCATCATTCCCGGCTATCAGTTGGAAGGCTACTCAGGATTATTGCTTTCCCCGCTTCTCCGGGAACTTTCCGAACACGGACTCCATGCAGAAATTCTTTCCATTCACGATTCTGAGATCCTGCAGGATCATATTTATGACGGAGTGATTTCCATTGTCTGGAATGAGGGATTGGAAAAACAGTGGCACGAAAAATATGCCACGCCATTGGTCGTGCTCAATGCTGCGTCCAACTTGCGGGAGGGAATCTACCGGGTGGCATCCGATGAAAAACAAGGCATGACTCTGGCATTGGATCATCTCTATACGAAAGGCCGCCGCAGAATTGCATTGGTCTCCCCTCCCCTCAACAATAATCCCGGAGCAAAATTACGCACGCAGCTCTATCAGCAATTCTGTTCTGCTCATCATCTGCCATGCCTGCCGTTTTATTCCGGCAATATGCAGAAAACAGCCGGAGAAATCCTGGAAAATCACCCCGATGCAGTCTTCAGTGTATGCGAAACACATGCTCCGGAATTGTTGTATCATTTCCTGAAAAAAGGTCTCAGGATCCCGGAGGATATTGCCCTGCTGGGATTGGAACACAGAGGATTCACTCCATTTACCATTCCCCCGCTGACTGCACTGGAACAGGATTTTAAAGAGTTGGCAAAACAGGCTGTTCAACTTCTGCTCCACAGGATCAACGGGGAACCATCGGA
Source organism: Lentisphaeria bacterium (assembly GCA_017646015.1). Taxonomy (GTDB): domain Bacteria; phylum Verrucomicrobiota; class Lentisphaeria; order Victivallales; family UBA1829; genus SIG94. Next base: position 29,702 of record JAGCNI010000053.1, read on the forward strand.
AAAAGAAATCCTTGTCCCATACAGCTTCCACTTACGGGAATCCACCTGAAAAAAAATCTGTTTCAAATGTTTCAAACAGAAAGCACCTTTCCCCTCTTGCCAAAAATTGTTTTGCTGTTATAATACATTCTATCGACAGTTTCAGAAACGAGACAGGAAGGAACAGTTTTTATGAAAAAAGAGGAACACAGAGATCCATTCGCAAAATATGGTTTTCTTTTGGGAGTCAACTACTGGCCGCGGAAAAGCGGTGTCCGCATGTGGAAAGAATTTGATGCTGCGGAAATTGATGCTGAATTCGCCCAGATGAAAGAATTGGGCATGAATACGGTTCGAGTCTTTCCGCTTTGGGATGATTTTCAGCCGATTTATGAACTGCCGGGATGTGCAGATGAACCTCATGACATCGGAATGCGTCATGACTGGACGATCAATCCGGTGGAATGTCCGGAAATGGTCGATCCCGCTATGATGGAAAAATTTGACATCGTTGTTCAGACTGCACGGAAATATGATCTGAAACTGATCGTTGCCCTGCTGACAGCATGGATGAGCGGAACTCTTTTCAATCCCTCCTGGAAAAACGGCCGTAATCTTTTTGAACATCCTTTCATGTTGAAATATCAGATGCTCTATTGCCGGGCATTTGCAAAACGTTACGCAAACTGTCCAGAGATCATTGCATGGGAATATGGAAACGAACAGAACTGTACCGACAAATGCAGCTCCCCTGAAGCAGCATGGGTCTGGCTGCACGCATTGGCTTCTGAACTCAGACTGCACGACCCGGAAACTCCGATCGCATCCGGAATGCACGGCTTGACCAATATTCCAAGCATCACAGACAATAAATGGGGCATTCAGGATAATGCCGATGCGGTCGATATTCTGACAACACATCCTTATCCGCCATTCACACCGGGCTGTCTGATGGGATCTCCCACCGGGCTGCGTACAGGACTCCATGCCGTCGCTGAAAGCGGATATTATACCGACCTCGGAAAACGTCCGACACTTTGCGAAGAAATGGGAACTCTCGGCAATAGTGCTCTTTCCGAACCGCTGACAGCAGACTTTCTCCGGATGCGTCTTTACAGCCTTTTTGCCAACCGGTTTGAAGGCTGTCTCTGGTGGTGTTACAGCGATTTCCTCTGCGGACATACTCCGCCGTACCGGGATCAGCAGATGGAATATGACGGACTCGGACTGACCCGGAAAAATGGGGAAGCCAAACCTGCCGCACTGGAAATGCAGGCTTTCCGGAAAGTAGTCGATCAATTCGGCGGCAGAATGCCGGAAATCAAACGCGAAACAGCGATCATTGTCAGTGATCTGCAAAACAACTGGCTCGGATTGTATAACTGCTACACATTCTGTATCCAGGCAGGACTTGCCCCCCGGTTTGTCCGTCCGGATCAGGACGATCTTTCCGGATACAAACTGCTCCTTGCCCCCTCCATGATCGAGTTTGCTCCGATCTCTGTTCCGGCATGGGAAAAAGTCACAGAAGCAGTCAAAAATGGCGCAGTTCTCTATACCTCCGGTGATGGTCTCAGTCTCTGCAATATGAAAGAGCTTTTCGGAATCGATGAAATGGAAAAGAATCCCTTGCAGACCTCCGAAAAAATCAAATTCGATATGGGATTTGAATGTGACATCTCTGCAAAATACAGAAACAGGTTCCATGCATGGCGTGGAACTCCGACCGCATGGTATCAGGATGGAACCCCGGCAATGTTCAAGCATAAATACGGAAAAGGAACGGCCTGTTTCCTCTCCCTCCCCCTGGAATTGTCGCTTGCAAATACCCCCTATGCTCTCGAAAAATATGATGCATGGAAGTTGTATGAAGAGCTCAAAAAAGAAGCCGGCATCAAACTGACTGCTGATTATCCGGATCCTCATTGCGAACGCTATTGGAACGAAGACCGTCCCGGTCATGGGTTCATGACTGTGATCAATCACAGACGTCAGAATATCTCTTTGGAACTGCAGCATTCCGCTCCGGTCAAAGCGATTTCCATCGTTGCCGGAAAAGGTTCTTTGCTGAATACAACTCTGACTCTCGAACAACATCAGGCTGCAATCGTAGAGATCACCTTTTGAAACAGAATAATCCCGGTAAGACGGAATCAGAAAAAATCCGTTCAAAATCGGGATTTTTACGTTTTTTTCATTTTGAGTCCTTGAAAAAAAATGATTTTATGTTATAATAAATTACAGAATAAATTTTTACAGGGGATTGATTTCAATATGAACAGCACAGCAACATCATGTATAAAACAGACAAATGATACAAAAATCATTCTGTCTTCCCTTGTTGCG
>JAGCNI010000003.1 GCA_017646015.1 Lentisphaeria bacterium
GATCTGGAAAACGCGGCAGGGCATGTTTCACCAATTCCCACTCGCTCCACCCGTTTCCATGATAAGCGATATTGCGCTCATCCCCCGGATGAAAATTCGGAAAATAATAGCAGCCTACGGTCTTCTTTTTCATTGCATTCTCCATGAAACAGCTTGATTTTTCTTTGGTTTATGCTATAATTATACAATAACTCTACTATTTAACAAGGATAAAAAATACAAAAAAATGGTCATTCCGTACAAAACAACAAATAACTGGGCAAGTCCGTATCTGGACTTGGATATTGTTGCGGGGAGAAGCTGCACTCCGACCGGCAGAAGGAGTTGGAACGGACTGCATCCTGATACATGGAATCTGATCCATGTTCTCTCAGGACATTGCCGTGTCAAAAACGGAAATACCATTGTCGATCTTGTCCCCGGAGGCTTCTATCTGCTGGAACCCACGACAGAAAGAATTTTTACAAAAAATGGAGAATGGGATGCATACTGGGCTATGTTTTCTCTGTATATCCCACTCTACTGGCAGGAAATAGAACCCGGGATCTACCGGATCAAGCCGCCAGAAAAAGAAAGCAGAAAGATTTTATGCTGCCTGTTGGAAGCAATCAATCTTGTACGCGAATGTGAGGGAGAATGGCATCTGCTTGCCAATAATCTTCTGGAAAATATCATCTTACGCGGCAACAGTATCGGACAAGCCCGGAATAAAAATACAGACCGCCGGATGTTTCTCGCCTCAAAACTGCTCAAGGATCCGGAAAATAAAATGTCAATGGATAAAATCGCCGCTCAATGCGGAATGTCTCATGCCGCTTTTTTTGCAGAATTCAAACGTGTTTTCAAACAGTCTCCACGGCAATTCAGAGAACAGGCACGTCTCCATCTGGCAAAAGTTTTACTGGAAACCAAACGAATGTCTATCGAAGAAATCGCTGTCAGTGTCAATATGATCGACAGCAGTTACTTCACAAAACGTTTTCAAAAATATTTCGGTATGACTCCAACTCAATACCGGAAAAAACTGAACTCCATGGATCGCTGAATCAATACTTCTTTTGATTCTCTCATCTGCCGGACAACAGAATCAAAAAACAAAAATGAGCTTGAGCCTTTCTTTAATTTGGATAATATTACCATTTTTTTAGATGAATCAGCATTGTCAATCAGGAAATCCATTGTATAATATGAATCAGAAAATTCTGTTTCATAAAATCAACACTGTGAACGAGGTGTGTATGATGAAAAAAACAATGATTTCAGTCGATTTCAACAGGAAAACAAAAGAAAAAATCAAACCTCTGCATGGGGTCAACAACAGTCCGATCACGCTCAACGAACCGCCTCCGGGATTCAGAGAAGCGGGAATACCCTACTGCCGTCTGCACGATGCGGGCGGTCCTTACGGCGGAGCACATTATGTGGATATTCCCAATGTATTTCCCAATTTTGATGCAGATCCGGCAAAACCGGAATCTTATGATTTTGCTTTTACAGATGCTTATCTCGCACAGTTGAATGCCTCCGGCACAAAAATCTTTTACCGTCTCGGTGTCTCGATCGAAAACAACTACCGGATCAAAGGATATCATAATCATCCGCCCGAAGATTTCAAAAAATGGGCAGAGATTTGTGCCGGAGTGATCCGCCATTATACACGGGGATGGGCAAATGGATTCCAATATGATATCCAATACTGGGAAATCTGGAATGAACCTGAAAATACACCCATGTGGGATGGAACCAGAGAAGAATTTTTTGAACTTTACCGGGTGACTTCCAAATATCTCAAGAAAGAGTTCCCGGAAATCAGAATCGGCGGATATGGTTCCTGCGGATTCTATACAGTCAATCGTACAGACTGCAGCGATTTCTATAAAAGTTTTGTCCTCTGGTTTGAAGAATTTCTGAAATTTGTCACAAATAAAAAAACACGTTGTCCCCTGGATTTCTTCTCATGGCATCTCTATACCGATGATCCGGATGAAATTGCGATCCATGCTGACTATGTGCAGACAAAACTCGAAGAATACGGGCTTCCGGACGTGGAAAAGATTTTCAATGAATGGAATTATATCTCGGACGATCCAAAACGGCGTTATCTGGAAATGAAAGATAACGAAGGAGCCTCTTTTGTCAGTGCGGCATTCTGCCGGATGCAGGATTCTCCAATCAACAAATCAATGTATTATGATGCACTTCCAACACGTTCCTACTGCGGACTTTACCACTTTCCAGGCAACCGTACTACACAGACTTATTCTGCATTCGCCATGTGGAATACACTCTACGTCCTCCAAGAACGCTGTATCGCAAAAACAGATAACAAAAGAGTTTATGTCTGTGCCGCAAAAAACCGGAAAGATAAAGCTGTATTCATCACCAATTTCAGTCCGGAAGGCTGTCTGGTGGAACTGGAACTGCACAATGCAGAGCTGAAAGATTTTCAGGCGGAGATCATTGATAAACGGCATGACCGGGAAACGATCAAAATCGAACGGATTTTCCGGATGCCCCCCTATTCTACTGTGCTGTTGTCCACAAAAAAAGAAAAAACTCTCCGCATTGCAGAATCCAAAGTCAGACAGGTTCACGCCGGACTGGATGACAGTTCTGTAAAAAAACAGAAATAAAAGAGCAGTTCATCAACTCAACAGAGTGTTTCACGAATCCGCATCAGACGGGCAAGAGCCTGTTCCAATGTGGATTCTTTTTTAGCAAAATGGAAACGGATCAGGTGATTGACATCATCCCGGAAGAAACTGGAACCGGGAACAGCTCCGACACCTGTCTTTTCCGCAAGTCTTTCGCAGAATTCCAAGTCATTCTCAAAGCCGAATTCAGAAATATCGACCAACACATAATAAGCTCCCTGCGGAACGGTATGAGGTAATCCGGCCTTTGTCAGTCCGGCAAGGAAAAAATCCCGTAATTGAGTGTATTTCTCCCGGAGTGCAACGTAATATTCATCCCCGAAATTCAATGCTGTCACCGCCGCCTCCTGCAAAGGTGCTGCCGCGCCGACTGTAAGAAAATCATGTACCTTGCGTACCCGGTCTGTGATCTCCGGCGCAGCTATAACATATCCCAACCGCCAGCCGGTGATCGAATAGGTTTTGGAAAGTGAACCGCAAGTCAGAGTCCGTTTCCTCATCCCCGGCAATGTGGCAAAGCTGATATGTTCATACGGGGCATACACGATATGTTCATAAACTTCATCTGTAATCACATAAACATCATATTTTTCCGCCAGTTCTGCAATCACTGTAAGTTCCTGACGTGTAAAAACTTTTCCGCAAGGATTGGAGGGATTGCAAAGAATCAGATTTTTCGCTCCCTGACGGAACGCATTTTCCAGTTCCTCCGGATCAAAATCAAACAACGGCGGACGCAGAGGCACATAGACAGGCTCCGCTCCGGAAAGGATCGCATCCGCTCCATAATTTTCGTAAAACGGCGAAAACACAACCACTTTGTCGCCGGGATCCACGGTACTCATCATCGCACACATCATGGCTTCCGTACTGCCGCAAGTCACAACGATCTCCCTTTCCGGATCGACCTCCATTCCAGTAAAATGGTAATGTTTCCGCGCCAGAGCCTCCCGGAAATTCTTTGCACCCCAGGTGATGGAATACTGATGCGGTCCCTGTTCCGACACCTTCGCCAAAGCACGGGTAAGTTCCTGCGGCGGATCAAAATCCGGAAATCCCTGAGACAAATTTACGGCATTGTACTGATTGGAAATCCGGGTCATCCGGCGAATGACCGAATCGGTAAAATTATTGGTTCTTTCCGAAAGAGAACGCATGATCCTTATAACTCCCTGCTGTTTATTTTTCAGATAATATATCATTACTTCACCCTTAAATCAAACTCTCCTCTTGTAAAAAAAAACTTCCGGCAGTATATTACAATCATAATTGTAAGAGGATCAAAACAAAAAACAGCAGGAAAGAAACAATGATCATTCAAGAATCTGCATATTCACGCGCAGCTCTGGTGGGGAATCCCTCCGATGGATATCACGGAAAAACCATAGCTTTTGTATTCAACAATTATCAGGCAGATGTGACTCTGTATGAAACTCCTGAGCTGGAACTGATGCCCGCACGGAGAGACGGCAATGTATTCAAGGATATCGATGCTCTGAGTGAAGATGTACGGATCTATGGATATTACGGCGGGATCCGTCTGCTCAAAGCCGCCATCAACCGTTTCAACCGTTACTGTAAAGAAAATGGTCTGTCGCTGGAAAAACGGAATTTCACCATGCGTTACAGCAGCACCATCCCCAATCGTCTGGGGCTGGCAGGCTCTTCGGCGATCATCACTGCTGCCATGCGTGCTCTTTTCAAATTTTACGGTTTGAATATTGCCCCTGCCTATCTTGCAAATCTGGTTCTTGCCACAGAACGCGATGAACTTTCGATTCCCGCCGGACTGCAGGATCGTGTGGCACAAGCATACAATACTCCCGTATTCATGAACTTTGATAAAGAATACATGGAACAGCATGGAACCGGGATCTATACACCGATCACGATCCCCGCAGAACTCAATCTCTATGTGGCATACCGTACAGACCTGGCGGAAGGTTCTGAAATCCTCCACAGCCGTCTGCGCGATGATTATGAATCCGGTGTTCCGCAGGTGTTGGATGCCATGCAGGAATGGGCAGAACTGACTGTCCGTCTGAAAAATGCGCTTGAAAAACGGGATTTCGGAGCGATCCCCGGGATCCTCAACCGGAATTTTGATCTGCGCTTGGAAGTATGCCGTACATCCATTTCCCCGATGAACCGGAAAATGGTTGAACTTGCCCGTTCCGTCGGAGCATCCGCAAAATTCACAGGTTCCGGGGGGGCGATCATTGGAACATACGAAGATGAAAAAATGTTCAAACAACTTGTTTCCACCTGTAAAATACATGGAATCGAAGTCATAAAACCGGAAATTGTCACAAGCGGTGCCAACCTATGAAAAAATTATATAAAGCAGTTATTCCAGCCGCCGGATTCGGAACCCGGTTTCTCCCTTTTTCCAAATCCGTACCGAAAGAATTGATTCCCCTGGTGGATAAACCTGTCCTCCAGTATGTGATCGAAGAAGCTGCCGCATGCGGAATCACTGAAATCCTGCTGATCATTTCCAAAGGGAAAGAATCTCTCTTGAATGTCTTTGCGCCCGCTCCCGAACTGGAAATGCAGCTGGCACGGAAAAACCGTCTCTCAGAATTGGCGGAAGTCATTGAAACAGCCAAAAAAGTCAGGATCACTCCGGTCTATCAGGAAGAACTCAACGGACTGGGCGGTGCAATCCGCTGCGCAGAAGAGTTTTCCGCAGGAGAACCTTTTGCTATTTTGAACGGCGATACTGTCATGAGCTCCTCCAATGGAATTCCTGTTCTCGGTCAGCTTCTGGAAGTTTTTGAACAAACAAACTCCACGGTCATGGCATTGGAAAAAGTCCCGCAAGAACTTGTCAACCGCTATGGCATCGCCGGTGGTACAATGATCTCGCAGGATGTTCTGAAAGTGGAAGAGCTTGTGGAAAAACCGGAACCTGCTGAAGCTCCCGGAAATCTCGCTGTGGCAGCCCGTTACATCTATACGGCAGATATCTTTGATGCCCTCCGGGATACAAAACCGGGAAAAGGCAATGAAATCCAGCTCCCCGATGCAACACGCCTGATGATGGAACGCGGCAAAGAGGTGTACGGAAGAGTCTTTGCCGGGAAACGTCATGATATCGGAGATAAATTAAGTTTTCTCAAAGCAACAGTTGAATTCGGATTGCAGCGACCGGAATTTGCAGAAGCATTTGCCGCATGGCTCGCAGAACTTGTCCGGAAAAATAACTGAAACATTACTCCGCTTCATAACGGTCTTCCGGATCAAAAGAATAGAAAAAAATCATTCCCGTAAAATTCATCATGTTCCATTCTGTTTTTTTGGGAATGATTTATTGAAAAAAGATAAATCTGTGCTATAGTGCAGTCTGATATTTGTTTCACTGTAAATACTAACAAAAACAGAAAGGAATCACGGATGAAAATTGATCCGACGATTGTCACATTTGCATTGTACCTGATCCTGATGCTCGGAATCGGGGCGATCTTCTGCAAAAAAATCAAAACAACAACTGAATACTTCCTCGGAGGCCGTGGTCTCGGAAGTTGGGTAACAGCTCTCTCCGCACAGGCAAGTGATATGAGCGGATGGCTCCTGATGGGTTTGCCCGGTGCCATTTATATGGCTGGACTCGGTGACTCCTGGGTTGCGATCGGTCTGGGGATCGGAACCATTTTGAACTGGATCCTGATTGCTCCGCGTTTGCGTATCTATACAGAAAAAGCAGATGCGCTCACTCTCTCCTCTTTCTTCGCGATCCGTTTCCGGGAAAAAACAAATCTGATCCGTCTGATCTCCTCCATCGTGATCCTGATTTTCTTTACGATCTACGCAGCATCCGCATTGGTCGCAGCCGGAAAACTCTTCAATAACATTTTCTCCATGAACTATAAACATGCAGTCCTCCTCGGGGCAACTGTGGTTCTCCTCTATACCCTCCTCGGCGGCTATCTGGCTGTGTGCTGGACAGACCTGGTTCAGGGAATGCTCATGTTCATCGCTCTGGTGGCTGTTCCCATCGCAGCTTATATGAATCTCGGTTCTGCTCCCGGCACGATCATGGGGGATGCAGGTTCGCAGATCTTCTCCCTCATGCCCAAAGCTGACAATGGATGGCTCTCTCTGATGGCGATCGTCTCCTGTGCAGTCTGGGGATTGGGTTACTGCGGACAGCCGCACATTCTGACCCGATTCATGAGTATCAAAAGTTTCCGTCTGCTTCCCCGCAGTACCACCATCGCAACCATCTGGGTGGTGATCTCTCTGGCAGCAGCGGTCGTTATTGGTCTGCTTGCCCGCGCATTCTTCCTTGGTTTGAATGCAGAAAACAGCGAAAACGTCTTCATCTATCTGATTCAGAAACACTTCAATCCCTGGTTCGGCGGAATCTTCCTGGCAGCGATCCTGGCTGCGATCATGTCCACGATCGACTCCCAGCTCCTGGTCTCCTCCTCTGCATTGACAGAAGACATTTACAAACGTCTTTTCCGCAAAAATGCTTCGATCAAAGAACAGGTCACAGTCAGCCGCATTTCTGTTCTTGTGATCACCCTGATTGCAACCATGCTGGCATTGCTCCCGAACCAGACCATTTTCAGTATTGTGAAATTCGCATGGGGCGGCTTCGGTGCAGCATTCGGTCCGGTGGTCATCATGGCTCTCTATTCCCGGAAAACAACATGGATCAGTGCTCTCGTCGGAATCGTTGTCGGCGCAGGAGTCATGGTCACATGGTACGCACTGGGACTGGGAAAATATATGTATGAGATCCTCCCCGGTTTCATCGCCGGCTGGCTTGCGATCGTCATTGTCAATGCTTTCATGCCGCAGCAGAACGCCGTGATCCTCAAAGAGTATGACGACATGCTCAAAGAACTTCACAGCGAAAAGGAAATCAACAAGGAAGAAGCCGGAAAATAATATCTCCGTTCTTCTCAGTTTGAAAACGATCAGGAGGTTGTCCCGCAATCCGGAACAGCCTCCTTTTTTTTATTCGGATCCGAAAAAAACTCTTTCCGAAAAAAACTCTCAGAAAATACCGTAAAAAACAGAATATGTTTTCACCTCAAAAAAACATAAAAAAAATACACTTTTGAACTTGACATTTTTATTTTTCAGAGTATAAATTTAAACAATATATCAAGTTTGGATTTTTGGATCAGGAAGGCAGAATAAAAACATGGCAATCACAATGAAAGAACTTGCAAAGATGTTGAATCTTTCGCAATCAACTGTGTCGCGTGCGCTGAATCATAAGGAAGGCAGTCACATGCGTCCTGAAGTGGGTGCCATGATTCGGGAAGCGGCTCGCCGGGCAGGATTTCATCCGAACATGACCGCCACGGCTTTACGGAAAGGATCAACCGATTTGATCGCTGTCTCTCTGCCCTCCCCTTTCATTATGCGGAATGCTGAACTTTCCGCCGCTCTGCATCATGAAATCAAACAGAATGGATATATACCTTTCTTCGTATATCATGAGGATTATGAGGATCTCCACGCAAAAACAAATATGCTGCTCTCCATGGGGCTTGCAGGTTTGATCACGATCGAACCGAACAGTCTCCCCGTTACGCCGGAATTTCCGGTCGTAGGCTTCTGTTATTACGATGACCGTTTTGATGTGGTTCAGCCGGATCAGAAACAGGCGATCCGGAAAATCCTCGCTCATTTACAGGAAAACGGACACCGTTATGTGGCTGTCATCGGTCATGCAGGTGATATGCGTTACAACCATTTCTTCAATTTGCTGAATGAATATGGACTCGAATGTCCGCAACATTGCTGCATATTTTTTTCCGGAGATAGAATTTTATTCAATACGGGATCTCAAAACTTTTTCGATCAACTCATGCAGCAATGCCAAAACAAAGAAAGACCAACCGCTATCATTACTCATAATGATCAGATCGCGATCCGCCTCATGACACGAATCCAGCAACAGGGATTCTCCATCCCCGGGGATTTCTCCATCATCGGATATGATGATACCAACATGGCTCAGTGTGTTTATCCAACACTGACATCTCTTTCTCCCGGACATCCCGGAGAGGTCGCTAAAACAATGCTCTCTCTGCTGCTGGACAGAAAAAAAGATCCTTCCCGACCGTTGCAGAGAGTTTCGATCCAACCGGACTTGATCATCCGGAACAGTTCCGGACCTGCACCTCAGAAATAAAACTTTATTTTTTCAGTAAAGATCGCAATACATCTCTCTGAATGCAGGATGCAGCTGCACTTCCCGTTCTCCGTTTTCCGGAGTAAATGACCAACCGACAATATGATCATTTTCCAAAGCAAGATATTCCAGCTTGCCATTGCCCGGATGCAGCAATGCCGCTTCACAATTCACTTGAGAGGGAAGACCCAATGTTTCTCCCCGTTCCAGCAGTAAGGAAAATTTCAAAAGACAATCGATTTCATGACGGTAACCGACACTGCCCGGGATGAAACGGAGTGTCCCCCCGACAGGGGCATAATATTGCTCACAGAATTCACGGAAAGTCGCCGGACTGTCTCCCAGAGGACAGTACAGCGGAGTCCCGTCAGGTCCCTCGGGCAGAGCCGGACGGAAACCGAATTTTCCGTAAACATCGATCAAATACAATTCGCTGGATGTGCAGAACAAACCCAACGGTTTTTCCGGAGTCTGAAGCAGATCTTCAAACCACATGGATAACAATCTTCTGCCGATCCCACGTTTCTTATACGATTCAGCTGTACGGAAATTTCCAAAATTGCCAATGGAATCCGCATGTCTGCCCCAGCCATGCCAGAGCCGGGAAACACATTCGCCGTTTTCTGTGGCAATGAAATACACATCACGGCAATCTCCGGCGGCATTCCCCGCAAGACGGTAACGCATCATTTGCGAATAGGTCTTTTCCGGGGACTCTGTGACCAACAATTGATCCAGAGCGTTTCCGGCACAGGATCCAACACCCTGTGCCGGATTGAATATCGAATATTCAATCATATTGGAGACCTCAGAGAAAATTCAATGTCCCGAAGTCTGCCGCATTGTGCGGAGCCCCATTTTCCCAGAAACAGAAACCGGATGTACGGTTGTTCCAGTAACGGACAAACATGACACGTCCCTGATCGGTCGGTGCGCCGGTATAACCCAGCAGTTTGATCGGAATGGAAATCATCAGACTCCAGCCGTCTGCGGTCCTCTTGCGTTCCACTTTGTAATCACCGTTCCAGCGTTCATGTTTGTTGATGCTGTCAAAGATGTTGCCGTTGTAGTCAACCACTACCTGATAGATCTTTTTGGAGACAGACTGAATCAGGAATTCAAATTTTTCCCCGGCAGGCCACTGGTCACGGGCAAGACCGAACGGGCTGGAATATGGTTTCTGCGGAGCAGAAAGATGACATTTCACACCCACATAGAAATATTCATTATCATACAGAAGTCGGACTTCTGTTTTTTCTTTGGGAAGTTCCTGACGCGGAGTGCGGAAGTTGTCGGAAACAAAAGCTTTCTTCCAGGGGCCGGTTTTGAATTCAGGATCAAAAACAGGTTTTTCTATCGCACGCACTGCTGTCGTACCGAAATCTTTTGTATTGGAAATCTGCTTGATGAAACTTTTCCGCAGAGTATCCAGCATGATCTTGCCGTTGGGGTGCATATTCTTTTTAGAAGCACGGTCAAGTGCGGCAAGACAAGCTTCTTTCGCTGCAGGAGCTGTCATACTTGCACGCCAGACAGCCGGTGCAGAGTCATTCCAGAAAGAGGGAGCTCCGGCTTTGAGCCAGCCGTTTTCAATGATGCTGTAAAACTCTTTGACATCCGCCGCAGCAGCCCCGTACACACGGTTCAGAAACTCATTACGCAATTCATTCACTGTCCGGTACGGATTCCAGGAGGACTGCACCAGCACCCAGTAATACATGGAGTTGAGATCCCAGATCGGCACTCCTTCTTTGTAATCGGAATACATTTCAGAATAAGTGCGTTTCACGCCGTAGCCATTCACATAACGCAGGTCAGCCAGAGAAACCGCATCCGCCGGACGCGGGAACAGCTGGGTCAGCCCGTAATATTCACGCCAGGTCAGATTCGGTGTGACTTTCATCCAGGCATGGAATTTATCATAAGTCTGCTTGTTCTGTGGGGCAAAAATCGTGCGTTTGGAGTCTTTATAAATCGGACAGAATGAAATATCAATATTCGATTCCACCGGACAGAGCGGTGGGATCTCAGTGAAGAAATAGGCAAAGGTCAGGATCCGTTTGCCCGGATAATTTTTCTTCATGAATCTTGCCAACTCATTCAGGAACAGGAAGAAACGGGTGGACTGAAATGCAGGATGTTTTACAGTGATCGTTTTGCCGTCCGCAAGTTTGATCGGTTTATTGCATTCCGGACATTCACAGACATTATAGTTGTCCTCGGTCATGATCCGGTACGTTTCGTAATTCGGGTTCTCTTTGATCCGTTCATCCAGCAGACGGGTGAACTCTTTGATCATTTTACGGTTGGTGAAGCAGAGCTGAACCAGATTTTTGGATTCACTCGGACGCATACGGCGACCTTCACGGTACGGGAAGAAATCCGGATGATCCCTGTAATATTTCTTTTCCGTGATATAAGTCTGCACAAGATTGTGACCGCCACCGACTTCCAACACAGAGCCGAGTTTCAATTTCAGCGGCACATTGATCCGCAACTCATCCCAATTGGACCCATTGCGAGCCTGCCAGATCGCAGAAGAGTTCGTGACCGGAACCATCATGAAGCCGCGCACTACATACACAGGAATATCGATGGTATCGGTATCGGCAACATAGAAATCAGATTTTTTCGTAAAAATCGTACCGAGTTTTTCATTCGGGCGTGCCCAGATAATATCACTGTTTTTGAAAAGCAGTCTGTAAACGCCGTTCAGGATCCCTTTCGGACCACCGGCGATCAAATACAATGTTTTGCCGTTCTGACGGACAGCATAACCGTCGTTGCCGGAGAATTTTTTCACATCATCGGCAAACGGAGCAGGATTGACAGCAAAAACGATCTGCTGTTTGGATGCATCCAGTTTTTCCACGATCGGAAGAGTTGCGCCAGTGATCTCTTTCAGCCAACGCTGCAGTTCCTCCGCAGCATAACGGATCGTTTGATGCGGTTTGGCAGGAGTGACGATTTCTGCCGCAGGACGGGATTTCTGCACCAGCGGAAATGCTGCAAATACTGCCGCAGACAAGCTCAGTAAAACAAGAGCCAATAGACTTTTTTTCATTTTCAATTTTCCTCTTTCAATTCAATGGTACAGAATGTAGCAGGACGGTGACGTCTTGCAAGGAAGAGCTGTCCGGCAATGGACGGGGCATCTCCGACACGGGGAGCAACCCGGTACTGACGGATGAAAGCCCCTTTCAGAGAGTTTTCTTCCGCCGGATTGAAGCCAAGACCTTTCCACGGAACAGTGAGCATTCCGCTCCAACCTGTCTTGGTGATCTTCACCTGAGATTTCCAGCCGGGGACTGCACTCATTCCGGAATAACGGTTATTAGAGGGGTCAAACACCATTTGTGCATAATGTTCTTTTCCGTTCCAAACACCGCTCAGGAACACTTCAAAACCTTCGCCATGAGGGAATGTATTGCCTTTCTGATAGGCACGGTATTTCATTTTTGCCGGAGTCGGATGAATACATTTGACGCCGATATAGAGATTCTGATCGTCGTACAATGCACGGATCTCGGTTTTATGGGAGAGACTCTTCAGACGGCTGGAATCATAGAAACGGTTTTCCATGATTGCTTTCTCCCAGCCGCCGGTTTTGAATTCAGGATCGAAGACAGGAACAGATGCAGTCTTGACCGCCTGCAGTTTCATGTCTTTGATATACTTGATGTTGGATTCAAAGTTATTACGGATCGCCTGATAGAGTTTTTTCGCTTTCGGTTCCTGAATCTTTCTGCCGGCACGTTCCAGAATGGAACGGCATTTCTTTTCCAAATCTGCCATGACAACATTCATGCCCCAGTTGGCAACAGCTTCATCATGATAAACGGAATTCGGATGGGTCTTGAACCAGCGTTCTTCCATCACACGGTAATATTCTTCCATGTCATCAGCACCATCTCTGAACACACGATCCAGAAATTCACGACGCATTTCTTTCACATCCAGGTACGGATTCCAGGAAGCCTGAACCAATACCCAGAAATACATCACGTTGGCATCCCAAATCGCTACACCGTTGATTTTGTCTTTATTGTAATCCGAATACAGCTCGGAATATGTGCGTTTGACTCCGAATTTATTGGCATATGCCAAATCAGCAAAAGCGATCACGTCGATCGGACGCGGATACGCCGGGGTCAACCCGTAATATTCACGCATCGTCACGTTCGGAGTCACTTTGACCCAGGCACGGAATTTCTCATAAGTCCGCTTGTTCAAAGGATCAACCATTGTGCGTTTGGAGTCTTTATAGATCGGACAAAATGAAATATCAATATTCGATTCTACCGGACAGAGCGGGGGAATCTCTGTGAAGAAATAGGCAAAGGTCAGAATCCGTTTGCCCGGATAGTTTTTCTTCATGAATCTTGCCAATTGATTCAGGAACAGAAAGAAACGGGTGGACTGGAATGCCGGATGTTTCACGGTGATCGTTTTGCCGTCTGCAAGTTTGATCGGCTTGGAACATTCCGGACATTCACAGACATTATAGTTGTCTTCGATCATCACCCGATAGGTTTCATAGTTCGGATTCCGTTTGATCCGTTCATCCAGCAGACGAATGAACTCTTTGATCATTTCCCGGTTGGTGAAGCAGAGCTGAGTATAAGTTCTGTCTTCACTCGGACGCATCCGTTTCCCTTTCCGCAGCGGGAAGAAATCCGGATGATCCTTGTAATATTTCTTTTCAGTGATATAAGTCTGCACAAGATTGTGACCGCCGCCGACTTCCAGCACGGAACTGAGTTTCAATTTCAGCGGCACATTGATTCGCAACTCATCCCAATTGGACCCGTTGCGAGCCTGCCAGATCGCAGATGCGTCCGTGACCGGAACCATCATAAAACCGCGAACAACATACACAGGAATATCAATGTAATTGGTCTCTTTCAGCTTCAGATCAGGATCTTTGGAAAAAAATGTTCCATCTTTCTCATTCGGACGCGCCCAGATGATGTCGGTATTCTTAAACAACATCTTATAAACAGCGTTCAGAATCCCTTTCGGACAACTGGCAATCAGGTAAAGTGTTTTCCCTTTCTTGCGGACAGCATAGCCGTCATTACCCGTAAGTTTCTTCACATCTGCCGCAAACTGAGCAGGTTTAAGTGCCAGGACGATCTGTTTTTTGGAAGGATCCTGTTTTTCCACCAACGGCAATGTTGCGCCGGTGATCTCTGCGATCCAACG
This sequence comes from Lentisphaeria bacterium, assembly GCA_017646015.1. Classification (GTDB taxonomy): domain Bacteria; phylum Verrucomicrobiota; class Lentisphaeria; order Victivallales; family UBA1829; genus SIG94. Next base: position 14,017 of record JAGCNI010000003.1, read on the forward strand.
CTGCAGTTCCTCCGCAGCATAACGGACTGTCTGATGCGATTTCGCAGGCAGAACGATTTCAGCAAGCGGGCGGGAAGCCTGACTCACCTGAAATGCCGAAGCAACCGATGAGATCAAGCTCAATATGAGCAGAAGAAACAATTTTTTCATAGACGATCAGCTCCGATCAGCGTCCGGTTCCATCCATCAGGAAATGGCGAACCTGATAGGTCGTTGTCACAGAAAATTTCAATTCATAATGTGTTGCAGAAGCAACATGCATGTCACCGATCAGCACGTTAGCTCTGTTCTGGTGACGGAGATGCAAAAGATTCCGGTTGCCACTGGCAATTTAGGTACGGATACCACAAGGCTGTTTCTCTTTGTTAAATCCGGCGGCAGTTCCATTTCCATTTGCGGAGTCGCCTTGAATGATCTCACGTCCCGGATCTTTCAGACGTTTCATGAAGATCCAGCTTTTTTCACGGGCACTCTGAGATTCTCCTTTATACAGAGTTTCAGAGTTCATTCCGTATGCCTGATTGGCATTATTGATCAAATAGGTATCCGGCACACTCTTGTAGGATCTGAATCCGAATCCGGGACAAAGCATTACATCACTGAAAACCTCTCTCATTTTAATAGTGGCAGCCGATACAGAATCAAAATCTTTTCCGAGATACCCCAAATGAGCAAGCCCGCGTGTCCAGAGTTTATCGCCAAGGACATAACCAGTAGGCAGGATATCATTGTAGTCGGACGCATAAAGAGCCCATGTTGTACCCATCTGTTTCAAATGACCGATACATTTGACACTGACAGCTTTTTCTTTGGCTTTACTGAGAGCGGGGAGCAACATACCTGCGAGGATTGCGATGATGGCGATCACTACGAGGAGCTCGATCAATGTGAAGCAGCGGCGCATAACATGTGTTATGTTGTGCGGTTGACCTGAAATGTTTTGTTTTTTGTTCATAATAATCTCCTTTTTACAGATAATTTTGTACTTGTTTCCAGTTTACATAACACATGTTATGCGTCGTCAGACTGAAAAATAAGGGGTAAGCAAGGTGTAATCTTATTCTGTTTCCTCCTTTTTGGCTTGTTATTTTTTGTTTTTCTGAAGAGACATTTCCACAATGATTTCGACTTTTCCGTCTTCGGGTACGATGGTATCAAACGATACAACAGAGACACCCGGATTCGGAGAATCATATTTCTGCATCAGTTTTTCAGCAGGAGTGACACACCAGCGTTTTCCTGTATTTTTTCTGATTGTCAGCGATTTTTTTCCTTTGGAAAGTGTGACCGTTTTCCCGGAGACCTCCGCCTTTCGCATGGTAATGATCTGCCAGTTGACAGCAGCACCGGGGCGTACACCTTCCAGCACATCCGTGATGACCAGAGAATCATTTCCGTTGAACTCAAAAGTACGGGTAACCTTTTCGGCATCGCCCTGATAGAGGGAGGTCATATCCAACATTGCATGGTTCTTGGTGACTTCAGTAAAGGTGGCTCTGCCATTGATCAAAAGCGGTTTTTTATCGATCCGGAGGACGCTGTGACCGGATGCCCCCAGACGGAATACTTTCCAACGGTCATTATCCTGTTCATAGTTCCAGAGATTCAATCCGGCGGATTCAATATGGTGATAGTTTTCCCCGCCGAGATCGCAGACCCAACGGACACGTCCGGCGACATACACGAAAGAACCTGCATCCATGTGTCCGTGATAATCCAGCGGAGAACCGCCTTTTGCTCCGAGGAAAGCATCTGAATCTTTGCGTCCGGCGCGATAGAAGACCAACGGAACATCCGCTTCATCCCCGCTGTAAAATGGACTTTCCAATTCTTTATCCACTTCCGGAACATCTCTGAGATAGAGCATACTGAGCGGATTCAGACGGTAATATTCATCTTTGGGAGCTTCCAGATCTTTTTCACGGCTCTTCATGACCGCTTTCCATGATTTGCGGACATGTCTGCTGAAAAGATCAGGACGATCGAAATGATGATCGAGCCAGATCAAAGGCAGAAATCCGGTGAAATAAACAGATTTATCCGAAGTGGCTCCGCAGTCGGAATAAGTGTAATAGTTACCATCCGGGGCGAAAGCAGCCGTAATGAAATCGCCGTTTTTGGAGAATCCGGGCATATCGGAAAGCCCGAAATCCTGACCGAATGCGCCATGAAGCAGAGCCATCAGAACAATCGCATAATTGGTTCCATATCCCCAATAAGCAGGACCTTCGGAGTAGGCTCCGTTCGGGTAATAAGAAGCGGTAATGGAGTTGGGGACACATTCCAGAGCGCGTTCAATAATGCGCTGTGCCAGTTCCGGTTCGAGATCAGCGACAGCCAGAGCTCCGGCTGTCAATCCGGCATGACAGACCTGATTCCAGTTCATGCGGCACTTGATCCACCAGTTTTTCTTGACCGTGAAAGAGGGTTTCAGAGCCTTTTCAATAATAGCAGAAGAAATCAGTTTGCGCTGTTCATCCGTCAGGAGATCATACATCCAGTCATATCCGATTGAAAGAGCCAGAGACATTTCTGCGGTATCAAGGAAGTGTTCTTCAGCATTCCAATCAACAAAATCTGCGGCATTGCACATTTCCAGAATGGCACGATCAGCAAACTCTCTGCGTTCAGTCAACAGCCAAGCCAGAGTCAGCGTGGTCATCCGGTAGAGCACATTTCTGCTGACAGCCAACAGGCGAAAACCGATCACGACCCGTTTTTCCGGAGCATACTGCAAAAGAAGTTCCGCATCATAAATGATACGTTCAGCCAACTCTTTCCCGAATTCAGTCTTTGCCGCTGTGGGAAGCATACTGAATTTTTTATCGGGAGAAGTGAAGAGACAGGGATGTCCGGACGGTAATTGCAAGTTCATTTTCAAATTCCTCCGACACCGCATTTTTCCAACATGGCAGCGACATTTTCAAAAGAGCGTGCACATGCTTCACGGCAATCTTCAAAGCCTTCGTATTCAATAGAAAGGAAACCATCATATCCGGAATCCACGATTGTTTTCATGACCGCAGTCAGCGGGATATCACCATCGCCGATACAGGCTCCGCGGAGATATCTTCCGTGAGCAGTTTTCAAATATCCTTTCACATTCGGTGGATCACGGCGGATCGTGAAATCTTTGAAATGGATCATAGAGGCATAACGGATACAATTCTGAACGGCAATTTCCGGATCTTCATCCACACAGAGGAAGTTGCCGACATCCACAGTCATCCGGAAGTTATCGCGGTTCACGCCCTGGATCAGACGCAACACCCGTTCACTGCCCTGGAAGTGCATCCCATGATTTTCCACACTGGTCACGATCCCGTACTGACGGGCAAAATCAGCGATCTCACCACAGGCATCCACCGCTATCGGCAGATCTTTTTCAAACTGTTCATAATGAGTATTCTGCAAATCCCGCCAACCGGCATCATGACGCATCCGGGAAGCTCCCATACGGGCACCTTTGATGACTTCCTGTTTCAGACGTTCGATTTCAGCACGGACTTCCGCAGCGGTCGGCAGCATGAAATCAGCACTGACCGTGTAGCTGGAAATTTCCAAACCGGCTTCTTTGATCGCTTTTGCAATAGCATCAACAGCATCAAAATCATCCACGGTACAGGAACTGCCGGGAACGATCTCAATGTGTTTTCCCCCCTGCTCTGCTGTAAAACGGATGATACCGAAAATATCGATCTCGCCTTTTTTCACAGCTTTCGCCATGCTGTAAGAATTCAAACCGACTTTCAACATAATCAAACTCTCCTGAACGATTATTTTTCAGATTCGATCATGGCAGGAACAGCAGCTGCCTGTGTTTTATTGGATTCAATGATCGCCATACAGAGAGCAAGAGCATTTCTACCATAAAGCCAGTTGCGATTGCCGCCTTTGGCAATGGAGTCAATGAAAACCTTGTGGGAATTCGGAATCGCTTTGATCGCACTGTATTTGATCAGACGCGGCTGTTTGCGATTCTTCTTATGGATCACGATCCCTTCATTTGTCATAGCGATCGCGCCCTCCGGACCGAAGACTTCAAAACGGTCTTCCAGATTGCAGGGAAATGTCCAACTCAGTTCCAGTGTGGCAGTTGCACCGGTTTTGAAACGGATCAGAGCATTCACATTGTCCGGAACTTCATGATCAAGATTCAAGGTCTGCGCCATCACATTGTCCACCGGACCGAGACACCAATAGAGGAAGTCAGCCATGTGAACAGCGATATCGGTAACGAGGCTGCCTTTATATTTTTTCTGAACGAACCATGTTGCACCGGGAGACCAACCTTTATCCGGGCTTGTCGTAGCAGTACGGCGGCAATTGGCATGGAAAGGAACCCCGATCTCACCGGCAGCGATCAGGTCTGCAAATTTTTTGTGAGGTGCGCTGTAACGGAGAGACTGATTGACCTGAAGAACAAGCCCTTTTTCTTCTGCCAGAGCGATCATTTCTTCAGCTTCCTCCACAGAAGATGCCATCGGTTTTTCAACCAGCACATGTTTTCCGGCTTGCAAACATTTGAGGGTCTGTTTGTAGTGATACAGGTTCGGAGTGGCAATGATCACAGCATCCACACCGGATTTGAGCAATGCATCCAATGAAGAACAAATCGTTGCCTGCAAATTGAATTTTTCTGCCAGAGCCTCCGCTTTTTCCCGGACTGTATCATACAATGCAGTCACTTCTGCATTTTTTGCAACAGTAAGCATTTCCGGCAAATGATTGGCAAGGGCGATTTTTCCGCAACCGACAACTCCGACTTTCCATTTTTTCATTGGTATCTTCCTTATTTTCCTTGAGTTTTCAGCCTCAATGATCAATACATACGCGCCTCGAATATCCAAACCCAAGGAATACGTATGCCTTGACCTATAATTATAATCAATTTTCCGTTTTTTACAAGGTGCAAATCTGAAAAAAAATTAAAAAAATACACTTTTTATGCCTTCCATAAGTCCGTATATCCGGAAAAAGTGTTTTTCAAAAATAAAATGGGGAATAAAATTGCTTGCAAATAAAAACCGGACCGCCATGAAAACAACTGTTCCAAAGCGGTCCGGAAGAAACAGGGAACAAAGTTCCCGGAATCAGTTTTTGATACACATCACATTATATTTTCCGTCAATGACTTTTGTTCCCTCTGTAACATGTTCAAATCCGGGGAAAGAGTGATCCCATTTTTCCAGAGCCTGCAGATAACGGATCTGCGGACTGTTGTGATTTCCGAAATTTTCACCGGAGATCAACATCGGAATTCCCGGAGGATACGGAATGATCGCGTTGGCTGTGACTCTGCCCGCCAATTTATCGGACGGAACAAATTCAACTTCATTTTTCACGATCTTCATGTAAGCATTCCGCGGAGAAAGGATCTGTTCCGGGAGTACGGCAAATGCCTGATTGAGAATTTCTCCGGGATTTTCCCTGCGGAGATAATCAAACATGATGTCCCCCAGTTCATGCAGACCGATCCTGCCGTACTGTTCCGGATACCGGACAGCAAGCGATGGAAGGACTTCCGACACCGGTCGGTTCTTGTCATAGAAATCTTTGAAATTCAACAGACGGTTGACCAGAGTCCCCCATTTTCCTTTTGTGATCCCCATGGAGAAGAGGAACATCAACTGGAAATCAGTTGTCCGGGTCGGCACGATCCCCTCCTGATAGATATAAGCAGAGACAAGAGCGGCGGGCACACCGGATGACTGGATTTTTCCGTTATCCCCCATACCGGGTGTGATGATGCTGACTTTGATCGGGTCGAGCATGACCCAGTTTTCTTCGATACCGGAAAAACCATGCCATGTTTCCCCTTCATACATCCGCCAGCAGCGTTGTTCCCGGATCAGCAGCTCCCGGGGTGCATCTGCGAAGTCATACTGTTCACCTGTCACATAATTTTTCACAACGGGAGTATTCCACGGTTGGAAAAACCAGGAGCCGGATTTCGTGAAATCACGATGAAGTTTTGCCATTGCCTGCCGGAAATCGATCGCTTCTTCAATCACCTCATCGGTCAATGTCCTGCCGTTATTCGCCATCATTGCCGAGGCAATATCGTTGGATGCACAAATGGCATACAGCGGCGAAGTCGTGGCATGGATCGAATAGGCTTGATTGAAACGGTCGAACTCCACTGCTTTTCTGCCGTTCCGGACATGGATATAGGATGCCTGTGAAAGAGCATTGAGCAGTTTATGTGTGGAGTGTGTGGCAAAGACCGTGGCTCCTTTGTGTACACCGGGCTCACCGCGCATGGCATAATGATCCTGATACAACGGATTGAAACGGGCATAGCCATACCAGGCTTCATCGAAATGGATCCGGTCGGAGGATTCTGTCAGAATATTCTCCACTTTCGCCGCATTGTAACACAAGCCGTCATAAGTACAGTTTGTCACAACAGCATACGCCCGGGTGTCGCCGGAATGTTTCAAAGGTGATTTCCGGATCTTCTCTGCGATCCGTTCAGCACTCATCTCGTTCTTGAGGATCGGACCGATGATACCATAACGGTTCCGGGTCGGAAGCATATAAACAGGAATCGCACCGCTCAGGATCAATCCCTGTTCAATGGATTTGTGACAATTCCGGTCACAGATCGCCACGTCCCCCTCCGAAAGGCATGCCTGCATAATGGTACGGTTGGAACCGGATGTACCCACCACAATGGAATAGGAACGGTCCGCCCCGAAAGTTTCCGCAGCAAAGGCTTCGCTCTCTGCAAATGCGCCCTCATGATCCAACAGAGAACCGATAGAGGATCGTTCGATCCCGGTATCCGTGCGGAAAAGGTTCTCTCCATAGAAGTCATAAAACTTTTTCCCCTCCGGACTTTTCGTGAACCCGACACCACCCTGATGTCCCGGAGCAGCCCAGGAATATTCATGATTCTCTTCGTTGTATTCCCAGATCGCTTTCATCAATGGCGGCAGCAGAAGATCACGATACCGTTTGATCGCACCCTCCACTCTGCCGGCAATAAAATGCGGACTGTCTTCAAAGATCCAGACCAGTTCATTGGCAAGTCCCATCAGATCTGCAGAAAGCTGCCGGGCTGTCTGAGCACGGTCGGCAAGCAGGAAAACAGGGACTTTGCTCTGGCGTTCTTTGATATGATTGAGCAGAGTATGCACCTGCGGAGTATTGTCCGGATTCTGCATATCCACTGCAACCAGAAAGGCATCAATATCCATATTGTTGTCAACCACCGGCAATGCCTCACAGGGCGAAGCAACCTCAAGTGTGTCGATATGTTTTTCTGACAATGCCGCAATAAGACGTCCCAATGCGCCAGAGATGACAGCACTGTTCTCGCTGAAATCATCTTCCACAATCAAGACCTGTCTGTTTTCCAATTCGTTGTTCATCATTTACCCCCCTTGTAATGATTTTTAGAGTTTGACTTTTCCCGTACTGAAAAGAATGATTGCTGCCAATGCGACCAGAACGATCACGATGGCTGCGAAACGTTCATAAGAGTTGAAAGCCTGAATCGCAGGTTTTCCATTTTTTGCATTTTCCTCATTGATATCCCGGCAGGATTTCAGATAGACCGGAATTCCAATCACCAGGAAAATAAATGCCATCAAGAGATAACTCAATCCGGCGGCATAGATCATCCAGATTGCATAAATGGTCCCGGCGACCCCGCACAGCAATGCCATTCCGGCTTTGACCGGAAGTCCTTTCTGATATTGATGCGTTGCACAGAGTTTCCAGAGATAAGCAGTACATGCCAGATACGGCGGCAGGATCATGACTCCGGTCACGGAAAGCATGGTGTTCCACGCATTATTGGCAAAATAAACCATGATCATGGCAAGCTGCATCAAACAACTTGTGACGATCAGAGACACGTTCGGTGTGCCGTTTTTGTTTTCAGAACAGAAAATTTTCGGGAAAGTACCATCCTGTGCCGCCGCCTGCGGGATCTGTGCGATCATGATCGTAAATGCAAGCCAGCTTGTGACAAGAGCAATGATCACTCCGAGATTCATCAGAATACCACCCCATGTTCCAACGATAGAACTGAGGATCGGAGCCGTGGAAGGATTGACCAGTTTGGCGATCTCAGCCTGATGCATTCTGCCGAAAGGAAGAATGGAAAGACAGGCATAGATGAAAAGACATCCCAGAAAGCCGATCAAAGTCGCTCTGCCGACTGATTTCTGATCTTTGGCACGCGAAGAAACAACGATCGCTCCCTCGATCCCGATAAATGCCCACAATGTGACCAGCATTGTCGATTTGACCTGATCCATGATCCCGCCCAACGGTTTCTGATGAAAGGCGGCAATCGTTTCCGTACCCCAGAAGTCAGTGGTAAAGTAACTCCAATGGAATGTGAACAGCAGAATCAGAATGAAAAGACAGAGCGGAACCAATTTGAAAATCGTCCCGACGGTATTGATAAATGCCGCCTGGTGTGTTCCACGGAGAACCGCCCAGTTCATCACCCAGATCATCACCGATCCACCGACAATTGACCAGAGATTATTTCCACCCGTAAACCATCCCGGGAAAAAATAATCCAGAGCATCCATCAGAAGAACTGCATAGCCCACGTTTCCGAAAATGTTGCAGAGCCAGTACGCCCATGCCATCTGAAATCCGCCGAAACGTCCGAATCCCAAACGGGCATACGCATAGATCCCGGTCGTGGCATCCGGACGGGCATCCGAAAGAATACGGAACGTATTGGCAATGAAAAACATCCCGATCCCTGTAATGATCCAGGCAATGATCACAGCTCCGACTCCGGCGGACTGCCCCATGTTCTGCGGAAGACTGAATACTCCTCCGCCGATCATTGCACTCACCACGATCGCTGCCAACGGGATCACACCCAATTTTTTTTCTGTTGAATCCGACATAATAAATCCCCCCTTTATATGGTTGTTTTTCAGAAAAATCCAAATCCGAGAACAACAGTTTTTCCATCGCTGCTGCCGGAGACAAGACGAAACAGTATTTCCTGTCCTATCATTTTTCCGGACGAACCTTTCCGCTCAAATTTGACTTTCCAAATCAGATTTCTGACCATCGGCGTCTGCAGTTCCGCAAGATATGAATACGATTTCAATTCTCCGAACTGCTGTTTCATACTCTCTTCTGAACTCTTGAAATCTTTTTCCACGACAGATTTCATCGGACCATTCTTCAGCAGAGGTTTCAATATGCGGAAATCATTATCCTGCAATCCTTTCAGAATCGTTTCACCGATCATGATCTCTTTGGAAATATCCATCTCCTCATTGTCCGTGACCCATGCTTCCGGCGGAATTGTCCGGGAGGCGGGCAGAAGTGCAAGCAGGAGAATAGAACAAATCAGAAAAAGCAGTTTGATCATATTATCCTCTTACGGTTGATTCGTTGTATTCTTCACTTGAGCGTTGTAGAAATACACATTCTCCGGCATATCAAGAGAACATTCC
>JAGCNI010000054.1 GCA_017646015.1 Lentisphaeria bacterium
AGGAGAGGCAACTGTTTCCACTGTATTGATTCTGTCGGAGAAAGCATTGGCACACAGGGCAGTAAAGCCCATTTCACGGATGCCGGTCACATGGATTTTTTCTGCATTGAATTCATCTTTCAGCATATTGACTAATGCAAGAAGATCATAAACCCATTCTCCGGTCAGAGAATGACCGATCCAGAGAAGTTGTCTGAAAAATTGATGATAAATACCATTGACATTATTGGGTTGGGCGGTTTCACCTGCGCCGAAAAGATCCGGCAGGATCAAAGTTGCACCATCGGCAGCTGCCTGATCCAGAGTTTCCTGATCCAAACATTTCTTGCCCTCAGGATGCAGCACGATGCGGTATTTCCCAGATGCTGTTCCCTTGCGGATCAGGAACGGGATCAGGTGATTGCCAACAGCCAGAGCGGAACGTCCGGTTCCATTGACTTCAGCATAATGATACACATCCATTTCAGTCGGCAAAGCACGCAAACGCAGAAGTTTTTTCAAATCTTTGACAGCGTCCGCAACAGAAACAGCTGTACGGCTCAGGAAATCTTTACGCAATTTTTCACCGGTCAGCTGACAATGTTCCTGAATGGAGCGGACTTGATTGATCCCACGTTCCTCCGGATTTTTGAACAGATACAGTTCTTCTTTCGGATAAATCTCATAGTCCGGCTCCGGCAGAGGTCTGCCGTTTCCTTCTCCTTTCAGTGCATACGCAAAGAAACCAAGCACTGATTCACGCTGACGGTTTGTCATTCCGTGGACACGATCCGCCACCTCGAAAGAGATTTTTTCCGGAACACCCAGATTCCAATAGAGTTTTTCAACCGGATGATATGTTTTGAGCATTTCAGATACACTGAAGTCATGATTGCAATCATACAACGCATTGCCGATCCGGAGATGACGCGGAGCGATCAAGGCAAGAATTCCGGATTCCTCCGTAATCGTCAAACCATCCGGCAGCAGTTCGCAAACACAGTTCAGTCCATACACATAAGATTCAAATGAACCAACACTCACCACCGGCATCGAAGCAGCGATTCGTGTGTCCATAGCACTCAACCACATGGTCTGATTTCCACCCCCGGATGCTCCTGTCGCTCCGATTTTAGTGGAATCCACATACGCCAGAGAACACAATAAATCAATCCCGCGCATGTTGTCAACGACCTGCGCCCCCATCAAACTCTCTCCGATATTGAACAACCCCACACCGATAAATCCGCCGTGGCTTTCTTCCTGATAACAGTGATGTCCGCGTTCATACGTTCCGATCGCATCCACTGTCAGACAGACATATCCGCTTTTCACAAGGGCAAGACTCATCGACTGGGGATTTTCACCGAATTTTCCTTCGGCATTGTGTCCATGCATCTGAAGCACTGCAGGAAAAGGCCCTTCCCCCGCGGGAATATACAACAAGGCAGTCACAAATATGCCCGGACGGCTTTGGTAAATCAGTTTCGTAATAGAGTAATCTTTTTCACGGATCGTACCGAATTCTTTCACTTCCAGCGGCAGAGAACGATCATACGTACAGCCGAATTTATCCCACAATCGGGAACGCAGCTGATCCTGAAAAAAAGAAAGAGATTTCTGATCATCAAATAGATCCAACTGATGCAGGCGGGCAAGACGTCCCGCTTCAAATGTCAACAGGCGATTGACCTGACAACGGGGTGACAGATCCAGATGAAACACTCCTTCGCGGGGATACGGCGGTAAATCAAAATTCCAAACATTTGTTTCAGCATACGTCTTCATAATAAAATCAACCCCTTTACTTACTATTCAACAACCATCCGGCAATCTGAAAAATTTTTATTATCAACAATCTGAAACAGACTGTATTCTCATACAAAAACTATAGCATAAGATTTCCTCTTTTCAAGCAGAAAACAAGGAAAAACAACGTACAATCATCAGTCAAAAAAAAAGCCCGGCACAAAGACCGGGCAGAAAGAATATCTCTTCAGATAAAAGAGAAGATGCTTTTTATATCAGTCAAGTTTGACAGGTTCGCCGGATGCGGCAGAACGGTAAATAGCATCCAGAAGTTTCATCACAACAACACCTTCTTCCGGCTGAACCAGGAACGGTGTGTTGTCACGGACGGAATCCACAAAGAGCTGATAGGCAGAAGGCGCAGGTGTGGCAGTGTGCATTTTGCTGTCAAACTGACGGTCTGCAATTTCAGAATAATATTCAACATCATAGGTATAACCTTCTTCGAGGTTGTACTGATACATACCGCCTTTATCTCCGAGGAGACGGATGGTCTGCAATTCATTTTCTTTGATGTTGGATGCCCAGGAAGCATCCAGTTCAAGGGTGATTCCATTTTCAAATTTGATCATGGCACAGGCGAGATCTTCGACGGTATATTCCAGACCAACCTTGCGACCCATTTCCGGACCGAATTTTGCATAGGTGCTTGCCATGACCCACACGGGCTTCGGATACCCCATCAACCACAGGGCAAGGTCAAGACGATGCACGCCCAGGTCAATGAGAGGACCGCCGCCGGACTGCTGTTTATCAAAGAACCAGGAACCCATCGGAGCTGTTTTGCCTTTGCCGGTGTTGAATGTATCGGTTGCCATACCGGGAATACCGCGACGGCGGAGCCAGACACTGCGCCCGTAATAGATCTCACCAAGTGCCCCCTGCTCGATCATGCTTTTCATTGCACGGGACTGCGGATAGAAACGGTAAGAGAAATCGATCCCCAGTTTTTTGCCGCAACGTTTTGCTGTATCCAGCATTTTCTGAGCTTCTTCTTCATTCATTGCCATCGGTTTTTCGCAAAGAACATTGGCTCCGGCTTCCAAAGCAGCAATGGTCAGTTCCATGTGCTGATTATTGGGAACTGCAACAGAAACGATATCCAGTTTCTCATTGCGGATCATGTCGATTCCTTCATGATAGACTTTACCGTCGAATTCAGGATAATTGACAGGAAGAAGAGCACGACGGTCTTCCCGACGGTCGGCGATTGCAACCACTTCCACATCGGGATGATCCAGAAATCCTCTCAGATGATTTCCACCCATTCCAAGACCGATAACACCAGCTTTCAATTTAGCCATATTACAATCTCTCTTTATTTCAAATTGTTTCAGTTCATTACAGTTTTGATTTCTTCCAGTGCAGGCACGTTCGGACAGGTGATTTCCTGCATGAAACGCGGAGCAGCCCAGCGTGCAGCATTGCGGAGGACCTTACGGATGTTTTGATCATAATAGATCGGGAATGTTTCATGACCCGGTGCAAAATAGAAGATTCTGCCATAGCCGCGTTCAAAAGTCACACCGCTGCGGAACACTTCGCCGCCTTCGTACCAGGTGATGAAAACGGTATCTTTCGGTGTAGGAATATCAAAACGTTCTCCGTACATTTCAGTGTGCGGCAGTTCAAAATGATCCGGCAGACCAACTGCGATCGGGTGAGCAGGTTCAATATTCCAAATGCGTTCTTTTTCTCCCACTTCACGCCATTTCAGGCTGCAGGTGGTTCCCAGCATACGACGGAAAATTTTGGAGAAATGTCCGGAATGCAGCACGACCAGCCCCATACCTTCCTGAATCCGTTTCTGAACACGGTCAACAATTTCATCTTTCACTTCACCATGTGCCATGTGTCCCCACCAGAAAAGAACATCGGTTTCTGCCAGTACAGCTTCACTCAATCCATGTTCTTCATCCTGATCCAACCATGCACAACGGACTTCAAAGTCGCTTTCTTCCAACAAACCTTCACGGATCGCGCCATGGATCCCGATCGGATAAGCATCACGAACAGCCTGTTGTGTCATCTCATGTCTGTACTCATTCCAAACAGTAACACGAATCTTACTCATAAGAAATACTCCTTTTTGGGTTTAACGTGTTTTGTGATATATAATTTTTGTTACTTTTTTAATTTACACGCTTGATTTTTATTTTTCAAGGATATATTTTTATACAAAATGTGATATATACTATACAATTTGTGAGGTTTTAAAATGCCAAGCTACGATTGGTGCAGAATGTGGGAAACACGTTTCATGGTGAGAAATCCGATGAAACATCTGCCGATCCCCCATGAAATCGTTTTTGAACGGCAGATAAGTCCAAAATATTATCTTTCCGGCCAGGGAAGACCTTTGGATATGGTACAAATCGTATGCACGATCGCCGGTGAAGGAATGTTCAAATACGGTGACAGTGTATGGAAACTCAAACCGGGAACAGGTTTCATGTGTTGTCTCGGGGATTCAAAAAGTGCCTATTTCTATCCTCCTCATGCAACAGCACCGTGGGATTTTCTCTGGATCGATTTTGTCGGATCAGCCGCGGTCAATATCATCAATGAACTGGTGGAACGGCACGGCCACATCATCCATTTTCCCGTAAATTCCGGTTTCATCAAACACCTCCAGTCTTTCCGGTATCAAAAAAGATCCATGCGCTTTATCACCGCCACGGAAGCAGCAAAAATTGTCTGCGATATCCTGACTCATCTCGGGGAATTCCTGGAAGTCAATGACAATGATTCCCGAAACAGCCGTCTGGTTCAGGCAGCACAGCAAATCATTACAGAAAATTTGAACCGGGATCTGACATTGCAGGAAATCGCACAGCGTCTGCAAGTTTCCAGAGAACATCTGAGCCGCATATTCCGGGAACAAACAAAAATGACTCCCGGAGCTTTCGCTTCTGAAGAACGGATGAATCTGGCAAGACGTCTTTTGCGGAACAGGCTGTACTCATGCGAAGATATTGCTGAACTGACCGGATTTTCCGGATCCGCCAGTTTCGCAAGAGCATTCCGTAATAAATTCGGAATTTCCCCAAGCCATTTCAGAAAATAAAATACTGAAAAAATATATCATTAAAACAGGAGAAACAAAAAATGAAAACATCGCAGGAAGTTTTATACAACGGCATACGCCTGCCGGAAGTATGGCCGCCACGGATCAACATTGCAGACAGAAAAGAAAAAGAATATCCCGCCCCCCCTTACCTTGCCGATCCCCCGGAAGTGATCCCGCTGGGAACCGGAAGAGAACTCTTCGTGGATGATTTTCTTCTGGAAAACACAACCTGTTCACGCTCCTGGCATTATCCGGAAAAATATGAACAAAATCCCATCCTGAAACCGGAATATCCCTGGGAAGTCAATCCGGAAAACGGTTCTTCCTGTGCCTGTCCCAAAAGCGGTGGTGTATGGTTCGATTATGATAGAAAAATCTATCGCATGTGGTACGAGGGGGGATGGCTCAACACGATTTGTTGTGCAGAAAGTAAAGATGGAATTCATTGGGAACGACCGCAATACGATGTTTTCCCCGGAACAAACAGAGTGCTGCCCTATGGCTTGAAATGCGATTCATGGACTGTGGTACATGATTATTACACAAACAATGATAACGAAAGATATAAAATGTTCCTCATGGAACCTGGTTGGATCGCACGGGGAATGTGTATGACAAGTCCGGATGGAATCCATTGGTCAAAACCGATCGCAACCGGAATGGCTGGCGACAGAACCACAATGTTTTATAATCCGTTCCGCAAAAAATGGTGTTACAGTCTGCGGGCATATTTTGACGGACGCGCACGGAATTATGTCGAAGGTGATGACTTTATAGAAGCATCACAATGGGGTATGGACTCTCCGGACAATCCTGAATCCAAAGCTGTTTACTGGACAGGAGCGGACCGTTTTGACCCAATTCATCCGGCAACAAATATCGAGCCGCAACTCTATAATCTGGATGCCGTCCCCTATGAAAGTATCATGCTCGGCTTCTTCCAACTCCATTACGGTCCACCCAATGAAGTCGGAATCAAAACCGGGATCCCCAAAATCACGGAATTGGAATTTGCATACAGCCGCGATGGGTTCCACTGGGCAAGACCGGATAGGAATTGCGCTCTGCGCTGTGGTGATAATAACGCATGGGATCGTGGATACGTACAGAGTCTCGGCAATATCTGTACCGTAGATGAAGATAAACTGACATTCTATTTTACCGGTTTTTACGGAAATGAAGAAAGCGGCACAAAATCTGCCATGTACGATAAAGGCGCAACCGGAATTGCATTCCTGCGCCGGGATGGATTTGTATCGCTGGATGCAGCTGAACAGGAAAGCGAGATCCTCACTCGAAAAATCCGTTTTGATTCAAACTACCTCTTTGTCAATACAGATTCAGAAAAAGGTTCTCTCCGCGTGGAAATCCTCGATGAAACAGGAAATGTACTCAATGGTTTTTCCCGTCAGGATTGTATCAGTATTGCAGCGAACAAAACAAAACAAATGGTCTCATGGAAACAAAATAACTCTCTTGCAGGACTTGCAGGAAAAACAGTCCGCTTCCGTTTTATCCTGCAAAATGCAAAATTATACTCATTCTGGGTCAGCCCCAGTCTCCGGGGAGAAAGTCGCGGCTATGTCGCAGGTGGCGGTCCCTGCTACCACGGTCCGATCGATGATTGATCCATCTTCAGCAAACAAAAAAGTCTGTGTCGGAAAAAACACAGACTTTTTTGTTTGTAAGATTCGATCTGGATCAACGTTTTTTCCGAAGAACCGGAACTTTTACCCAACCTGCCGGAGATTCTGTAAATTCACGGGCTGTAAAACAATAAATGACATATTTTTTATTTTTTAACCATTCAGGATTTTTAGAAGCTTTCCGGAACAGATTGATACGGACAACTGTCGATGCAGACCCCATAACTCCCATTCTATCAACAGGCATCTTCAGTTCTGCTGCCAGTTGTTCTGCCAGTCCGCCATTGGAACTGAGCATTATTCCTCCTGTGGAAAAAATCAAAGTATGACTATCTCCCAACAACAAAACAGGCGTGTCTTCGGTAATTGTTTTTCCTGAAACAGTTTTTATTTTTATCTTTTCTGTTTCCGGTGTTGAAGGATTCAAGGATTTTGCTAAATCTCCGGAAATCGTAATTTCAGATTCTGCGATCTGAAAATTTGATGATCCTCTCAACTTGATTTGTTTTGCCAATTCTTTTACAGCGAGAGCAATTCCTGCCGGACTCCAATGAGCATCTGTACGGCAATACAATCCTGCACCGGACTTTAGATACAAATCGCTCAAATCCAGAACATTGATATTTTTTGCACGCAATTCCTGATAAAAGGGTTTCAGATACTTCATTGCCTCCCCCTGTTTCATTCCGGCAGCCGGCATAATTGCCAGTTTAGGAGGTACAGGAATCACAATCAACTCTATATTCAAAGCTTTGAGATCCTTGTGGAATGTCTCCAATGCAGGAATCACAGCAGCATTGTTTTTACGATTACAAGCAGAAACAGATGCAACTCTGCCATTCACAAGACTCCCTTTGGAAAGATGCTGCAGCTCATTCACGCTGTAAAGGATATTATTGGAATCTTTTACCGTAATAGTCCCTGCGACAGCTTTATTCTGCAAAGATTTTACTTTTTGTTCCAAGTCATTTGCAAACGCAACAAGAACTGTGGACACGAGAAGAAAAGCAGTTAATTTTTTCATTTTTCTCAATCCTTATGTGTATATTATTTCAGTATTTTTCCAAAACAAGGCTCAGCCAAAAATAAAGCTTCATCATCCAGCTCGCTGCGGTTCCAACTGCCGATAGAGGCTTTCTGCTCAGACCATGGAGATAATGTGATTTTCAATGTATCTCCAATACGAATCTTTGCGGCATCAGTCCAAACATTATCTTTCATACTGACGATATAGACCAATGCCTGAGCATTCCCATTGTCAATATCCCCCAAATGAAGACTCATCACATGATCTTTATATGGAGCGGAGAAAGGACGCGGAACGATACTTGCAGCCAAAACAACAGCAGAAACAGTCCGAGGCTCACGAATCTCAAGAAAACGTTCTTCCGGTGTTTTACCGACATCCATCCGAAGCATTTTCCAATCGCCATTCGCCAATTCCCGGATGGCAAACTCCCAAACAACAACTTTTTTTCCAGCCAGCCGATCCCGACCGCGCAATAATTCCTGACTGAGCAGCTGACGGGTTGCAAAAGCACCGGCATCATTACGTAAAATTACATCAACAGGACGTTTCAACAGTGCACTCAAGACTTCGGCAAAACCACTTCCAGCCCCCCACTGCATCGCTTCCAAAGAAAAAATATTACAAAAACTGTCTCCCAACAGAAGGACATCCGAATTGCGGCTGATCGTTCCATCAGGATTCAACAACTGAATTGTTTCAGGGGCAAAATAACGGGCACTGTCCGGCAGTTTGAGCATAGCAACAATATCACCGGATGCTGTCAATTTTTTCCCGATGGGGATGGAAGATTTGGATGGTATTTTCTGATTTTCAATGACGGCTGCAAGTTTTTCAGCAGCCGCATACATTCCTTCCGGAGTCCAATGGGTATCTGTTTTCAGATACGGTTCCACTCCGGTCTTACGCATATTTACAAACAAGTCTGACAAGTCAAGCATGGTGATGTTCTCTTTTTCCAATGCAGCCTTGAACTGTTTCCAGGAATCATTCTGCAATGGCGGAGTTGCGCCAGAAAGTTTATCTGAATAAATCATTGGTTTTACAGGAATCGGCATTAAAATCAAACGTATTCCACGACTTGCAAGCTGATTTTTGAAATCAACGATTGCTTTTACCGGATCAGGCTGTACTCCGGAAAGAATACGTTTATGCAACTTTTCTTTCCGCAAAAAACCGGGATTGATCAGATAATCATAATCAGCGGCATAAAAAAGACATTTATCTTTTCCGACAATAACTTTTTCATTTCCCAATCCGAACACTCCTGTCAAAAAACGCTGTGCTGGAGTCAAGAGAACTTTACGCAACAGAGATGTGTCTTCAACAGCTGTCTCATAAGCCTTGATCGAAGATTGAATTGTCCCAGCATTTCGCCATTCGCCAAACGGCTGATGATAAAAAATCTGGAGACATGGGTAAATTCCGATGAACAAAAGGAAAAATAATGTTATAAACCATTTTTGTTTTACTGTGATTTCGGTATTACCGATCTCAATATTGGCAATCTCTTCCCGGGATAATTTCTTTGTTTTATTCTCACTCATGATACAACTCCTCTCAGAAGATAAAATAAATGAACGGGTTATAACTTTGGGTTGTCAATGCAAGAAGAGCAATCCCGAATATAAGAATACACCATAGCAATTTCCACCAGGTCAGTCTTCTGGTAAAATCCCAACTCTGCGGAAAACACCAAATCACAATTCCGGCAAGAATGAAATGTAAAACATACCATGGGCTGAAAATCAAACCGCGGGCAACAGTACCTCCGGAAGCAACGACAGGCGTAAACATGCATTGTAAATAACGCCATGCATCGGGCAAAGTATCAGCGCGGAAAAAGACCCAGGCAATAAGAACAATAAAAAAGGTAATCAGCACTTGCAGAACTTTTGGAAATTTCTGATAGAGACTTTCTTTTCCCAATGAACGCTCAAAAGCAAGATAACCGCCATGGATCCCCCCCCAAATCAGAAAATTCCAACTGGCACCATGCCATAAGCCGCCTAAAAGCATAACTAACGCCAAATTGATATAAGTGCGAACCTCTCCTTTCCGATTCCCCCCCAACGGGATATAAAGATAATCTTTGAGCCAGGTGGAAAGTGAAATATGCCAACGCCGCCAAAATTCTGTAACAGACAATGATTTATAAGGAGAATCAAAGTTTTTCGCGAAAACAAATCCAAGCATCAGCCCCAAACCAATCGCCATATCACTGTATCCGGAAAAGTCAAAATAAATCTGAAATGCATACGCCACAGCCCCATACCACGCATCAAATGTATCCACGATCCCCGCATTGAATGTAGTATCTGCAATCTTTCCGCAAGGATTCGCCAACAAAACCTTTTTACCCATTCCCAACATGAAAAAAGTAATCCCACGAGCAAATTTTTCCAGTGTATGAGTGCGTTTTTGCAACTGATCGGCAACCTCCTGGAAACGGATAATCGGACCGGCAACCAACTGAGGAAACATCGAAACATAACAGGCATAATCAATAAAATTACGAACAACTTTAGCCTCCCCTCGATAAATATCAATCACATAACTCATACTCTGAAAAGTATAAAAACTGATCCCCAACGGTAATACAACCCGGAAAAATCCAGCATATTGCGCTTCAGGAATCCCCATCAATCCCATCAATGCATTATAATTTTCCATTCCAAAATTAAAATACTTGAAAAATCCAAGGATTGATAACCCACAAACAATCGAAATACCGGCGAATAATTTCTTCCGGTGCGGATATGCCTCAATTAAACGTCCATTCGTATAATCAACCGTCGTATTGAACAACATCAACAGACAAAAATAGGGATTTGCCCAGCCATAAAACAAATAACTGAACAAAGTCAGAACGAAATGTTTCCAACTGCGCGGACTCAAATAATAAAACAACAATACTGTCGGCAGAAAGAAAAATAAAAATATATAACTAGAAAAAACCATCTTCTTTAACTCCTTCTATTATTGGTAAAGCTGGATATTTCCAAACGCAATTACAGTTCCAGGTTTGCCAGTCAATTCTATTTCCAATTCTTTGACTGCTTTCGGTAATTTGACCATTACCTTATCTAATTTATGATAAAACTCCATTTCACGCAATTCAATCTTTTCACCATTCACCATTCCAATCACAGGATCACGCCCGAAAGCACAAGCAGAAAGCTGCAATGCCATCGCTTTGGAATAATTAATTTTCTGATCGGCTATATTTTTCCGGATGCGAACCTTTCCAGATGCCGGAATTTTGAAAAACGCACTGTTGGGAAGAAGTTTTGAATAAGATTTATCAGTAAAATTCCCTTCTTTTATCTGCATCTCTCCAACCAACCCATATTCAGAAAGCAATTTCATCATTGAATCATAATGATCTGCATTGACAAAATTGACTCTGTAAATATAATCTACTGACATAACAAAAATAATTATCTTTTTATTTTTCAGATAGAATTCAGGGTTGTGAAATATATTCGTAAAACCGGAATCCGCAATCGCATTACCGCTGATACGGTAAGACATAACAGGAGCGGAAAGTTTTTGTGTCAACAGAGAAGGAACGGAATCCGGTGCGCCCATAGGCGTCTGCAAAAAAGAATTTCCCAACAATAAAACAGCCGAATCAGGATTGGGAAAAATTTCTTTTTTATCATATAAAATCCGACGGCATTTGTATGATTTTCCCGCAGTATTTTTCCCGATATCACAGTTGAATGGAAAAAGATATTGCGGAGATTCTCCATATACATGAGCAGCCTGATCCTCTGAAAAACGATTTTTATCCAATACTTTCGGCAAATCATAACGTCCCAATCTGCGCGATAAAATATCAGTCAATACATCTTGTGTTGTGTCTGATGGATGATCATCGTATGGATAAAAATATGCCCATGGATAACGATTATAATTGGAAATAATTGAATCAGCGAAATAAAAAGTTTCAATACCATTTTGCAAGAAATCCCGAACAACAAATGCAGAAACAAAATCAGGAACAGCCCTGAAATCACGATTTATGACCCGTGATGCGATATTAAAAAAATTAGGAATTACACAGACCATAAACTGACAGCCATTTGCATTAAAAAATTTCTGAAGGCTCTGCAAAGCTTTGATATTCTGTCGCTGTAATCTGGGAATAGTGCCTATCAATTGATGATGTTCCGGCAAAGTCCAAAAAGAATTATCAATGTTACGCCAGACATAACGGTACTTTTTACCGGAATCTATTCTCTCTAAACGATTATATTCCGGGGGATCTTTCTGCTTTTCTGCAGTCCAGACGGCTGTAAATTTTTTATTGTATTCTGCATATTTTTCAGCTGGATATTCTTTCAACATCTGATTGATTCTTTGCAACTCGCTTGAAATTGCCGATGCTTGATCTTTTTTCATCTTCTCTGTTAATGCAGAATTGATCTGCAATTCAAAAATTGAATCATATTTTTGTTTCCCTGAAAAAGCTATGTTTGATTTTATCGCAGAAAACCCATAAATCTTTTCAATATCCAAAGAATAATAGTTGTCTAATTCAAATAAACTCAAATCATCTGCCTGCTGAATATTTTTCTTCTCTTCCGGCAAGGAATCAAATGATACAATATTGCACCGAATAAAATCTCCAACTTTTAAATTATTGGTATTAAACAGTTTATATTTTTTAAATCCCTCTACAATCAACTGTATTTCTTTCGGACATGGATTCCCTTTTAAGATATTCATTGCTTTGAAATGAAGAGTATAACGACAATCAGGATAGCTGCTCTTTGCAGGGTCTGGAAGCTGACTGCGAGCAACAATTACGCCTTCAACAACAGAAATTCCTTCCTTTTTTAATTCCCGTTTTCTACCATTGTAAACTTCAAATTTATCAAAAACAACGTCCCCGACAACTCGAAACATTCCACGGAAACCAACTCCGGTAAGCGGAAATCTTACAGGAACATCTACCGTCACCCGCTCTCCTCTGGTCAAAACAACATCACGATCCCAGAATTCGCCATATTGAACGGTTCCATAACGGAATGACCCCACTGCAATTTTAGATTTTTTACAAGAAGCATCACTCGGCATACGCATAGTAATCCGAAATATATAATCCTGTTGCTCGTAAGTTTGCGGAATTCCTGCGCCATAAATAGTAAGAGGTGTTACTGCTTGAATACGCAAAAAATCTTTTTCTGCTCCAATCCGGGTTGCATGATCCAACCCCCACCAACCAATATCCCATCCGGTAGGAAGATGAATAGACTTCAAGACAGAGGACGGAAGATTTTTCTTTTTTACTGAATCTGCACACCAGGCTGGAACACCTAAATGAATCAGTTTTTCAAAATTTTCTTCTAAAATACGTTCTCCTACAGGAGTTGTTTTCCCCCATACAGGGATCAAAGAAAAACACATACTCAATAAAATAAGAACATAATATTTTACCGCAAAAGTCCCTATCATCTGCATAATAAAATTACTCCGTCAAATAAAAATGTGGTAGTCGTGATAATAAATAGAATAATATATCATAATTTATTATCTTTTTCAAGTATGATTACAATCCTGAATACAAACAAAAAATTCTGTGTCGGAAAAAGACACAGACTTTTTTGTTTGTAAGATTCGATCTGGATCAAACGATATACTCAATTACCATGGGGAATTTTCAAATCGATCCGTTTGATATTTTCAATTCCGAAAGATGTTTTCAAGGAATCCAGAATACGGCTCTGGAACATTTCTGACTGCTCTAAGACAGAACCGTTTCCGGGGATATAAAAAATCTTGATCCGTAAAACCAAATCTCCTTTTTCTTCCGTCAGAACGACTTTGGAAATCGTCAAACCGGAAAAATCATCCTGCAGAGAACGAACCAGATCTCCGATTGCTGCTGCCGCAATAAAAAGAGATCCATGCGGAGTCGATAATGTAACTCCGGCTATTTTCTTTTCGATCCGGAAAACCAATCTCAATATGGCAAACAGAAACAACAGAATAAATACCAGAACCAAGGCAAATAAACCGCCGCACAGAAACAAATTCAAGGAATGACTGTCCAGTGTGGATATGTACTGTATAAACTCTCTCATGGTCTGTTCTCCTTATTCTTCAGAATATTATTCGTCAATTACGGCAACATCTTCTTCCGGGGGATCCTCAAGATCAGCAATCACAACATCGATCCGCGGGACCTGCATTCCTGTGATTTTGAAGATTTCGGCGGTCACTGCGGTTTGGACAGCACGGGCAACATCCGGCACAAATACACCATAAGCAGCAATGATCCGGACTTCCACATTGACAGCATTCTCGCCCATTTCAATGTTGATGGAACGATCCAGGACTTTATTGCTTCCGACAAATTCGGCGATATTATCGACCAGCATGTTGCCGGCAAGACGAATCACTCCCGGAACAGAACAGGTTGCTTTCCGGATAATGGATGCAACCACACTTTCATGAACCTTGACCACTCCAGCCACGGCAGCGGTTTTCACAGATGAACCATCCGGAAATACACTTCTGTTGCTCTTGGCATCATCTCTATTCATATTACAGTCCCCTCCCCTGTTATTCTTCCTCGATTTCTTCTTGTTCAGGAATGGTTTCTTCGATTTCACGAATCGTTACATTCACTGAATCCACATCTATACCGGTCAGTTCGCCAATTCTGTCTGCGATCTGTTCCTGCACTTCGGCAGCCACAGTCGGCAGAGATACGCCATAACGGATATTGATCGAGAGATCAACAGATACGGAATTCTTCCGGATCAAAATCTGAATGGAACGATCCTGTATTTTTTTGCTTCCGACAATTTCAGCGATATTGTCAACGATACTGTTCCCCGTGATCCGGGTCACGCCTTCCACTTCACAAGCGGCACGCCGCACGATTGCGGACAACGCTGTGGCAGAAATACGGATCGCACCATTATCTGCGGATTCAGCCGGCAGAACTGCCTCCTGATACACTGTTTCCTTTACAGGATGTTTTGTTTTGAGCTTTACTGTCATCTGGAAAATCTCCTTTTGGTAAGTAGAGATACCGGGTTGGCATTACTCATTATTCTGTTTTACGAAAGTTCCACTCTTGATCAAGCGTTCAATGAAGCCAGTATCATAATGTCCTTCAATAAATTCCCGTGTTCCAATCAGGAACTGTTCAAACGGGATCGTGGTGTTGACACCCTCAATCAGGAATTCAGAAAGAGCACGGCTGCAGATGGCTATCGCTTCTTCACGGGTTCTGCCGTGAACGATCAGCTTGCCGATCATGCTGTCATAATGCGGCGGAATCTTGTACCCGGTATAAGCATGGGAATCAACACGGACACCCAAGCCGCCCGGAGGATTGTAAAATTTGATCTGTCCCGGAGACGGCGTAAAGTTATTATACGGATTTTCCGCATTGATACGGCACTCGATCGCATGACCGTTGATATTGATCTGTTTCTGAGTCATGGAAAGTTTTTCTCCGGCTGCAATACGGATCTGTTCCTTGATAATATCAATACCGGTGATCATTTCTGTAACCGGATGTTCGACCTGAACACGGGTATTCATTTCCATGAAATAGAACTGATCATCATCGCCCAGCAGGAACTCGATCGTACCGGCGCTGACATATTTCGCGGCTTTGGCTGCTTTGACAGCGGCTTCGCCCATTTTTTTCCGGAGAGCCGGAGTCAATGCGGGAGAAGGAGATTCTTCGATCAATTTCTGATGACGGCGCTGCAGACTGCAGTCACGTTCGCCGAGATGAAGAACATTTCCAAAAGAGTCCGCCAGAATCTGCACTTCGATATGACGGGGATTGGAAATGAATTTTTCGATGTAAACTTCCCCGTTTCCGAATGCGCGTTCTGCTTCTGTGATCGCAGCATGATACCCCTGCAACAGGCTGGCATCATTGTGGGCGATACGCATCCCGCGTCCACCGCCTCCGGCAGAGGCTTTGATGATCACAGGATATTTCAGAGAATGAGCGATTTTCAGAGCTTCTTCTTCAGAATTGATCAAACCATTGCTGCCCGGTGTCACAGGTACCCCGGCTTTACGCATGGTGTCACGGGCATTGGATTTATCTCCCATAGCACGCATCATATCCGCATCCGGACCGATAAAGGTAATGTTACAGCTTTTGCAGACTTCAGCGAAATGGGCATTTTCAGACAGAAATCCGTAACCGGGATGAATAGCATCCACATCACAGATTTCAGCAACACTGATGATCCGTTCGATCAGCAGATAACTTGCCGTGGAAGGAGGCGCACCGATACAAACAGCCTGATCCGCAAGACGGACCGGAAGACTGTCCTCATCCGCCTGGGAATATGCGAGAACCGTTTTGATCCCCATCTCTTTGCAGGCACGGATGATACGAAGTGCGATCTCCCCGCGGTTGGCAATCAGAATTTTATTAAACATAATCTCTCCGGATACGGTTCAACACATTATTCAAGCACGAAAAGCGGCTGTCCATATTCAACCGGCTGACCGTTTTCCACGAGGATTTCTTTGATCACGCCGCTTTTTTCCGCTTTGATTTCATTCATCACTTTCATGGCTTCCACAATGCAGATCGTCTGATCTGCTTCCACTTTGGAGCCGATCTTCACAAAGGGTTCAGCACCCGGAGCAGAAGAACGGTAGAAAGTTCCGACGATCGGAGATTCGATCATCTTGGATTTATCCACGGCAGCCGGAGCAGCCGGTGCAGGCGGTGCAGCAGGGGCAACAGGGGCAGCCGGGGCAGCCGGAGCGGCAGCAACAGGAGCGGCAGCAACCGCAGGAACAGCAGTCACAACAGCAGCATTGGCTGAACCGCGACGAATGCAGAGATGCATATCTTCCGCTTCAATTTTGAATTCTGTCAAGTCGTTTTCGGACATCAGCTTCACGATGTTTTTAATCTCTTCAAACTTCATCTTTCAATCCTGTTCTCTTTAAATATTTTCAATTTTTGGATTTTATATGTCTGACCAGTGCACGCAACGCCCATTCATAGCCGTCGGCACCCAGTCCTGCGATCTGACCGATACAGACCGGTGCAGTCATTGATTTGTGTCTGAATTCCTCCCTTGCATGAATATTGCTCAGATGGATCTCGATCACCGGCAGACGTACACCCTCGATCGCATCCCGTATGGCAATACTCGTATGTGTATATGCCGCAGGGTTCATCACGATCCCTGCACAACCTTCTGCAGCCGCATCCGCAACCGCATCCACAATAGAACCTTCATGATTGCTTTGAAAAAAAGTAAGCTCAACATCACATTCCGCAGCAACTTCACGCAAACGGGCTTCTATTGTATCGAGCGTCACATGCCCATACACTTCCACCTTTCTGCGCCCCAGCAACTGCAGATTCGGTCCATTGATCACTGCTATTTTTACCATACTATATCACACTTTCCGGATTTTTCCAGAAAATACTTTGCAATAGCATTGTTTCTATCTCAAAATACTTCAAAAAATCCTGTTAAATATGTCCATTTCTGCAAAATTCTTTCGCTTTTTCAGACAATGATGTCAAATCCAGTTTCCCGCTGCCAAGATGCGGCAGAGATTCAATATACACAAAATTCTCTGCTTTCGGGATCCAGAGATTCGGGATCTGAGCATCCCGCAACTGACGTATCAGTTCTTCCGGCTTCACAGCATCACGATCGGTATAAAATACGATCAGTTTCTCACCGCGGACTTCATCCTCTCCGCCGGTAATCGCAATGATCCGCTCATCCGGGAGAAGAATATTGTTGATCTCCTGTTCCACCAATTCATGCGGAACCATCTCTCCGGCGATCTTGGAAAAACGGGACAGACGCCCGGTGATCGTGATAAAACCATTCCGATCCATCTTCGCAATATCTCCGGTAATGTACCACCCTTTCCGTAAAACTTCAGATGTCTTTTCCGGATCAGCCAGATACCCCATCATCACGATCGCACCACGCACGATCAGAAGACCATCTGTATTTTCCGGCAACAACTCAAAAGTCATGGGATCAACGATCTTCACACATACTCCGGACAACGGCGGACCGATACTTCCCAATTTGGCAACTCCGGTCCCCAGCTCCGGCAGAGAATTAGCCACATTCACAGATACAACCGGAGACAACTCGGTACAACCATATGCTTCTGCAATCACCAACCCGGTCAGAGCACGGAATTTTTCAAACAGATCACTCCGCAATTTTTCCGCCCCGGTCACAACCAGACGCAATGATTTGAAATCATCCGCCAAACAACGACGCATATAGGTCTGTAAAAATCCCGGTGTTGACATCATCACAGTCAAACGTCGTTCCCGCAAGGCTTTTCCCACATTGATCCCATCCAGAGGACTGCTTACCATCGCTACCTCACAACCGGTTGTCAACGGCAGCCAGAGACATACATTCAAACCGAACGAATGGAAGATCGGCAGATTTCCGATGATCCGGTCTTTCCGGGTCCAACCGATCGTATTGATCAAACTGGAAACATCTCCGGAAATATTGTGATGTGAAAGCATGACCCCTTTCGGATTTCCCGTTGAACCACTGGAGAAAATCACCACCGCACAACGGTCAACATCATGCCAGCTTGCAGGCGAAATCAGTTTCATCAATTCCCGGAAATTCAGAAGAAGAATGAAGAACAGCCACAAGCCGCGTTTGCCTATTTTCCGGGTTTTCGGCATAATGTCTTCCAGAAAAATCATCTCCGGAAGAATCTCAAAATGCAGTTTTTCCATAAAAGCACGACTGGTCACGATCCGTTTCAATCCAGTCTTCCGGATCGCCTGCTGAATCGATTGTTTGGAAGCCGTGTAATTCAAAATCGCAGGAGTACGGTCTGCCATCAGAATCGCCAGAAATGAAGTCACTCCGGCAATTCCGTTCGGCAACATCATACCGACATATTCAGAATCATCCGGTGACAAACGCCGCAGACGACGGCTCAACAATAATGAATCCAGAAGCAGAGTCAGATTGGTAACAGACTTCACTCCTTCGGATGTATATTCCCACAAAAGACGCTTGAATGGAAAACGCTTGGCGATAAAAGCAAACTGAGTATGGAACGGTCGTTCCTGCGGACCGGCGATCAATTCAGTTTCCGCCGCAAGCTCTGTCAGAATCACACGCATGGCATAAGCGGAGGTATCACGGGAAACAGGTTTGCCGATCGTCACCGTGGCAGGATGCGGTATTTCATTGGGCCAACGCAATTTGATCTTGCCATAGTAATACGAAAAAATACTCCCCCATGTCATACCGATCCGGATCGGTATGATCGGCACATCCACATGATCCGGCAGCATGAAAGACATTCCGTTTTTGAACCGGGATATATTCCCATTCCGGGTAATCACCCCTTCCGGAAAAACACATACGATCTCACCGTGTTCCAAAGCTTCACGGGTTTTGCGGAACAGTTCATTCAACTGTTTCGGCTTGCCGACAGGAACCACAAGAAAGCCTGCCGCTTTATACAACGGACGCATGAACCAGTTATGATAAAAGTTTTCATGCATCATAAAACGGATCGGTCTTGTTGTACAGGCAGAAATGAAAAAGATATCCACAAAGGAGGAACTGTTGGCATACAACAAAGCCGGTCCCTCTGAGGGAATCTGTTCTTTTCCGAAAATACGCAAACGGTACAAGGTCATGAAAAGGATCTTCATCAACATACGAAGCAGCATCTGCGGCATCATCACAAAAGTCACAACAGACAATGTGAAAGTGATTACAGCCAATACAAGCGTCACTGTCGTAATCGTCATTTTGTAGTGATACATCAGAAAAGACAATGTCAATGCCGCCAGCAGCCCCAATCCGAACGGCAGATAGAACCATGAGAAAAATGCCGGGCGCAACTCTTTCTTCACAAAATATTCCTGATATGCCTGCATCGGCACCAGAGTCACACCGGCAAAAAAGCCGAATCCGGAAAGCAACAGAATCAACAATCCGCTCTCAATATACATATCGGCATAATAAGGAAGTGTTCCCACGAGCAACGCAAAGATTGTCATCAGCAATGCACAGGGCGGCACAAGTCCGAGCTCCACATTTCCCTTACTGAGCCAGCCGCCGATCAGACATCCTGCCATTCCTCCGAAAACAGCAGACGGCAGCAGAAGCGGCAACAGCAGAGGAGAGCTGGATTCAAACTGTGTTCCCACATAAGAAACAGTCATCGCAGCCACAAAGATCAAAGCTGCAAAAACATAACTTTCCCCGATCCCGGTCATCACCAGTTCACGGTAACGCGGTTGTTTCCGTAATGTATCCAGCCACGCACGGGGAAGATCCCGGAATTTCAAGTTGCGGTTCTGCGGCAGATCCGGATTCAAACGTGTTGCAAGGATCAGTGAATAAGCAGAAATGATCACAGACAACATTCCGATCAGCCACGCATTTCCTTCATAATGCTGATTCAGAGAGTGGATCGATCCGGCAAGAACACCCCCGATCCCGATTCCGAAAAATGTCGTAGATTCCGTCGCAGCACTTGCCCAGGAAAGAGTCGGCTTCCCCACCATCTCGGCAGTATAACATTTCAAGGCTGGTCGGAACATGGCATATTCGATCCCGAGAACCGCTGTCACACTCAACAACGGAGCAGCCCCCACTACCGGAAGAAGAAAAATAAACAACGTTCCCAGTAACATCGTGAACATCTCACATGCACGGGAAAAGGTCACAACATTACGGCAGGAATAACGGGTCGTCAGATAATGTTCCGGGATCCCGGTAAAAATCAACGGCAGAGTAAAAATCGAGAACACAAGCAGAACTGTATAAGGCAGCTGTTCAAAAACAGGACACGTCTGATGGATCAGATATGCTGCACAAGAACAGAAAAAGGCGGGATTCAGAACACTCAAAAAATTTGTCCCGGCAACATAGCCCACAGCATAAGAATCTTTGACTCTGCTCATATATCAACCGTACAGTGTATCTCCATTTCACAAAAATGCAGCCGTTCAGAAACAACCGCCGAACGGTGTAATATAGCACAAAACAA
The DNA here is from genome assembly GCA_017646015.1 of Lentisphaeria bacterium. Classification (GTDB taxonomy): domain Bacteria; phylum Verrucomicrobiota; class Lentisphaeria; order Victivallales; family UBA1829; genus SIG94. Next base: position 20,561 of record JAGCNI010000054.1, read on the forward strand.
CATATTGTCAACCCATACGGTAATTTTTACAAAATATTCTGCAGTTATTCTTATGTTTATGCCTCTGTTTTATTATGTTTATGCCTCTGTTTTATATAGAAAAATATTTTTTTACTAAAAAATAAAATTAAAAATCAGATTTTTTCTCTCATTGCAGTTGCAAAAAACGTGAAGACAGGGTATATTGTTATGATTTTTTGTTTTCAGGAAACTTGAATTTGAGCAAGGAACACTTGTATGAATGAGCAAACAGCATCGAACAGTAACGGATGTTTTACATTCAGTGAAACATTCCCTGTCACAGCTCCGGAATATTTTAATTACGGATATGATGTGATCGACCGGCTCGCGAAACATTCGCGAAATAAACTTGCGATGATCTGGGTCAACCAGCAACAGCAGGAAAAACGTTTCACCTTTCATGATATTGCAGAACTATCCAATCAGGCTGCAAATCTGCTGATCAAATGCGGAGTTTCCGCAGGCGACCGCATCTTTATGCTTTTGCCGCGTATCCCCGAATGGTGGATCTTCTCTCTTGCTATGATCAAAATCGGGGCGATCCAGTGTCCTTCCCCGGTACTGCTCACTCCGCAGGACATCAAAAAACGTGTCCACTTCGGCAAATTCAAAATGATTCTCTGCGACAGTTCCAATGCTGATAAAGTCGATGAAATTTATGATGAATGTCCCACACTCGAAAATAAAATCATTGTCGATGCAGAACGGGATGGCTGGGTCTCCTATAAAAAAGAAATCCAATGCCCCGGAACTCTTTCCCGTCATAAAGTCAAAAGCTCAGATATTCCCCGCACAAAATCAACAGATCCGATGCTTATGATCTTTACTTCCGGCACAAGCAAAATGCCGAAAATGGTTCAGCACAATCACGGATATCCCCTTGGTCACAGAGTCACTGCTCAGCTCTGGCACGGCCTCGGTCCGGAAGATGTTCATTTCACTGTTTCCGATACTGGATGGGCAAAAAACCTCTGGGGAAATTATTTCGGACAATGGATCGCCGGAGCCTGTCTTTTCGTATATGATATCCGCGGCAAATTCCATGCAGAAGAATTGCTCACAGTTCTGGAAAAATATGAAATCTCCTCATTCTGTGCCCCTCCGACTGTTTATAGAATGATGGTTCTCAATGATTTGAAAATGTATGATCTGCGTTATCTCCGCAACTGTACGTCCGCAGGAGAACCGCTCCATACCAAGACTTCCCGTCTCTGGAAAGAAGGTACCGGTATCACGATCCGGGAAGGTTTCGGACAGACAGAAACGGTCTGTATGATCGGTAATTTTGTCGGCGCAGAAATCCGGGAAGGCGCAATGGGAAAAGCTTCTTCCGGATGGAATATTTCTGTTCATGATGATGACGGAAATCCGGTTCCCGATGGTGAAGTCGGCAGAATCGCTGTTTCCCTGAATCCCCGCCCCATCGGTCTGATGGATGAATATGTAAACTGCGATGAAGAAAATCAGATCAGTTTCTCCAATGGCTTCTATTATACCGGCGATAAAGTCTGGCGGGATGCCGATGGTTATTTCTGGTTCGTGGGACGCAGTGATGATGTGATCAAAAGTTCCGGTTACAGAATCAGTCCGCAGGAAGTGGAAGAAGCAATCATGCACCATCAGGCGGTTCAGGAAGTCGCTGTGATCGGTGTGCCCGATACGCTCCGCGGTACACGTATCAAAGCCTATATCATCCTCAAACCCGGATTTGAACCCTCTGATGAATTGGTCATTGATATTCAGAACTATACCAAAGAGCAGACCGCTCCCTACAAATATCCCAGAGAAATCGAATTTGCTGCAACTCTCCCCAAGAGCTTCAGTGGAAAAATCAAACGCGATGTCCTGCGGAAACATTCTGAACAAGGCGGCGGAGAACATTTCTGGGAGAAATCATAATCTCTGTTGCCTGCGCTCACACAAAAAAAGACTGTTGCTGAAACCTTATTGCAAGGTATGCAACAGTCTTTTTTTTTGCACTTGCATGATTGAAAAATATTCTATCCGACGAAAAGAATAAGTTTTATTCAGATTCCCAGTTTCGCCAGCAGAGTATCTTTATCCATACAGCCGACAAGTTTCTTTTCCAGTTTGCCGTTTTTATAGAAAAACAGCGCAGGAATACTGTCAATTCCCTGTCCGGCTGCCAGTTCCATATTGTCATCAACATTGATTTTGCCGATGATCAAATCCTCCCGTTCAGCTGCGATCTCCTCCAGAACCGGAGCAATCATCCGGCAGGGTCCGCACCACGGCGCCCAGAAATCGATCAATACAGCTTTTTCAGTCTGAGAAGTCAATTTTTCAAATGACTCTTTATTCAAATGCAACACATCCATCATTTCTTCTCCTTGTAATACAATTTACAGTGACAATATCCTTCAAATCCGGGGTCAGCAAGCTGTTCACGGAACTCCCGGCAAATACAAATATTGTCCGGGATCCTCCGGATCCGGCAGGGACAATATCCGCCATTTTCTTTCATGACACGCTGAAGACGTCTGACAAAATCAGCATCATCATTCAAGCGTACTCCTTCTGGTAAACTTTCCATGTTGTCCATTCTCAATGATGACATTTTCCACCGCAGGAATGACCGGAAGAACCACCATGACTTCCGCACTGATGCTCCCCGTGATGATGATTACAATGGAAATCAGAACGAACCATCAAAGTTCCGGCGATGAACTGTTCCGCCACCTCACGGACATTGCCGGATGCGCCACCGATCACTTGGATCCCGGCATTCTCCAATGCGTTGATCGCTCCACCGCCGATCCCGCCGCAAATCAACAGTTCGACCCCATCCGTTTCCAAAAGTCCGGCAAGTGCACCATGACCGGTGCCACCGGAAGAAAGACGGCTTTCTGAAAGAATCGCCTTGCCATCTGTTTCAAATATTGCGAATTCCGGAGTGTGACCGAAATGCTGAAATACTTCATTGTCTTCGCATGTAATTGCAAATTTCATAATATATCTCCTGTCTTGTAATATAAAAATTTCCCTGGATCAAACTCGATCCGTATTTCAAAATATAACAAATCAAAAAGAATTTTTCAATTCCGATTTTGATTTTTTTCCGTTTTTTATCTGTTCTGCCTTTTATTTTTCAGTCACGGATGAAGAATTGCTCCGGTCAACAGAACAACTCCTGTTTGGGTATCAAACAAAGTCAATACAAATGAACGGTTGACATAAAACTCATTGATCTTTTCATTTTCCGGACGCAGACTCATCGTTTCCACTCCGGCATAAGTTACTGCTGCGACCTCCGTTCCGGATTCATCCAGATTCAACTTGATAAACTGTTCCGCATGAGAAACAAACAACGCATGATCTTTCACCATAGCATTCAATGCTCCGCAACTCCGGTCAAAAATTTTCTGAATTCCGTTCTTCCGGAACAAAGGGATCAATTCAAGGCGATGTTCCAATTTCAGCCGGGGCACTTTCAAACGGGTTTTGTATTGAGAACTGCTGTTCTGCAAAAAAGTGTCAAGCCCTTTTTCCGCCAGTGAAGCAGTCACTGTTTCAAGAGGATCGGAAGATTTCACAGGCATCAAAAGCAGTAATTTGAATCTCGGATCAGAATAATTCAATGTAATTCCGCAGATTTTTCCATCGTTGTAATATGGGATCTTCCATTCAGCAGACATCATATCCACCTTGTATGGTGGACTGCCGGGAACCTGAAATGTATCCGATACAGTCTTATGGGGCATGAAAGGCAGCTCCCACTGAGCCTTGAAATAAAGCACATTCAACAGCACCAGTGCCGGATCCCCCTCCAAGATCTGTCCGGAAAAAACATCCTTGAAAAGATTGCGGCTCTCACGCTGAACGATCTGATTGAAATAACGGACACATTCCCCTTTCCGTTTCCGGTCAAATTGATAGAGTTTGCCACCATAAAACAAAGAACATTGTCTGATAAAACCCGGCTGTAATGTATAACAGGAATCCAGAAACAAGGCATTGAATGAATTGAATTGCACGTTGCTGTGTGAAAGAGATTGTCTTGCAGCGATCTGACGGACTGCACTGATTTGATCCAACCCCAGTTTTTTCAGTATCTCTGTTTTCCCCTCTGTCCCTGCCCCGGCTGCAATCATCCCGAAACATTGCCGGATCCCCCATGGTGAAAACAACATATTCTGATGCGGTGATGCGCGGAAAGCAGTATCAAAAAATTGCAGCATCGGCCGATCCGGAATTTTTCCAGATAATACAAAACAGAAAAACAAGCTGCAAAATAAAACTCTTTTCATCATAAAAAACCTTTCTCGTTCAACAAGATTCCTGTTCACATCCGGATATTTTCTTTTCTCTTTCCGCCACAGGCAGCTGTGCAAGGATCACCCCGAGGAAAATAATTCCGCATCCGGCGAGTTCTCTTGCAGATAATCTTTCCTGAAGAAAAAGCCAGCCGCCGAGAACAGCAAAAACGGATTCCAGACTCATCAATAAGGAAGCAGTCACTGGATGCAGATATTTCTGGGCTGCGATCTGCAATGTAAAAGCGATCGCACTGGAACCGACCCCGCAGAAAATCCAGAACGGCAGAGAATCCAGAATCTTATTCAACTGCCATGGATCTCCCATCAACAACGATGCAAGCGCAGAGAATAGCGTCACAACAGAAAATTGAATACAGGAAAGACGGATACAATCACATTTCGCCGCATAATGATCGACAGCCAGAATATGCAGGGAATACACAAATGCACATCCGATCACAAAATATTCCCCTGCCCCGACTTGATCCACTCCGCCGCACAACAGATACGATCCGCTCATCGCCAGCATCACAGCCAACCATAAAACTGGATTCGTCCGGCGGTTCAAAAACAAGCCGAGCACAGGGACGATCACAATATACAATGCAGTCAGAAATCCACTCTTCCCCGCAGAAACATATTTCAGTCCATACTGTTGCAGAATGCTCGCCGCAGCAAGAATGATCCCGCACACGGATCCGCCCGACAACAATACCCGTTCCGCTCCGGGATCTCCTTTCCATATACGGAAAGTAAAACCTCTTTTCCGATAAAGATCCACTCCGGCAATCACCAGAAATAAGGCTGCCACACCGGTCAGAGAACGGAGCATCACAAAAAGCATCGGATCAACATACGCCATCCCTCTGCTCTGAGCAGAAAATGCAACGCCCCACAAAACCGTTGCAATGAGCATGCCTCCAACGCCCCAGATTTTTTTCATATAAACTCCGCAGGATCACACTTCAAAACTGTAACCATCATATCCGACAGTAACAGGATAGGAAACATCTCCAAAGAGTCTCAGGATCTCCTGTTCCCCCTCCTGTGTCTGCCAGCGGTTGCCGAGATGATGAAACACCAATCTGCCGATTTTGATCCCATTCAGATGAGACAACGCTGCTTCCGGCGGAAAATGCACCAATTCTGAAATCAGAACATCACATCCGTTGGCGGCATCAAAAGCAAAATCCGAAAAATCACGATACAGATCTCCGGTAAAAAAGATTCTTTTTTCTCTGACAGTGAGACGGAAAGAATAACTCCGGGGAGATGTTCCGTTCACCCAGTCCAGATGTCGGGTCGGATAAGCCTCAACTTTCAGAAGCCCGTCATCAAAAATAACGCCTGTTGTATAGCTCTCGATCCTTTGAGATTCCACGTTCTGAGAATTATTGATTTTCTGCCATGCACAAAGAACTTTTCCGGCTTCCGGATCTGGCAGCAGCACAAACGGATCCACCTCCGGTTTTCTGTGCCGGTATTTGCGTCCGAGTTCCAACACCTCCGGCAGCCCCCCCGTGTGATCCAGATGCATGTGGGTGATGAAAATCCCCTCAATATTCTCCGGACCGATCCCGCGCTGGATCAAAGAACGCAATGCGCCCTCTCCCGCATCAAGCAAATAAAAATGACCGTCAACTTCAATCACCGTAGAAGATTGAAGACGGGTCACGGTCGGATCACCATGACTGGTTCCCAATAAACTGATTTTGATACTCATCGTTATCTCATCTTTCTCTGATCATTTTTGTCATATACTGAAAAATATCCCATATTGTAGCATTTTTTCCCCGGATTTCAAGCTGAATCCTCCTGTTCTCCCCCAGAGAAATCTCAAGAAATCGCAATATACAATAAAAAAATGAATTTTTTTTCATTTCCGACTTGCAAAAACAAAAAATGATGATACATTACTTACATCGAAACACAAGCGAGCATAGCTCAGTGGTAGAGCATCACGTTGCCAACGTGATGGTCGTGGGTTCAAGTCCCATTGCTCGCTCCATTTTTTTTGCCCAAATTCCGGGATTTGCTGCTGAAATACACTTTCCGCAACAACTCCCGTTTTTTTTGTTTCAATATCTGCACACAAAAAAACGGACAAATACAGATTGTTCCATACCTGTCCGTTTCAGTTCGCACTTATCCGAACCTATCCGTTCTCAAAGATAAAGCTCCCGCAAACGTGTTTTCGGATCGGAAGCAGGCAGGATCGGAGCTTTCAACCCCAATGGATTGGAAGGGAACGGACGGGATGGATCAACACCGCACCGTTCATAAATACTGCCGAGCAGATCCTGCGGAGAAACAGGACGGGATGTTACATGAGAGGCTGTTTCATCAGATGACCCCACAACTTTGCCGCCGGCAAAACCGCCTCCGGCAACCATTGCATTGAAACAACGTGCAAAGTGATTTCTTCCTCCCTGCCATGGAGCATCCCAGTCCACTTTCGGTGTTCTGCCGAATTCTCCAGTCCACCAGACAACTGTACTGTCCAGCAAGCCCCGTTCATGCAGATCACTGATCAAAGTTGCCACCGCACGGTCCATTTCCGGAGCGATCCGCGCAAGGGATTCAAAATGACGTTTATGTGTATCCCAACCGGACGCATTGATCGTGATGTAGGGAACTCCAGCTTCCACGAGACGGCGTGCACAGAGACAGGACTGTCCAAAACGGTTCATACCGTAACGTTTCCGCATGGTCTCTGTTTCTTTGGAAAGATCAAATACTTCTGCGGCTTTTCCGAAGAGAATTTGAGAAGCATCCATCCCGGCATTGTCAAATGCTTTCATTTCCGGATGATTCTCATGAAATGAACCGAATGTATCCAACTCTTTCAGAAGTTCAAAACGCCGTTCCATATCTTCTTTAGAAACCCCTCCCGCAGGCGTATAACCATCCACAAGGAATTTGGATGCTGCCGGATTTCCTCTTGTGGCGAAAGGAGCATATTTATCTCCGAGGAACCCACATTCAGAAAAACGTCCTTTTGTGGTGGTCAATGCGACATAAGCGGGAAGATCATATTGTACATTTCCCCCATTGAGCATCGCCAGCAGAGCCCCGATCGCCGGATAAGTGATCCCACCGCCGGGGACACGTCCGGTCTGCATCAGATATGTCGCTGTTTCATGCCCGTTATAAGGATGGGTCATACTGCGGATAATGGAATATTTATCGGCGATTTTTGCCAATTCCGGCATATAATCACTGATAAAGATCCCATCAACATTGGTCGGGATCGCACCATGCCCGCCGTTATAATCGCGGGAGGCTTCCGGTTTCGGATCAAAGGATTCCAATTGACAGGGGCCGCCCCAGATCCACAATTCGATCACTGATTTGGCTGTTTTGACTGTTTTTGATTTGGCAGGCAGTTCCAATCCGGCAAATGCCGGGCTCAAGCGGGAAACAGCACCAAGCATCCCCAGTGTCAGACAGGTTTTCAGAAATTCTCGGCGATCCATAATACCTCCATCGTTGAAATTTCCAGGACTGATCTTTTTTTATTCTCTGAAAAAAAGTATAATCCGCTTTTCCCGCTTTTCAACAAAAAAAACAGAATTTTCTTGAATATTTTTTCTGTTTCACAATTCCAATCATTGTAATCATCTGCAGTAGTATGTATATTCTTTGAAATCACATATTAAAACAGGAGTATTATCAAAATGAATAACACTGCTCAGAATTTGGAAAAACACGTCCGGAAATTGTGCGACGAAATCGGTGTCCGCCTTGCCGGATCTCCTCAGGAATATCAGGCTGCTGAATATATCGCTCAACAGTTCCGCCAGTATTCCCCCAACGTGACGATCGAAGAATTTCCGGTCAATGAACGACATATCACATCAGAAAAACTGGAAGTCGAAATCAATGGTCAATGGGTCGAATTTCCCTGTTCTCTTTTCAGTTCCGCACCTTCAACCGACGGTAAAACCATTGAAGCGGAAATCATTCAGTTCGACCTCGCGACCGGATACCAGAAAAAAGATCTTTCTTTCATGAAAGGAAAAGCGGTCATACACCTCGGATGCCATATCGAAGATGAAAATAACTACCGCCGTCTGGTGGAAGCCGCACCGGCATTCATCCTCTTTGTAGATATCCGTTCCACAGGAAATGTTCAACTGGCAGACGGACTTTTCCCCGCGTATGTCAAAAAATATGGGGCTGTTCCCTGTTTGAATGTGGCATATATGCATGCATGGAAATGGCTTCAGACAAAAGCCACACGCGCACGGATCAATGTCACCGGAGGAATCCGCCAGAGCAAAACAACGGTCGTGGTCTGCGAACTGAAAGGAACCGATCCGGATAGTGGCGTGATCTATGCCGGCGGGCATCATGACACTCAGGCGGGAACAGTCGGCGCAGATGACAATGCGATCGGCAGCGCCGCCGTGATCGAACTGGCAAGAATGCTCTCCGCAAAACCCCATAAACGCACATTCCGTCTGATCAGTTTCGGTGCAGAAGAACAACTCTCTTTCGGCAGTGCCGCTTATATCAGAAAACATCAGGAGGATATCCGGAAAAACGGTGTCTTTATGTATAACTTCGATTCCATGGGATCCGCTCTCGGCTGGTATGAATTCCTGATCAATGCAAATGAAGAAACACGCAAACTCTTCCAAAATTTCCACAACAACAATGATATCTATTATTGTGAATCAACTGCAATCTGTCCTTATACAGACCAGTTCCCCTTTGCTGCATGCGGCGTCCCCGGAATCTGGACATTCCGCAGAAACTGTGCCGCCGGACTGTTTTACCATCACAGAGTGGATAACGATCCGGCAATCATCGGTTTTGAAGATTGTGCAAAACTGGTCAATACGGCGGAGACCATCCTGACTTATCTGGCAGATCAGGAAGACATCTCCAAATATCAGGGAATACCCGCTGATATACAGGAAAAAGTCGATCAGCAATTCAATGCCGTGTACGGCGGATTCTGATTCAGAAAATCATCAGATAACGATCTTTCATACCTTTCCGGAAAATCAAAAATCCGGAAAGGTATTTTCTTTGGGATATTTCCGCAATACAAAGAAAAGATAGATCCCGCTGGCAAGCATGGTGAACATCCAGGAAACGGGATAAGTCAACAGCAGATTCTGCATCGTCGGAACCGCACGGAAAATAGTGAAGATCCAAATCATACGCAATACACAGATTCCGAAAAGCATGATCACTGTCGGCATGATCGAATAACCAAACCCGCGCAACGCTCCGATAAAAGTCTCCTGCAACGCACAGATAAACAATACAGGAACACAGATTTTAAATCGCAGGATCCCCCACTCGATCACTTCCGGATCTGAATTGAACAACTCCAGCATCGGTCTTGCAAAAAGAAACAGCAATACAGATAGAAATATCGTTGTAAAAACAGTCAGCAGCGAACAGTAACGGATGGTTTTATGAATACGCAAATATTGTTTCCCCCCTGAATTCTGTCCAATAAAACTGATCGTTGTCTGCCCAATCGCTGCCGCTACCATAAAAAATATGATCTCCCATGAAACAGCGGCAGTTGTCCCCGCCACAGCTTTGGAACCGAATGAGTTGATATAGTATTGGATCAACAGATTTGCCAAAGAGAAACAGGATGACTGAAATCCGGTCGGAATACCGATCCACATCATTTCACGCAGACTTCTCCATTCAATATGCAGCCCCTGCCATTTGACCCGGCAGGAATCCCGCAATTTCATCAGCACATACAATACCAATCCCGCAGAAAGTGCTTGTGAAATCACTGTCGCCGTGGCAACACCACCCACATCCCAACCGAGACATAACACAAAAATCAGATTCAAGAATACATTGAGTATCCCCCCGATCACCAGAAAATAAAAAGGACGTCTGGTATCTCCCGCAGCACGCAAAATCGCACTGCCGAAGTTATACAGCATGATCACCGGCATCCCGGCAAAATAAATCTTCATATACAACGCCGACATATCCAGAATATCCTCCGGTGTCTCCAGCCAGCGCAACATCGTTTTGGAACAGAAAATCCCGATCAAAGCCAAAATAATTCCCCCGATGAGCGAGGTCAGGATCGCTGTATGCGTCGTCCGGGACACTCCTTTCCGGTTCTGTTCCCCGATATAACGGGCAACAAGAACATTGGTCCCGACAGAAAGCCCAACAAAAATATTGATGATCATATAAGTCAGTGAATTGGTCGCCCCCACTGCCGCCAATGCCTGATGCGAAGCAAAACGTCCCACAACCATCAGGTCAACCGCATTGAACAACAATTGCAGAAGCCCGGACAGCATCAGCGGAATGGAAAATACAACGATTTGTTTGAATAACGGACCACGACACATATCAATTTTATATGTATCTCTTTTCTTTTCTGTCAATATTTTATCACTCATGATTTCCTGCTCCTGAAAAATGGATCCGGTAATTTACATCCATTCAAATAAAAATCAATCAGTCAAAGAATAGACTTCCCGCAAATTTTCATCCGTAATAACCTCTTTGCCGATCCCATGTTGAAAAAGTTCTCCTGCTTTCAACATCAAGATTTTATCCAGATATCCCGGAGCAGTGAAAAGATCATGCGAAACCATGATAATACATTTTCCCGCAGAAGCCTCCTGTTTCAACATTTTATAAAAATGGTGCTGAAAACCGATATCCATGGAACTGGCAGGTTCATCCAACAGCAATAACGGTGTTTCCTGAACCAGCGCACGGGCAAGCATCACACGTTGACGTTCACCACCACTGAGATGTTCATACGGAACATCCGCACAAACCAAAAGACCGAGACGGTCAAGGATCTCTGTTGTTTTCCCCCGTTCAGCATGACAACTTCTATCCCACGGATAACGCCCCAATGCCGCCACCTCCCGAACCGTCAAAGGCAGATGTTCCGGCACATTCTGTTCCATAAAAGCCAACTGGCAGGATCGTTGTTTTTCATTCTGCCACGGAACATCCACTCTGCCGGAATCCGGGATCAGTTCCCCTGTGATCAATTTCAATAACGTGCTTTTCCCACAACCGTTCGCTCCATAAATTCCGTAGAAAAAACCTCGCTCAAATTCAAATGAAAGCTGTTTCAACAACGCCGACGATCCTGGATAAGAAAAAGAAACTTCATGCAGACCAATCATATCCCCCTCCGTTTCAGCAACAGATAAAAGAAAAAAGGCCCTCCGCACAAAGCTGTCAGGATCCCGACAGGTATTTCCTGAGGACTCATCACTGTCCTTGCTGCAAGATCCGCCAGCAAAAGAAGAAAACCACCGCCAAGAATACTGCATGGCAACACTCTCCGGAACCCTGCCCCGTAAAAAAGACGGATCACATGCGGTATCGCCAATCCGACAAATCCAATCACACCGCTGCAACTCACAGCAGACGCAGTCAGCATCGCCACAGCAAGCAGTAAAAATGGCTTGAGCTTTTTCAACGGAACCCCGGAAAGTTCAGCCATACGATCCCCGAGCAGCAGCATATCGATCTCTGGAATGAAATAAAATAAAATCCCGAATCCAACTGCCGCAGACGGAATCAGGATCAGAAAATCATGCCAGCTGATCCGCCAGAAACCGCCAAGCAGCCAGAATACAAGAGAAGAAAGCCGTTCATCTGCAAGATACAACAGCCCCGATGTCAAAGCCGCTGTAAACGCATTCACCGCCACTCCCGCAAGAATCAACACGGACCCATCCCAGTTCCGCCGTTTCCCCGGAAGATACAGGATCAACAGGGAAAAAATCCCCGCAGCAAGACTTAAAGGCGTGATCCAGTATCCCCCCGCAAACAATCCAATCACAGCACCCAACGCAGACGCATTCACGATCCCAAGCACATGCGGAGATGCCAGATCATTCCGGAACAGATTTTGGGAAACAGCTCCCGCCGCCGCAAGCATACCTCCAATCAGAAAGGATGCCAAAAGACGCGGCAGACGGATTTCAAAAAATATACGCCGCACAGTATCACTGACCTCGCCCCCGCTGAACAACTGTACCAGCTCCAGAAAAGAGCAGGACTCTGTTCCGGTACAGAGAGAAATCAGAAATACGATCAGAATTCCGGCTATCAGAAAAAACATCCGTTCAGACTCCTGCAACGATCCGGACTTGAAAACGATCATCTCTGGCACGGAGATCCAATGCTTCACTGCTGCTCAAATGGGAAAAACGGACATTGTCAAGATATTTGCCCGCAAGTGCAACAGCCTGTTCCATCTCCGCATCATCCGGACGACGCCAGGGTTGTCCGGGAATCGGAATGTAACCACTGATATGAAACGGGATCCGGCGGTCAAGACCTCCCAGAAATCCTGCAAGACCTTCCAGTTCATCATATCCAACCAACTCCGGAATAAACACAAGATTGGCTGAAAGTTTCATCCCGCGTTCAAACGCATTGCGGAAATTATTATATATCAAATCTTTCGGACGCCCTGTGATCTTTTCATGCAATACACTGTTCCACGCTTTGAAGCCGATATTGGCTCCATCCAGCAGAGGAATATCCAGACGGCTCCCATTGGTATGTCCCAACTGAGTCCATGCCCCAAGTTCCAGTTTGGCAAAACGGATCATCTCATCCAGTTCCACTGCAACAGTCGGTTCTCCCCCCATGAAATACACTTTTTCAGGATGAAGATCCAATAAAACTTTTTTCAATTCATCCACACCGAGGAATCGTTCCGGTTTCGGTTCTGCAAACCCCGGACGCCCTTGTGCTCCGCTGCGTAATTTGTAGGAACAATACGGACAACGGAAAGTACAGCCCCAATTGTGAAGTGTGGCAAAACGATATTGCTCATGATAAGTGATCCGGTAAAATGCCATTATCTCTCAAGTCTTTCTCTTATATATTGAATTGTTTTCAATGGTGATACCCCTTCTGTCAGCAAGTGCCGTGGCACTCCGTAGATCCGTTTTGAACGGACCGCAGAAGATGCCGATACCCCCGGTTGAGATGCAAGCCTGACTGGATCTCCGCTTCCCTCCACATAAAAAAGGACTTCCGGAGCTTCCTGACAGACCCTTTCCGCATTGATCAATCCCGTCCGGCGGATCGGGATCATTCCTCCTGCCGCACGCACAAGATCTCCAATGTATGATTCATTCCCGGCATAACGCCCGGATGTATAAAGCTCAAACATCACTTTCGGTATTTTCCTCCCGGTTCTATCCTTTGACACGGAGAGCATCGTCAACTCTTTCCGGAACGCATCGGACAATGCCGCAGCTTCTTTTTCTTTCCCGGTCAATCTGCCCAGCTGCATAAGAAAATCCGGATACTGTTCCAATCGGACCGGTCCAACTTTTTCAACCCGGATCCCCATCCGTTTCAACTCTCTTTCCGCATCATGCTGATAGTACCAGATCACAGCACAGTCGATCCCCAATCCAACCACTTTTTCCCGGGAAAACAGACTCCCTTTTCCGACAACTGCCGGAGAATCCACTCCCGCAACGATCAAGCCATATTCATCGATCGCCGCCGGTCGGACTCCCAACGCAAGCAACGTATGAGTCGCAGCCGCAGATAAAGAGAGAATTCTGGCTGGAGCCTTCTGCTCCAGCCCTTGCGGTTCCGGCGAACATCCCGTCAGAAACAGCAGCCCCACCAATAAAAAATTAAAAAGAATATCCCTCATTCGTATAATCCCAGTAACGGTTCGGAGAAGTTTTGAAACTCAAACCATCCGCATGACCATCGGCAAATACAGCATTATACAAATACTGCTGACGGTTGTGACGGAATGATAAATATTTGCAATACCCCCCCGTAATGGAAAGTTCTTCATTGAAAACATCCAGCACCGGAACAGCAACAGTTGTCCCGATGTAATACATCCCCCCGTCCGAGAAAGTAATAAACTCCGATGCCGATCGGATCGCAGACAAACGAATCCCATTCCAAAGGATCGGAGTCCCATTCTCCCGGCGGGACGGGTAACATTGGTTGATCCCGTAGCTCAAATAAATCCTGTTCTCCGGGGATTCAATAAAACACTTCTCTTTTGTCCGCTGATCTGAGGAACAACGGAACACAGTATTCATTTGTTTATCAGCCTGCATTCTGAAATAAGGGATCAGAAGATCCATCCAGCGGATCCCCTGTTTACTGACAGGCGGAGTATATGTATAATCATTGCAATATTGGCTGTAAGCCAAACCGAGCTGTCTGAGATTTCCAATACAGCTTCCGCCCCTTGCCCGTTCCCGTGCAGAAACCAGAACAGGCAGCAGTAATCCGGCAAGAATACAAAGGATCGTAATCACAGCAAGCAGTTCCACGATCGTAAAATAAACTCTTTTTCCCGACATACACTTTGTTTCCATTCTTTGATTTCTGATGCAATGTACTATACTGCAACCGGATTCATAATACAAATCAACGCTCTCATTTCTGACAAAAAATTTATCAGGCATTCCCCGCACTTCATACTGCCAGAAAACTGCTTTTAATAATTTCAATACAAAACAGTATTATTTTCAAATCTTTTTCGCTGAAATATATCAACCAATACGATGCAATTTTTCTGAAAAAAATTGGTATAAAAATTTGATTTTTATAAAAAACAGAGTTAAATTGAATATAATAAATGTATTTTTTACAGCAGGTATTGACTTTACTGAAAAAAAAGAAACGGTTACAACCGGGAAAGGAAAAGAATTTATGAAGTTGATCAACACTTTGGGATTGTGCGTTTCTGTATGTATGATTCTGGCAGCAATGACAGGTTGCGGTGGCGGAAATGCCGTCCCGGAAGAAACGGATGTTCCCAAACAGGAACTCAAACCCGGCATTGAATTCCATGCAAAACTCGCTCATCTCTATTCCATTCTGAAAACAACAGATCCGTTGCAGAAGACTTGCAGAATCGAATCAGCGGACGCTCTTACCGGTGAACAGATAAAAATGCTTCAGGATATGCTCAGCTATTACGGCGTCACAGTTGTCAACGCTGATCAGGAAGCATACTACACACTGCTGGTCACATTCCACACGACAACTTTCCGCTGCCGCACAACTTCCATTCTGGAACTGGATCTGAAAAGCAATTCCAACAACCAGTCTGTCTGGAGTGCCAACAGCCGTTGCAGCGCAAGAGATACGTATTCATCCAAGGCTTTTGTCTCCTCTCTGATCGCAACTGCCATGACCAATTTCTACCGTTCAGTACAACGGAATGTTGCGAAATCAGATGTACTCCACTTCTACAGTCAGGTTTACAGCAACAAGGATAATAAATGAAAGAAGCAATCGTCATCGGCGCAACCAGAGGAATCGGAAAAACGATCGCATTGCGTCTCGCAGCAGATGGATTCAAAGTATATGCCACAGGGCGGAATCCGGAAGCGTTGAATAACGGGGTCATTGCAGAAGCGGCAAATGCGGGATACACCATGATCCCCCTGATTTTTGATATGACAGACAGAGATGCTGTCAACCGTGTTTATGCTCAGTATTTTCCGGATC
This sequence comes from Lentisphaeria bacterium, assembly GCA_017646015.1. GTDB lineage: Bacteria > Verrucomicrobiota > Lentisphaeria > Victivallales > UBA1829 > SIG94. The sequence goes on from JAGCNI010000054.1 coordinate 36,346, forward strand.
ACGCCCCGGATGCAGTCGTTTACAACGCCGGAACCAATGCCGATGATCTTTTTGCTTTCATGTCCCCGGAGGCTTGGGATAAAGTTCTTCATACGAATGTGGATGGTTTTTACAATACAGTTCAGCCGTTGATCGCCAACATGATCGCTCAGAAAAACGGTAGAGTTGTTGTTATCAGCAGTGTATCCGGAATGACCGGTCAGACAGGTCAGGTCAACTATTCCGCCTCAAAAGCGGCTCTGATCGGTGCGGCAAAAGCTCTGGCAAGAGAAGTTGCAAGAAAAAATGTACTGGTCAATGTGGTCGCTCCTGGTGTCATTGATACCGATATGACAAAAGATCTCCCGAAAGAACATGTACTCCCCCTGATCCCGATGCGGCGTTACGGCGTCACGGAAGAAATCGCCGGAGTGGTCAGTTTCCTCTGCGGTCCGGACAGTTCCTATATGACCGGACAGGTTCTCGGGGTCAATGGCGGCATGTATATCTGAAGCAAGGAATAATTCATGACAACAGACAAGGCTGATACAATACACTGTGATTATTTGATTATCGGATGCGGGATCTCCGGCATGGCAATGGCACATCTGCTTGCCAAGACCGGTGCTTCGGTGTGTGTCTTGGAACGGGGGACTCATCCCGGCGGATCCATGCGGCGTTTTTACAGAAAAGGATGTCCGCTGGATACAGGATTCCATTTCACCACAGGACTCTCCGGCGCATTCGGTGATATGTTCCGTTATCTGGGAATGTATCAAGCTCTTGAAGAAGTTCCTGTTGATAAAAAAATCTTTCTGGCTGACCGGAACAGGATGTTTGATCTGCCGCGGAGACAGGAAGAGGTCATAGAATATTATGCGCAACAATTCCCGGAATATCAGGAACAGATCCGGCATTTTCTCGGACAGGAAAAAAATATTTTTGAAACAACAGCCCTGTTTTCTCTTGATCCGTCTCATCAATCTCTGTTGACTCAAATCAACTTTACGGAATCCGATATCATCCCGCTTCTGCAATATGTACGAACTCTCGGAATGCCGCCGGAATTGGAAGTGCTGCTTTGTTCTTTTGCGATCTGCTGCAGCGGAACTCCGGCAAACGAGATCTCTCTTTCCACCCTGTGCCGGATCAATTACGGACTGAATGATAACCTTGTCCGTTTTGCAGACGGAGGGGATGCAGTGATCGAATGTTTCATGCAGGCTGTTGAAAAATACAATATCCGCCTGTTGACCAATACACAAATTGCGGAATGTATTCCGGAGGCAGGCAACGGACGGAAAGAATGTCACAAAGTCATCACCTCAACAGGAAAAACGATTACTTTTGACAACTGTATTTTCTCCACACATCCGATCGATATTTTCCGTACGATCTCCCCGATTTCCAACAATGTTCTTTTTGCGGAACGGATCCGGGAATTTGAAGAAAGCTGCGGATTTTTCACTTTGTGGGCAAAAGTCAAAGGCGGGGAAGAAAGAGATATCAACCAACCGCCCAACGCCAGTTTGATCTCCTACCTGAGAAAAACAAAACTGGATACATTGATGTCACCCGTGGAACCGGACAATACTGCCACCGGAGTGATGACAGTGGAAGAGATCGATTCCACCGGAAAACCATGCGAAACGCTGACTGTTTTTGAAAATGTTTTCCCGGAAGAGTGTGCGGAATGGGAAGCTACACGAATCGGACAGCGTGGAGCGGCGTATCAGGCGTATAAACAGAAACGATGCGGGGAACTGTTGGAAAAAACATACCGTGTCCGTCCGGATCTGGAAGGAAAACTGGAATTCCTTGATTCGGCATCCCAGCTGACATACAGGGATTATCTTTCTCCGTTCGGCTCTGCTTACGGTGTCCGTCAGAAAGTCAATCAATTCAATATATTCGGACGTCTGCCGATCCGGAACTTTTATGCGATCGGCCAGAATGCCCTGCTGCCGGGAGTCTTCGGAGCAATGCAGTCCTCTTTTGTTCTCTGGCGGAAACTGATCGGAGAACAACGGTATCAGCAAGAGATCAGCGAATACAATAAAACCAAAGGATTTATGAAATGAATAAAAAACGGTGTGTTATAACAGGAATGGGAGTCGTTTCTCCTTTGGGAAATACACTTGAGCAGTTTTATACAGGACTGCGTTCCGGTCTTTGCGGGATTCGTGAAATGACGGAATGGGACATTGCCGGAGCGGGAACAGCGGATGCAACTTATTTCGGTTCTCCGGTGGAACTGGATGAAAAATTTATCAAATCCCTGCCCCGTTCCATGCGGCGTTCCATGAGTAAAATTTCACTCTATGCCTCCTGCGCTGCATTGCAAGCGATTGAACAGGCAGGTTTGCAGATCGGAGAATTGAATAACCAACGGACAGGATGTATCATCGGTTCCACCATGGGCGGAACAAGTGCCATTTCGGAAGCATACAGGATCGTTACTTTCGGAAAAGGTTTGGAAGAGATGTCTTCCATGCAGTTCTTCAAAAGTGTCTCGCATACAGCTGTATTCAACGTATCTCATTTTTTGAATATCACCGGAACAGTCATGGCACCCTGTGCGGCATGTGCCTCGGCATTACAGTCGATCGGGCACGCAATGGAATTGATTTCATTCGGAAAACAGGATATTGTTGTCTGCGGTGGTGCGGAAGAATTGGCACCGGAAGTATCCGGCTCTTTTGAAGTGATCTATGCGGGAGTATCCTCCACCCGGATGAAAGATCCGAAACAATGTTCCCGTCCGTTTGACAGTCGTCGCAGCGGACTGGTCTGCGGAGAAGGTGCCGGCATTTTTGTTTTGGAAGAATTGGAACATGCCAAAGCCCGCGGAGCTGAAATTCTGGCAGAAGTTGTCGGTTATGCCACCTGCGGCTGCGGAACACAGATCAGCCAGTCCGATGCACCAGCCATCCGGAAATGTCTTGAAATGGTCTATGCCGATGCGGAAATCTCACCGGATCAGACGGATTATATCAATGCTCATGCGACCTCCACTTTGCAGGGGGATTTTTCAGAAGCAACAGCGATCCGTGAATTTTTCGGAGAAAAAACACCTCCGGTCAGCAGTCTGAAAGGACATATCGGTCATACGCTGGGAGCATCCGGAGCATTGGAACTGGCGGCTTCATTGAAAATGATGCAGGAATCGGAAATCATCCCGACACTGAATCTGGAATCGCCGGGCGAAGGATGTGAAGGAATTGATCATGTCATGGCGGAACCCCGGAAAAAACAATTGGATCTGATCCTGAAAAACAGTTTTGCATTCGGCGGGATCAATGCCGCTCTGCTTTGTAAAAAATATCAGAATTAACCTCAATATTTATATAAGGAAACACAACACATGGAACGTACAGAACTTATCGCAGCAATCAACAAAACGTTTGTAGAAACCCTGGAAGTCCCCGAAGAAGATCTCAAGCCGGAAGCTCAGATTTTTGCGGATCTCGGACTGGACAGTTTGGATATGGTTGATTTGATGATCGGTCTGCAGCGCCGTTTCGGGATCTCTCTGCGTCAGAGTGAAGAAATGCGTCAGATCGTGACCCTCAATGACCTCTATGATTTCTTTGAAAAACTGGAAAAGCAGGAAAAGGCACAAGGGGTCGATACCGACAGCAAAATCAAAGAGATCATGAATCAGGATAAATAACCCGCTCCGGCAGTTTTTTTCAGTGGTATGTTTATTTCGACTCTGATCTATGTCCAGTTTCTGTTTTGCACAGCGGTCTATACCATTCTTGCGGCTCCGTTCTGCACGTGGGGAATGATCCGTGCAAAACTCCTGAAACGGGGCGATGCGGGCGATGTCATACGGTATTTTATTCTGCTGTATGGAAAAACGATCCTGCGTTTTGTCTTCCCGCCATGGATCAGACTCCGTTATGAAAATACCGATGGAACTTCCTGTTGCGGAGGGATCTATGTTTTCAACCACCGTTCAGCCTCCGATCCGTTTCTGGTGGCTGCGGTTTCGGAGATTCCTCCTGCACAGATTGCCAATGATTGGCCCATGCGACTTCCCTTTCTCGGATTTTTTGCCCGTCTCGGCGGATATATTGACATCAAAAATCTGACCTATGAGGAAGTGTTGAAAAAAGTCAGAGAACTGGTATCCCGTGGGATTCCGGTCATGGCTTTTCCCGAGGGAACACGCTCCGGCAACAGACAGATGAATCAATTTTATTCGACTGTTTTCCGGGTGGCAAAAGAGCTTGAATGTCCTCTGACACCGGTCGTCATTGCAGGAAATGAAGAAATCCCGAACCGTCAATTCAAAATGAAATGCGGTCATATTCTGATCCGGAAACTGCCTCCGCTTGATCCGGAAATGCTCCGTTCAGAAAGTGCATTTGTCATAAAACAGAAAATCCGTTCCATCATCTTGGAAGAAAGCATGCGAATGGATGCGATCTTAGATCAAAAAGGTAAATGATGTTCAATTATTCAAAAGAAACCGAATTTCTCTCCCTGCCGGGGCTCACTCAGCTGCAAACCCGGAAAATGCGGGAACATCTTGCGTACTGCAAGGCTCATTCCCCGTTTTACAAAGATAAACTCAAGGATATAGATCCGGAAACTTTCACGCTGGATAATATTGGAGCATTGCCTTTCACGACCAAAGATGATATTGTGGAAAATCAGGATACCTTCCTTGCCTGTACAGAAAAAGATTTCAGAGATATTGTTTTCACCTCCGGAACAACCGGGGAACCGTGCCGTTTTATCTACACACAAAACGACTTGGAACGCAACGCCTACAATGAAGAACGTTGTTTCTGTACAGCCGGAGTCAATGCGGAAGACCGGATTCTGCTGACTTGCACACTCGACCGTTGTTTTATTGCCGGAATGGCGTACTACATGGGCGGAATGAAAACAGGGGCGTCTGTTTTGAGAAATGGGCTCTCCTCGATTGAAAGTCATCTCTGGATCATCCGGAAAGTCCGTCCGACTGTTATTGTCGGGATCGCTTCATTTCTGGTGAAACTGGCTGAACTGGCACAACGTGAAAATGTTTCTCTCGATCATATCCGTTGTCTGATTTGTGTCGGAGAGCCGATCAAAGATGAAAAATTTGTATTGAACGGGATCGGCAGCCGTCTCCAGCAATTCTATCCGCATGCGGAACTGTTTGCGACCTATGCCTCCACAGAAATCACCACCGGTTTTTCGGAATGTTCCTGTCATTGCGGCGGACACCAACCGGCAGATCTCGCCTATCTTGAGATCATTGATGAAAATGGCAATACAGTTCCGCCCGGACAGCCCGGCGAAGTCGTTGTCACTCCTTTCGGTATCACCGGTATGCCGCTGATCCGGTTCCGGACAGGCGATATCAGCTTCATGCTTTCTGAACCGTGTCGATGCGGGCGCAATACGCCGCGGCTCGGTCCGATCCTCGGACGGAAAAAACATTTACTGAAATATAAAGGCACCTCGATCTATCCGCAAGTGATATTCAATACACTTACAGCGATCCCGGGTATCGACAACTATTATGTTGTTGCCTATGGTGAAGATCTTTCCGACTCGATCGAAGTTGTGATTTCCACGACCGATCCGGCGTTAACACCGGAATCAGTACAGCGTCAACTTTCCGTGACCTGCCGAGCCCGTATTCCGGTTGTGATCCGGGATACAGCGGAAGTCGCCGCCATGGTCTTCGGTTCTTCCCGAAAACCGCAGCATTTCTTTGATAAACGGGGAGAATAAAGATGTCTTTGCCGGAACAGCTTCAGAAAAGTATGACAGAAAATCCAGCTCCTGTTCATGCGGAGATTTCTGTTTTGGAAATAGAACTTTCCGGTTTGACAATGTCCGCAAAACAGGAGGAATGGCAGAAAATCGGAGTTCAGAAAATCATTCTTCATGCGGATAAGACACTGGACAGTCAAAGGGTTCTGGAATATGCCCGGACACTCCGGCAGAATGGATTGCAGACAGAACTTCTGATTCCTGCGGATCTGCGGAATGAATATGATGACCCGACAGGGCTCCGGCTGTTCTGCCGTGCTGGAACCGATGCGGAAGTGGAAGAACTCTGCAATGACAGCAAGCTCTGCGGAATTGAATTGATCTATACCGGGGCAGACGCTGTTTCCGATTTTGTCAAAGCCGCACAACGATGCAAAGCAGCCTCATTGGAAGTCCGCTTCGGATGTTCCGATGCGTTCATCAATGCTTCTCTTGAAGAGATACGGAAAATTGCTGATGCAAATGAACGATCCCCCTACCCTGTTGGAATGAATTGTATGCGTGCGATCAATTCCTGTTTCATTGCCGCTGACGGAGAAGTCTATCCCTGTCAGGGCTGTCGTATTTCCATGGGGAATATGAAAGAAACCTCTCTGCATGAAATTTTGCAGAACAGTACGGTTTTTTCGTTTTACCGTAATTTCCGTGAACAGTTGAAAAAGCCCTGCCGGGATTGTGCGATTTTCGGACAATGTGTCGGCTGTCGCGGCAGAGCCTACCATGCCACAGGAGATTTTCTGGCAGCGGATCCGGCATGTCCGCGTTCCGAAAAGGAACATGATAAAATTCTTTCTCTGCCGATTCGGGATCCGGCAAATTATATGCCGCATAAACCGCCGATGTTGATGGTTTCAACACTGCATACTGTGGCGGATAATCTTTGTGAAACAGACTGCACAGTGGCGGAAGACAACCCGTTTCTGCGGGAAGATTCCACATTGCATCCGTCGGCATTCATTGAAATCGGAGCGCAGAGTCTGGCATTTCTGGATACGTTCCTGCATCCGGGAAAACATCTGAACGGGATGTTAGTCGAAGTCATGCGTTTTGAAAATAAAAAAGAAAAAATCAAGGTTGGAGATACCTTGTTTATCATCTGCCGGAAAAGTTATGAAATGCCGCCGTGGAGTATCGGGGAATTTGAAATTTTCCGGGATCACGCAAACGGCAAACCTGTTGCCAAAGGAGAATTGAAAGTATGCCAATTCAGTGCTGCGGAAAAACCCTGATCACTCTCTTCCTCGGACTGTTTTTCCTGACCTTATCCGGAGCAACGGAGGCAGAAAATTTTTTTGCAGGAACAGCGGGCATCCGAACGATCAGTTCCCCATTTACTCAAAACAGAAAAATCCGGGGCTTGAGCCGTCCGATCAAAGTGACCGGACAATTTTATATGGATCGCGCCGGCAGATTTGCATGGATCACAGAAACACCGATCCGTTATTTCTGTATTATTGAAAACAAACAACTCCGTCAATGGGATGCGGCTTCGGGGAAAAGTATCACATTGGATTTGAAACGTCATGCGGCATTGGCGGCGATGTCGGATTCAATGACCAATTTTTTTGCAGGAAGGATTCCCAATCTGGAACAGAATTTCAAATATAAAATTCTCTCTGCACACAAAATTGTTCTGACACCGCAGAAAGGTGCAATGGCATATGAGATCCTGGAAAGTCTTGAAGTGACATTATCACAAAACAAACGGGGCGTGGAACATGTCAGGATCCGGGAAAAAAACGGCGATATGACAGAGATCCATTTCTATAAATTGCAATTTGATCAGGAGATTCCCCCGGAGATCTGGAAAACAGGGGGACGTTGATGAAACATTTTCTGACCGGATTCTTTCTGTTTGAGATCCGTTACCGCAAATATTGTATTGCAGCAGTCGTTATCTGCCTGCTTTTATCCCTGATCCCGGTATTCAAAGCGAGTTACACTACCGACATGTTTCTGCTTTTTCCGGAACGCTCGGAGTCAAGGAATAATCTCAATGCGATCATGAAAAGCGGAATGCTCAACAGGGTCACGGTCTATTTTTCCCGTAAGGACGGACAACCTTTTTCTGATTTCAAAGTTCTTTCCTTTTTGAAAAAGAGTGCTGCTGAACTGCAAAAAGATCCCCGGATCCATGATGTTCTGTACAGCCCGGATAATATCTCTGTTGCGGGGGCTGTTCCGGAAATGATTCGTTTCATTCCCCAGTATATGCCGCCGGAAAAACTGCCGGACACGGCTCAGATGGAAAAAATTCTGCAAGACGGCTTCAACCGTCTGATTTTCAATCCGTTTGCGCTTTCCGATATGCTGCGGAACGATCCGTTTTCTTTCACGATGCCCTATTTCCGGAAATTGGAAGAGATGATGCAAATCTACAGTTTCCGTTTTGCCCCGGATACACCTTACCTTGTTTCTCCGGACAAACGGTTTGCCATGATGGTGATCCTGACCGATGTGACAGCGGCAGATTACCGGGCATGTCAGAAACTGTTGGATTTGATCCATTCCGTTCTTTCTCCGTCACAAGCGGAAAAGGCTGGCTTGCGGACGGAGATTTTTTCAGCCCATACGCACACATTGGACAACCAGCAGGGGATCACCCGGGATTTGAAAATTTTTGCGATCACAACTGTAATCATCTTTACACTGTTGTTTGCAGTTGTGTACCGTTTTGACTGGCGCGGCTTTCTGATTCCTGTGATTCCGGGGATCGCAACCGTTTTTGCGACTGCCCTCATGGCGATGCTGATCAAAGACATCCAGGTGTTCACACTCGGGATCGGCGGAGTATTGATTGGATTGGGCGGAGATTACGGGATCCATTTATATGCAGCAAGTCTCTCAAAACGCGGGATTCGCAAAGGAGTTGAAATGCTGCCGGGATTATTTTATGCGTTTCTCACGACATCACTGGCATTTTTCTGTTTTATTTTTACAGGAGTTCCTGCATTTACTCAATTCGGGATTTTTGCATTTTTCTCTCTTCTCTTCACGTTTGTGCTGATGATCCTGCTCTTGCCCGGACTTCTTTTCAAAAAAGATAAAAAACATCAATCAATGGATTTTTACAAATATCTCTGTTTCCGTCCGCCGTATAAACTTTCCCTGCTGTTGCTGGGAGTGATCATTCTGGTGTTGTTTATCGGATGCGGAATCACGAAATTTGATCCGGACATCCGGAAGTTTGATATATCTTTCAATATGAACGGCGGACGTGAAAAATTATGTCAGCAGGCATTTGCCGGAGGACAACAGCCTGTACTTCTTTTGTATCATGGCAAAAGTGAAGATGAACTTTTTGCCAAGATGCGGAAAGATCAAGCAATTCTGCGGAAAGAAATTCCGGCGAATGAATTGGTTTCCGGAACAGATTTTTTCATGGAACGTTCTCTCCGGGAGAAAAATCTTGCAAAATGGAAATCTTTTCTGCAATCAGAAAAGTGGATCCTGTTTCAAAAACAATTTCTGTTACGTGCCCGGAAAGCCGGATTTGAAAAAGAATTTTTTCAACCATTTTTCAAAAATCTCACCGACGGGATCGGACAGGATGCAGATCAAACCCCGCAACTGCTCACCTTTGCGAAACGGTCGATGTTCAGTGAAAATGAAAACGGATTTTATGGTATTGCCATGGCAGATCTCCGCCATGATAAAGTTCTGCGACAGAAAAGTTCTGCGATCGTGCTCTCTGAAAAAAGTGTATTGAATGGAATGTTCCGCGATATTACAGGAAATCTGCCGCAACTGATTCCCTGGATCATTATACTGATCCTGTGTATCATGGGGATATTCCTGCGATCACTCAAAAAAATCCTTCTCTCTTTTTTCCCGATGTATTTCAGTTTGCTTGCGATCATCGGGCTGCATGGTTTGGCGGGAATGAATGTTACGCTGGCAGTGGGTGTTTCGTGCATCATCACGGTCGGGATCTCTGTGGACTACGGATTGCTGCTGATTTCGGAACAAAGTCAGGATTTTCAGGGGATCTTCAATGCAGTCACTTTTTCAGCGATCACCACGGCAGCCGGCGGCATGACAGTTATTTTCACACAACATCCGATGCTCCGTGCAGCGGGGTTGACGATCATCGCCGGAATCCTTGCGGCATGGAGCGTATCGGTCTATATCATTCTGCCGTTTCTTCAGAAAAAACACAGTGGAAAAACAAGCGGACTCATTGTGATCTGTATATTTGCTCTGACTCTTTTCAGCGGATGTACATACAAACCATTCGGGGAACAGCAGTACGAATCTCTTCCGGAAAATATCAAAATATCCGATCCGGTATCAAAATCAGGCGCATTTCAGGCGACAGCAGTTGTGGATTATTATTTTGGCAGTGTAACATTTCTGCTGGCTGGCGAAGTTACTCCGGAAAAATGTGTGATCTACGGAATGAATCCGGCAGGATTCCGGCTTTTTGAATTGGAGGGAAACCGGAAAGGTTTATTGCATTACAAATGGCAGAAAGCAATCATCAGCGGAGAACAGGAAAAGCGGATTTCCAACTTTTTATATGATGCAATTTCTTCATTTTTCTACATTCCGGAGCTTTCCGAACCATTTCAACAAAGAAAAATGCAAAAAGATGTACTGCAACTCAATGCAAAAATTTGCGGAAAGGGGATTTATGCTGTATATTATTCGGGTAAAAAACCGCAGATGATGAAAATCACTTGCGATACAGAAAAAAAAGATTGGGAGATCCGGATCTATCCGGAACAGATCCGGGGAGAAATTCCGTACACCTATGAATCCGGCACCCTGCTGCGGGCGGGAATCAGACTTACGGTATTTTAATGGAAACAGGAAAGGGGAAACAATATGAATGTTCCTGAAATGGTTGACAGAAATCTTCAACTGCTGGAAACAGAATCCGGCAGTTACAGAGCGTTGCTCCATATTGACAGCGACTTTGTTGCTTTCCGCGGGCATTTTCCGGATGAACCGATCCTGCCGGGAATCACCTATCCGGTAATTGCAGAACGTTTTGCCTGCAAGGCTCTGAATAAAACATTGATCCTGACTGCATTGAAACGGACTAAATTTTTTCAGCCTGCATTTCCGGGAGTCACTCTTCATATCTCAGGAAAGTTTACGGATAACACAGAAAATATCACCGGAGATGTGATTTTCACGGATGATGCCAGTAATAAACTCAGTCAGGTGAAACTGACACTGGAGAAATACGCATGAAAGCAAGAAACACTGTTTTCAAAGATCCGGAAGGCGCACCCCGTCCGGTGGAAACAACAGTCTCACACAGGATCTATTTCAATGAAACAGATGCCCTGGGAATTGTCTGGCATGGAAATTATCCTGTCTATTTTGAACAGGCTGTGACAGAACTGCTCCACAAACTCGGGATGTCTCCTCATCAACTGCATCAGGCAGGAGTGGGAACCCCGTTGGCACAACTGCATATCGATTATAAAATTCCGCTGTATCTGGATGAGACCATTCAGACCACAGCCAAGCTGCATTGGCATGATGGCCCCCGGTTGAATTTTGAATTGAGTATTCAGAATGAAAAAGGTGAAATTGCCTGTCGTGCAACGATCGTACAGATGTTTATCGACCTTGCCACCAGAAATGCGCTCTGGTGTTCACCGCCGATTTGGGAAGATTGCAAGAAAAAATGGATCGCGGGGGAATTTTACCGTGACTGAAACTGTTTATATCGTTCATCTGGATTGTCTTACCGGATACGGACACGGGTTCAATGAATGTTGGAAACAACTGATGTCCGGTGTTTCTGCATTCCGTCCGATCACGCGGTTTGCGGTTGCGGAAGATTTGCCGCAACAGGCTGCCTGTTTTCCGGAAAGATATGGCTTCTCTGCATCGGAACCGGCAAAAGATTCGATTCTGTATCTGACCAGACAACTGCCGGAAGTGCCGGTGGATACTCCGGTTTATTTTTCACTGACTCAGGGAGAAATCAATGCGCTGGAAAATCCGGAAAAGAAATGGACTGCGGAAGTGTTGACAGAACCGCTGATGCGTGAATTGGGATTGAGAGGCGGACATCGTATTTATTCTGGAGCCTGTGCGTCCGGGAATATGGCGTTGGCAAGAGCGGCGGCAGCGATCGATGCAGGTTTTACAGAACAGATCCTGGTCATCGGATGCGATCTTGTCAGTGAATTTGTTTATTCCGGCTTTGCCTCTGTCAATGCCATGACAACCGGCACATGCCGACCTTATGATGCTGCCCATGACGGATTACTTCTGGGTGATGCGGCGGGGATCGTGCTCTTGGCTTCGGAAAGAGCACTCAGGAAATATGGTTGGACACCCTGCGGAACGATTGCCGGCTATGGACTGACAACCGATGCATTTCATGCGGCGGCACCGGATCCGGAGGGAAGCATGATGGCAAAGGCGATGCAGCTGGCAATGATAATGGGCGATCTCTCCACGGTGGGAGGTGTGATCGGGCATGGCACTGGAACAGTTTTGAATGACAGTATGGAAATTGCGGCAATGCAGAAACTCTTTCCGGATCCCATGCCGTTGGCATCTGTCAAAGGCGGCACGGGTCATCTTCTTGCGGCATCCGGATTGATCCAGCTGGGATGTGCGGTCAAAGCCCTGGAAGAAAAATGTCTGTTTCCACAAACCAATCTGATCACACCGCAGCCGGGAGCTGAAAAATATGTTTCGGCACAAGCTCAGGAACTCCGTACATCTTCCCTGTTATCTCTCAATGCCGGATTCGGCGGATTGAATGCGGCTCTCCTCATCACGGGAGTGGAAAAATGAAAAAAATACAATGGAAAATCTCCGGCGGAGCTCTGATAGAAAATGTCACAGCAGAAATGCTGATACAGGATAAAACATTTTCGGCAGAAACCTTACGGAAATTATATGATGAAACAATCGCTGGATCGCAGAAATTTCTGCACAAGGAGGAAAAATTCAACCGTATCGGTGGACGTTCCGCGACATCTGTCATTGCTGCATTGCTGGCTTTACAGGATGCCGGGATCCGTGAAATCGATCCGGAAAAAACGGGGATCCTCGGAATCGGAAGATCCGGTTCCCATCCGGAAAATCTGCGTTACTGGAATGATTATGATCTGAACGGCAGAATCAGTGGCAGAGGTCATTATTTTGTCGGAACTCTTGCATCGACTCCCTTGTGTGAAGTTGCCATTACGTTGGGAGTCCGCGGTCCGGTGCTTTATCTGGATCCGGGGAAAGATGCGGAGGCGTTATATCAGGAATTGTATTTTTACGAATCGGATTGCGACAGAGTTCTTTTGTGTGCTGTCAATCTGACTCATACCCGTTGTCTGCTCCTCGAAAAAGGAACAGAAGAACGTTTCCCTGAAATGCTCCGGGAAATAACTGGAGGTCTGGAATGAAAATCCTGCTGATATCAGCCAATGAATGTGTTGAACCCTATCAGGTATATCCTTTGGGGATGAGTGTTGCCGCCCGTGCTTTTCAGGAAGCCGGATGCGAAGTTTCTCAGGCAGACATCATGCTGCACAAACTGGATGGAATACGAAAGCTGCTGACCGACAACGACTATGATCTTGTCGGGATCAGTATCCGCAACATTGATACTGTCAACAGTGTATGTCCCAATGCAGATCTTGTCAAAACGACATTGAAGATCACAGCCCTGTGCCGTGAATGTTGTTCTGCCAAAATTCTTCTGGGCGGATCCGGTTTCACATTACTGCCGGAAGTCATTCTGGAATGCAGCGGAGCGGATTACGGGATCATCGGCGAAAGCGAAGAAGCGATCCGGCAGTTTACAGAGATTTTCCGGAAAGGGGAAACTCCGCCCCGTCTGATCCGGGGTGTTCCCTCCCGACAGCTTGCACCGTTGTATGATGATGCCATTCTGGAATATCATATCAAATACACGCATACCATTCCGATCCAGACAAAACGGGGATGTCCCTGTAACTGTGTGTACTGTACTTATCCCGCTCTGGAAGGGAAAAAAATCCGTCAGCGGGAGATCGACACGATCGTTGATCAAATTGAATATTATCATAAGAAATATCCGGACTGTCTTTTCTTTTTCGTGGACTCGATCTTCAATGATCCCTGCGGGGAATATAAAGAATTTCTCAAAGCGATGAAAGCCCGTTGCGGAGCTGTTCCGTTCAACTGTTTTATCACACCCGGCGGTTTGAGCGATGAAGATATTGAATTTCTTTATGACAGCGGAATGTTGCTGACCGAAATCGGGATCGATGCGGCAAGTGATACGACCTTGAAAGGAATGGGAAAAGATTTCACCTTTGATCAGGCACTGCATTGTGTCCGGAAAATGCAGGAATTGAAAATCCGTGTATTCAGTTCTGTCATGTTCTGCGGTCCACTGGAAACATATGACACGATCCGGGAAGGGATCGAAAATCTGAAAAAACTTGCGCCCTCCTTTACCGGAGTCTTCTCCGGGGTGCGAGTTCTGCCGGAAACAGCCTTATACCGTTATGCAGAAAAACAGGGAGCGATCCCATCGGACTGGAACGGGATCTCTTCGCTTTATTTTTTTGAAAAAGGCTTGGATCAGGCGACCGTGCACAACATGCTGCTGGAAGCGTTCAAAGATACTCCCGGAATCATTTATCCGCCCAACGATCAGGATAAATTTCTGAGAACTGTTCACAAGATCGGCTATCTGAATTTCAGAGAATTTATGGGAGAAGGTCAATGAATCAAGATCCGTTGAGTCAAACCGGGATTGTGATCTGTGTTTATAATAATGCAGGGACTTTGCGTTCTGTGGTGGAACGGGCATTGCAGCAGCATTGCCGTGAAGTGGTCGTGGTCGATGACGGCTGCACGGATTGCAATATATCGGAATTGCTTGCCGGATTGCAAATCACCTTATTGCGCCATGAGAAAAATCTCGGAAAAGGAGTTGCCATTCAAACAGCTTTGCGATATTTGAGCGGGAAACCGGAAATCTACTGGATGCTGACTTTGGATGCAGACGGACAACATTTTCCGGAGGATATTCCCGCATTTATCCCGGAAATGCAGAAAGATCCCCTGAGTATTCTGATCGGATGCCGGGATTTTACACAGAAAAATATTCCGGAACGTTCCATCAAAGGCAGAAAAATCGCCAATTTCTGGATGAAAATCGAAACGGGTAAAACCGTGGGAGATTGTCAAAGCGGATTCCGCGCATATCCCCTGCCCCTGATCACTCAACTGCACTGCATTGCAACCCGCTATGATTGGGAAACAGAAATCATTGTCCGTGCGGCATGGGCAGGATTGAGATTTCACGATGTTCCCATACGGGTGGAATATTTCACTCCGGAAACACGGGTCTCACATTTCCGTCCGGGACGAGACAATGTATTGATCAGTCTGATCCATGCAAGACTGGTGGGAGAAAGACTTTTGCCGATCCCCCGGAAAAAACTGGTCAAACAGGAATTGCCGTTTTCGATTTTCCGCCCGCGGGAATTATTCTCTTACCTGCTGAAAGAAAATTGCACAGCAGAAGGGTTGGCGATTTCGGCAGCAGTGGGAACTTTCTGTGCGGTACTGCCCCTGATCGGCTGTCATACGCCGGTCATTCTGTTCTTTTCGCTTCGTCTGCATCTGAACAAGATCATGGCGATCGCGATCCAAAATTTATTCATGCCGCCCTTCTCGCCGTTTCTCTGTATTGAACTGGGATATTATCTGCGTTACGGAAGATTTCTGACGGAGTTCTCGTGGAAGACTGCCGGAGAGGAGCTGCATCTGCGGATTTTTGAATGGCTGCTGGGCAGTTTGATCCTGGCTCCATTCTGGAGTATTGTGACCGGACTGCTGACTTATGTTTCAGTCAAAACCATTCTGCGTTTCAGAAAAAAGGAGAATTGCTGATATGGCACAGGAAGAAAAACGCTTGAGTGATACCCGCGGCAATAAAGCGGGGATCCGTTTCTTTCAGATTTTTCTGAAATTATTCGGCTTCACACATACCCGGATCATGGTATGGATCATCACCTTTTTCTATGCGCTGTTTGACAGGAGTGCGCGGAAAAAAGTCCTGCCCTATGTCAAACACCGTTTCCCCGAATGCGGGAAGGTCATGGAATTTTATCATATCTGGGCAATTTTTGCAGCACAGGGCTGTACTCTTGTTCTGCAGGAAATATACCGTCAGACAGGTGGCATGATCGAGGTTATTTATGAAGATGAGGAGTCCCGGAAAATCCGTTATTCCACGGATGGTTTTGTGGTTCTCTATTCCCATTTCGGTCCGTGGCAGGCATCCATGTTCAATATTGATGTAAGCCAGAACCGTTTGAATGTAATGGCACAGCAGGATGTCAATGCAAATATCAATAAGATGGGAGTTCTCCACCGTGATCCGCGCATGGAAAAGATCACCATGGTTCCTGCGGGTCCGGGCAGTCTGACTTATTTGCAGGGAGCCTTGAACGAACATGAAAATGTAGCGATCATGGGAGACAGATGTCATGAGACGAATCCGGTGAAAGTGGAATTTCTCGGAGCACCGGCATATTTTCCTGTCGCAGGATTCTACCTTGCAGCAAGAGCCGGAAGTCCGCTTCTTTCCATGTTTGCAGTTTGGAACGGAAAAAGTCAGACCTTCAAAATGGAACTGGGAACTGCCATGTATCCGCAAATGAATGGACGGGATCGCAACTCTCTGATCCCGTATATTCAACAATATGTCAAAAAGCTGGAAATGCTGTGTATGAAATATCCGCATCAATGCTTCCTGCTTGAAAATGTCTGGGAGGAAAAACAATGAACAACGAAAAGATTTATATCAGCGGATGTTCTGTAAACTGTGCCGCCGGCAAAGGATGGGAGGAAGTCAGAAAAGCTCTGTTTGCTGGAGAACGGGGCAATCACAGACACCATCAGCAACTCAATATTCCTTTCTTCACCCTGCAGGATTATGATGAACGGGGCGATGTCCACGAAGCTTGTGAAAAACTGTGCAGAGAAGCAGTGGCTGATGCGCTGAAAAACTCTTTTCCGGCAACCGGAAAAATTCCTGAAACAGAACGTTTCGGCTGTATTATCGGTACGACCGGGGATGTTCAATTTGCAGATCGTTCTTTCTATGAAGCAATGCGTCAGGGCACACAACCCCCGGGCTCGATCCGTCATTTTGTGCAGGATACAGTGGCAGAACGTTTGATCCGGGAGTATGATCCGGCGGGCATGGCACTGACAATATCCAATACCTGTGTTTCCGGAGCGGATGCAGTTGTTACAGCAGCCCATTGGATAAAGGAAGATCTTTGCGATATCGTTGCTGTCGTCGGAGTGGATCTTGTAACACTTATGACTCTGGCGGGTTTTTATACGTTGAGTGCAGCCTCGACAGATTTGTGCAGACCATTTGACAAGAATCGTGATGGAATGACTGTCGGCGAAGGGATCGGATGTGTGATCCTGCAAAGTGAAAGCTCCCTGAAACGGAATCGACAGACTCCGTTTTTCAGATTGCGTGGTTGGGGTTCAGCCAACGATGCGTATCACATGACAGCTCCGCATCCGGAGGGAATCGGGCTGGAACTTGCCATACGCCGAGCTCTGGAAACAGCAGAACTGCCGTTCTCCTCTCTGGCATTTATCAATGCCCACGGGACAGGGACTCCGGCGAATGATGCCTGTGAAGCAACGACCTTTGCACGATTGAGCGATCATGCACCGTTCCTTTATTTCTCGACCAAAGGTCTTACCGGACACACCCTCGGAGCATCCGGAGTTATTGAATTGATCTTTACAATGATCTGTTTGCAGGAACAGAAAATTCCTGCCGGGATCGGATGTACCGAACCGGATCCGGCGTTCCCGGTTCCTCCGGTATTGCAGGAAACAATGATCTCCGCCGGAACAGCGATGTCCACCTCTCTGGCTTTCGGAGGATGCAATACAGCATTGATCGTAGAACAGGCAGGTGAAACATGTATCTGAATAAAATCATCTCCGGAGTGCAGTATTCCGGACAGAAAGCGTATGCTGAGATCAAACGGAAATATGAAATCCCGCGTCTTCCGGAATATTTTCTGCATCTGCTGCAAACCGCAGATTCACTTGAGATCCCGACAGAAAAACTGCCGCGGATGGGAATTCTCTATGTTTCCCACCTCGGACCGATGGGACAGATCGTACATTTCATGAATGATTTGATGGACTATACGCCGGATCAGGTCAGTCCGAAATATTTTTCGCACGGAGTCTTCAATGCACCGACCGCCTACCTTTCCCGTTATCTGGGTTGTCATGGTCCGGCATTGAGTCTCTGTGGATTCAGCCGGATCATAGAATCCTCCATCCGTACAGCGGCATCATGGCTGGCAACCGGGAGTTGTGAGAATATTCTGCTGATTTTTTCGGATGAAGATATACCATTTTCGCAGGAGATCAGCAGCATGACCGGATTGCAGCGTTTTCTTCCGACACATGCACTCTGGCTCAGTTCAGAACCGGATGACCCCAATGCAAAGCAGATCACTGCGGATGACCTGATCCAACAAATTACCGTTATCAATCAACAGGAGCAATAATATGAGCAATATCACAGAACAGGAAATTCTGCAGAAACTCTGTGCAGAAATCGCATTGATCACACGCCGTCCTATTGAAAATATCTGTCCGGATGCACCTCTGGGCGAAAATGGTATCGACTCCATGAGTTTTCTGGAACTGCTGATCTTCATCAAAAAAGAGTGGTCGATCGACTTTCTCTCGGAAGGTCTTTCCCCCTCATTTCTGAAAGATGTCAATGCGTTGGCGGAACGGATCCGGGAGGTTCTCCATTCATGAACCGTCCCTCTCTGCAGCCGATCCCACTCTCCGGAATTGACTGGATGATCTCCTATGTCAGCCGGAAAAGCCGATGCCTTCCTGAAAGGTCAAATTTTTTCTCCATTGTACTGGAACTTGCCTGCAATACGACCGCACTGGAACAGCTCCGTCACACTCTGGATCAGGAGGATTTGCAAAAATTGGCAGGCGGCAGAGTAAAACGCGGACTGCAATGGTATCCGAAATGGTATCCGGCAGAACACAATACCGCAGGGATCCGCCTTGAAGATGAAATTCCCTGTCAGGATTGGGAGGCGATCCGGGATATCATGCTTACCCGCCCCCTGCCCTCCGCCTGTACAGTCAGGATCACTCCAGTCAGAACTCCGCAGAAATTGATTCTGGCATGTTCTTTTTCTCATTTGCTTTTTGACGGGATCGGAGCAGAAGAATTTCTCCGGAAAGCAGCCGGGAATGGCGATTTTCATCTCGCAGAACTGCAATATCCAACGACAGACTGGCAGACCATCCGTCAGGCTGGTGTCAAGATGGGAAATTATATGAAAGAGATCAATCAGAAATCCATCTGCCGGATCCCAACTCCGCGGAAAGAAACGGCTGTCCGTTATCATATTCTCCGGATCTCTGCGGAAAAACTGACACTGCTTCAGAAAAAAATCGATCAGAAATATGGACCTTTCTCCTTTTCGATCTGGCTGTTGGCTCTTCTGTTGCAGGGAATGGAAAAACAATTCAGAAAACAGGAGCTGCCGGGGGAATATATCATGATCCCGATGTCTGTCGATCTGAGAAATAAACGGGGTCTGAACGGCAGTATCTTCTTCAATCAATGGAGTTTGATGCCGTTGACTGTACCCCGCACGGTTCTGCAAAGAACACTTACAGAAACAGTTCAGTCTTTGCGTGCTCTTTACATGACGGCATTGGCAGAACGTGTTCCGGAAATGTTCCGGGATGCGGCTGAAGCCATGCGTTATATTCCCTATTTCGGAATTGATCCGGTGGTACGGCGTCATCCGGGACAAACTCTGGGAACAATGATGTTCAGTTATCTGAACAGTAATGTTTCTGATATTTTCAATGCACAGAATTTCTATCACTGCCCGGTCATGCCGGCAGGCTGTCCGTTGGGATTCTTTGTCAATAACTGCAATGGGCTGAATCTGACGATCTCGGAACGCGGTATTTTCCGCTCTGATGATTATACGCAATTCGTCAATCTTTTCAATAGGACTCTGGAGGAGGAATTGCAATGAATATCTATACTGTCATCACAGAAGAAAACCGGGGTTACACAGGAATCGCTGTCACCGAAAACGACCGCAGTTATTCCTATCCGGAACTCTTTGCCGATGTGGAAAAGACAGCAGCGGAACTCTCCGCCCGGGGAATTGCGCCGTATGACCGATGCGGTTTTATTGCCGATGATTCCTATCACTATATCGTTTACAGTCTTGCAATACTGAAACTGAATGCAGCGATCATCCCCCTTTCCACACGGGCTGTTTCAACGGAATTGGACAGAATGGTTCAGGCTGTACCGATGGATTGGCTGATTGCCGAAAATAAATATAATCCGCTCCGTACAGAATGGCTCCCGCTTTCCAATGATTTTCACTGTCAGAAACTTACCGGAACAGCGGGAGAAAAAACAGTTCCGCCGCTTCCGGAAAATCAACCGCCGGCTTTTATCCGTTTTTCCTCCGGAACGACCGGAGACAATAAGGGAGTAATCCTTTCTCACCGTTCCGTATTGGAGCGGACCTCTGCCTGCCGCGGATTGAAAATTGAACGCGGAGAACATGTGTTATGGGTTCTGGATATGGCATTTCATTTTGTGGTCACGATCCTGCTTTTCCTGCGGAGAGGAGCCAATATTGTGATCTGCGGGAAACCGGTGGAACGCTCCATGGCACAACTGATGCAGCAATATCCATTTACACTGCTCTATGCGACCCCTTATCATTATCAGATCATGACCATGGCTGCCGATTATACGCCGGAGATGTTCAAACAACTGAAACAAGCCGTTTCAACTGCCATGAAACTTCCGCAGGAAACCGGGGAGGCATTCCGCAGAAAATTCGGGATCCCGCTGAATCAGGCATACGGGATCATTGAAATCGGACTGCCCTGTATCAATCAGATGGATGCAGATAAAATGGATTCTGTCGGCAGACTGCAGGATGCGTATGAAGTCAGAATCGATAATGCGGACAGCAACGGGATCGGTGAAATTCTGATTCGCGGACCAGGTATGTTTGATGCGTACCTCTCCCCGTTCCGTCTGCGGGAGGATGTCTGCCGCGATGGCTATTTTGTAACAGGCGATCTCGGATACCTTGATCCGGAACGTTATCTTTTTATTGCCGGACGTTCCAAAAATGTGATCATCTTTGCCGGAATGAAAATTTTTCCGTATGAAGTGGAAGATATTCTTCAGCAGCATCAGGCAGTGGCAGATGTATGTGTGTACGGGATCAAGACTGCCGGATGGGGTGAATTCCCGTCGGCAAAAATCGTATTAAAACAAGGTTATACGGAATCACCGGAACTGATCCGGGAACTCCGTTCATTCTGTTATGGTAAAATGTCAGAATACAAAGTACCGAAAAATTTTGAATTCATTGAAAAACTCCAAAAAACAGCAAGTGGAAAGATCATCAGAAAATGAAGCGTCTGAAGTGGAAAGAAATACATGAAATGTCATGGTGTCCGGAATTCTTCCGGGATTGTCTGACAGAATTTCTCAGCATCATCTGGAAAATGGGTGTCTATGAACAGGCTCAGGATAAAATGGGTGCTGTCATTCAGAAAACCGGAGTCCGGCTGATCGTTGACCTCTGTTCCGGAGCGGGGGAATATATCCCTCTCTTCATGAAAAAATTGACACAGCAATTCCCCGATCTGAAAGCCTATAAGACAGATCTTTATCCGAACAAGATTTATTTTGAATCGGATCATCCGGCAGTCTCCTACTGGCAGGAACCTTTAGCCGCAAATGATGCGATCACCCGTTTTGATGCATTGTTCACCATGTTTTCCGCATTGCATCATTTCGATGAAGAAGAACTTGCTGAAATCTTTGAAACAGCGGCATCCCACCGGAAAGTCATCTCCTTTTTTGATGTATCCCAACGCCGCTGGTTCCGGGATATCCTCCCCAATATCTTCCTGCCCCCCATGATGTGGATCGCAACATTGTTTTCAAAATCATTCAGTTGGAAACATCTTCTCTTCATTTATCTGCTGCCGATCGCTCCACTGATTGTATTTATCGACGGAACCATTTCCCGGATGCGTGCGTATAAAATCAGCGAAATAGAAACGATTCTTGCACCCCTGCGGGAAAAATATCCGGATTACTATTTTGAAACAGGAGCCTATACCCTCCTGCATGGTATGCAGAAAATCACTTTCATCCTCGGCTATCCGGCTGAATTTGAACAAAATACACAACAGGATACAACAAAAACCCAATAAACACAAAAAAGAAAGGAACAAACAATGAAACACAACACAATCGCTCTTCTGGCTCTCACCGGTATGATGCTCTTCACCGCCAGCTGCCGCTCCCACTCAGCTCCGGCAAAAGCAGAATCTGCCGCAACCGTCGCAACTGTACCCGTAATCAAAGCCGCTCCGGGAATGAACAATATGCTCGTCAATGTGATCCTCGATGACAAACGGGATCCCCGTTACGCTCATCGCAGCGGTACAACCAACATGATCAGACCGGAATATTTCTTCAAGCGGACAATTGACCTCGCACGTTATACAACTGAATATCTGCAGAATGCAAAATTGTTCAAACAGGTCAAAATGAATACTGTCAATACAAAAGGCACTTATACTCTGAAACTGGAATGGCTCTCCTCCAATGTCAATATCAATACCTGGATCCCGTTTGTGACCCGTATTCAGACCCAGATGACAGTCAACATGCTTTTGATCACCCCCGCAGGAAAAGTGATTTGGAATCATACTCTCAGCGGACATGTTGTCAACACTCCCTCCAGCTTCCGTTATATGCCCGGACTTCCCTGCAAGACGTATCAGGAAAATGTCATGAAAAACACATTGCCCTATGCGTTGAGTGATTTGTGTCACAAGCTTGCAAGCAACCCCGCTTTGCTGAAATAAAAAATTTTTCAAAGGACTTTGAAAAACAGGAAACGGGATCATAAAATCCGTTTCCTGTAAAAAATCAGTAGTTTTGAATCTATTCAGGAAATATCATGGATCAGGAAAAAAAATCAAAAATCAAACGTATTCTTTTTACAACACTCCGTCTTGTGATCGCTTTTGCTCTGTTGGGCTGGCTGATCATGCGGATCAGAATTGATAAACTTCAGGAACTTGACCTTACCAATATCCTGATAAGCCTTGCGGCTGCGATTCTGTTGATGAGTCTGCAAGTCAGCAGCGGAGCATGGCGTTGGAAACTCCTGTTGGGTGCACAGGGAATCGATATGCCGCTGCACAGAGCAATTCTTCTCTCCTTTCAGGGAACTGCATTTTCTCTTTTCATGCCCGGCGGCGCATTGGGCGGTGATGTGATCAAAGCGGCGATCCTGGCAGCAGAAACAAAATCCGGCAAACGGGTCGAGGGAATCACAACTGTCGCTCTCGACCGTCTGATCGGAATGTCGGCTCTGTTCATTCTTGTATTGATCATTGCTCTGGTCGGATTCCGGA
>JAGCNI010000055.1 GCA_017646015.1 Lentisphaeria bacterium
AAATATGCCAGAGAGATAGGATTTACCCATGTTGCAAGCGGTCCGTTGGTTCGCAGTTCCTAC
The DNA here is from genome assembly GCA_017646015.1 of Lentisphaeria bacterium. Taxonomy (GTDB): domain Bacteria; phylum Verrucomicrobiota; class Lentisphaeria; order Victivallales; family UBA1829; genus SIG94. The sequence continues at coordinate 64 of JAGCNI010000055.1, forward strand.
TATGCTGAAGAATTGGCTGGACACGGCTGCATTGAAAAGAAATGATTTTTTCGGTTTAAAAATTATAAATCCGCAACTCTTTGAAAATTTTATGAGTTGCGGATTTTTTTTTATCGGAGGAGGTGTAATCAGTTCCTTAAAGATTTTTCCCGGAACCCGGAAAGAGGCGATAGCATTATTGCCATGTAATAATTCCAAGATTTGATGGGTATGGATTAGTTGTCTTTGAATCTTGAAAACCGGGGGGATTCCTCTTGAGATGAATTGAGGTTTGCCGTTTTGATGTTCCAGCAATCTCCGCTTCAGATCAGCCTTTGCGGCCTTGTTTGCTGCTTTCATTTTTGTTTAAAATAAAAATGGCGGAGAGAAGGGGATTTGAACCCCTGATACCCGAAAGGGTATAACGGTTTTCGAGACCGCCGCCTTCGGCCACTCAGCCATCTCTCCGGATTTGATTGGAAAATATCTCTGTAATATGACCTCTTTTTTAAAATTTGCAAGTTCTTTTTGAATTATTTACTGTAAAAAAGAGTTTTTTTTCACTGAAAACAATATTCTTCCCTTCTAAAAATAGTTTTGACATCTTGTTTTTTTCAAAAAAATGTGCTATATTAATAAGTTATCGAAAAAATCAAAGGATTTGGAAAGTTATGCAGGAAATCAGAAACATTGCTATTATTGCACACGTTGACCATGGAAAAACCACTTTGGTCGATGAGATTATCAAACAGGCTAAGATCTTTCGGGAAAATCAGGAAATGCATCAGCGTTTTCTGGATAACAATGATATCGAACGGGAACGTGGAATCACGATTCTGGCGAAAAATATCAGTGTGACCTACAAAGACTGCAAGATCAATATTATTGATACTCCCGGGCACAGTGACTTCGGCGGTCAGGTGGAACGTGTTCTGAATATGGCAGACGGGGTGCTTCTGTTGGTTGACTCCGCGGAAGGACCGTTGCCGCAGACCCGTTTCGTTTTGGATAAAGCTCTGAAACTGAATTTGAAACCGGTGGTTATTATCAATAAGATTGACCGTCCGGATGCACGCCCTGATGATGTTCTGAATAAAGTTTTTGATTTGTTCATCGACTTGAATGCAACTGAAGAACAGTTGGATTTCCCTGTGTTGTATGCCAGCGGTCGTGACGGTTGGGCAACAGAAGATCTGGAAAACGGTTCCCGCGATTCGATCCTGCCTTTGATGGATGCAATTATCAAATATATCCCGCCGACTCCGGTGAAAGATGGGGATTTTCAGCTTCAGGTGACAACACTTGACTACAATGATTATGTCGGCCGTATCGGGATCGGGCGTGTGAACCGCGGGACATTGAAATTCAATGAGCCGATGGTCATGATCAAACGTGACGGAACGACCAAGTCGATCCAGCTCAAACAGCTTTTCACTTTTGAAGGTGTTTCCCGTAAGGAAGCCACAGAAGTCCGTTGCGGTGATCTTTGTGCACTTGCCGGTATTGAAGGTATTGACATCAGTGATACGATCGCCAGTGCTTCCAATCCTGAAAAAATGCCGCCGATCGCAATTGATGAACCGACTCTTTCCATGACCTTCAAGGTGAATGATTCTCCGCTTTTCGGCAAAGAAGGCAAATACGTCAGCAGCCGTCATATCCGCGAACGTCTTTTGAAAGAAGCGGAAAGAGATGTGGCTCTGAAAGTGGATCAGATCGGCCCGGATGCGTTCAATGTAAGCGGTCGTGGTGTGCTGCATATTTCCATTCTGGTTGAAAACATGCGTCGTGAGGGATATGAACTGATGGTTTCCCAGCCGCATGTGATCACAAAAGAGATCGACGGCAGAAAATGTGAACCTGTTGAGCTTCTGACCATTGACCTGCCGGATGGAACAGCCGGAAAAGTGATCGAGTTGGTCGGAGCACGCCGTGGTGAGATGGTCAGCATGGAAACTCATACCAGCCGTCAGTTGGTTCAGTTCCACATTCCCACACGCGGTTTGATCGGATTGCGTACCAAAGTCATGAACGCCACCGGCGGTGAAGCGATCATGTCTCATCTGTTTGACCATTATGAACCGTTCAAAGGGGATATTCCTCAGCGTGTCAACGGTGTGATGATCAGTATGGCAGGCGGCAAAGCTGTCCAGTATGCACTGGAAGGCTTGCAGCAGCGCGGAACATTTTTCGTGGAAGCCGGGGTGGAATGTTATGAAGGTATGATCGTCGGGGAACACTGCAAAGAAGGAGATATCGAAGTCAATGTGCAGCGTGCCAAGAAATTGACAAATATGCGTGCTGCCGGTTCCGACCACTATGTCCGTGTGGCTCCCCCGGCGAAGATGAGTCTTGAAGAATCCCTTGAATACATCGCAGATGATGAATATGTGGAAGTCACACCGCAGAGTATCCGTTTGCGGAAACAGTATTTGAGTGAACTGGAACGTAAGAAAAACCGTTATGCCAAAGCTGCCGCAGCCAAGGCAGAAGCAGAAAATGCGTAATGAGATTCAGACCGGATCTTCAAAAAATAAGCTGTCAGCATTATGATCGATTTTACGGGTATTTGCAAAAGTTACGGAAAACAGGACATTTTCAATAATGTATCTTTCCGGATCAACGAAGGTGAACGGGTCGGTGTTGTGGGACCCAACGGAACGGGGAAGACGACACTGTTTCAGATCCTTTGCGGAGAAATTTCTGCGGACAAAGGGGATGTGATCATTCCCAAACGTGCGCGGCTCGGATATTTGCGTCAGCAGCTTGATTTTTATGATCCGGCAGAAAAATTGATCGATTTTGTATGTACCGCCGATGGCGAACTCGGTAAAATCACAGATCAGATCCATGAACTTGAAAAACGCCTTGCCGCCGGAGAAAACACACCCCCGGTACTGAATGAACTGGGACGTCTTCAGAGTACTTTTGAGGCGCAGGGCGGCTATGATATGAAACACAAAGCTGCCGCGGCTCTTGCCGGACTTGGTTTCCCCGATTCGTGGTTGGAACATACCATGGGGTCTTTCAGCGGCGGCTGGCAGATGCGTGCCTGTATGGCAAGAACGCTGCTTTCCGAACCGGATATCCTGCTGTTGGACGAACCGTCAAACTATCTGGATATTCCGGCTGTGGAGTGGCTGCGGAAACGTTTGAAAAGTTATGTCGGAACATTACTTTTGATTTCGCATGACCGTTTTCTGCTGAACTCGATCACCGATATCACTTTGGAAGTTGACAGCGGACGGGTCACAAAATATCCGGGCAATTATACTTATTATATCCGGGAACGTGCGGAACGGAAACGTCATGCGGAAGCTGCTCAGGAAAATATCGAACGGGAAAAAGAACGTTTGGAACGGAATATCAACCGTTTCCGTGCAAAAGCATCCAAGGCGGCACAGGTACAGTCCTGGATCAAAACACTCGACCGCATGGAAGATGTGGAACTGCCGCAGGAACTGCATTTCAAAGGAACGATCCGTATTCCTGAACCGCCTCACTCCGGAACGGAAACTGTGCGTTTGGAGGATCTTTCTTTTTCGTATGACGGAACCCGGAAGATTCTGGAACATGTTGATCTTTCCCTGAATCGTGGCGACAAAGTCGGGATCATCGGCTACAACGGGATGGGAAAAACCACTCTTCTTAAATTGCTGGCGGGGCGCATGGTTCCGACGGAGGGCGAACGGATCCTCGGTCATAAAGTTGTGACAGGGTATCAGGCGCAGGAATTTGCGGAACTGCTGACCCCGGAAATGAGCGCATTTGATATTGTCCGCGAGGCTGCGGGGGGATTGGTTCCGACGCAACGGATCCGGGAGATCCTCGGTTCTTTCGGTTTTTCCGGTGACAGCGCAGAGAAACGTTGTGCTGTCCTGAGCGGGGGCGAAAAAATCCGTCTCTGTTTTGCCCGTATATTTGTCAATCCTCCGAATTTTCTGATTCTTGACGAACCGACAACACATCTGGATATTGCCGCTCGTGAAGCCTTGCAGCAGGCGATCAATCATTTTACCGGAACGGTTTGTGTGGTCAGCCATGATATTGAGTTCATCCGTGGTGTGGCGACAACGATCATAGAAATGCGTCCGCCCGGAATCCGTGTGCATACCGGTGGATATGATTTCTTCATGGAACGTCTTGCACAGGAACAGCAGAATGCCGGATCGGCGAATGATTCCGGGGCAGGGCAGACCGTTTCGAGTGGCGACAGTCAGAAAGAAAAACGGCGTGAACGGGCACAGAAACGTCAGGAGCTCTCCAAAGAGAAACGCCGTTTGGAAACAGAGACTGCCCGTTGGGAAAAGAAATTGGAAGAAGCGGAAGCTGAAAAAGCCAAGTTGATGGAACAATGGCTTGTTCCTCAGCAGGGATTTGATTTTGCCAGCAATCAGAAACGGCTTGCTGAATTGGAAGTTGATATTGCCATGGCATCGGAACAGTGGGAAAAGTCTGCGACTGAGCTGGAAGAATTGATGGAACGTTATAATGCGATCCACGAAAATGGCGATTGAACCGTGTTTCAGCCGGTGATTTTTTATTGTGGCGGATCGCATTTTATTCTGTTTTTTATAACTTTTGCTCTATTGATTTATGAAAACCTGCCGTGATTTATTTTTTACGCTTGAAAGTGCCGCATAGTGGCGTTATATTGAGGTGGTTTTATCGGATTTACGGAGATTTTGAATCACAGGAGAGAATGATGAATACTCTGAAAAGACTTTTTCTTCCGGCAGTTGCCGCTGTATTATGTTTCTGCATGGGATGCGAGACCAATGAGTTGTTGAAACTTGTTCCGTTGGAACCGGCTGATATTTCTGTGGAGAAACTGATTCAGCGTTTGACGGAGGCAACTGACCCGCAGATGGAATATCATAATTGCAAAAGTTATTTGATGAAACAGGAACTTTCCGTTGTCAAAGCTGGCGTGAAAGATGTGATGGCGACTGAAGTCCGTTTTCAGGCTCCGGATAAAATGCGGATCACCACATTCAAGGACAACCGTCCTTCTTTTGTTGAGATCTATAATGGCGGGAAAGCCTGGAAAGTTGATTGCAGTACCGGAAAAGTCAATCGTGTGCCGGATGGCATGCCGATCCAGCTGATGACTTTGTTTGTGAAAATGGGAACTCCCTCTCTGGATTTGAATAAGATTTTCAAAAATGTGACGATTGAAATGGATATCCGTGAGAACCCGAAAGTGTACCGTCTGATTTGTGATGCCGGAATCGAGGGGATCGCTCCGTATGTGTACTATATCGACAGCCGAACCAATCTGATCCAGCGATTTGAAACAGTTATGTATGCTCAGGGCGAAGAGTATCTTTATGTGAATATCCCGGCGGACTATACCCGGTATGAAAAAGATATTCTGATCCCCGCAACATCAACTGTCACTTTGATGGATACAGTCAATATTTCCCGTCTCAAAGAGTTCAAGATCAATCCTGTTTTTGCGGAATCTGACTTCCTCCCGCCTGTTCCGTTCTCTCATCAGAAGAAAACGTTGCGGGATGCGTTCAAAAATAAAAAACAGGACAAAAAATAATTTTCCGGGAAATGATATTTACAATCAATGAGGAGGATATCGGATCATGAAAAGTGCTTATGAACTTGCGTTGGAACGTACCGGAGGAAAATTGAATTTCCTTTCTGAAGAGAAGAAAAACAAGATCGCTGACATTGAACGTTATTATAAATCCAAAATCGCTGAGGCGGAACTTTCCGCTCAGCAGCGGATCGGAAAAGAAGATGATCCTGTGAAAATCGCAGAGATCAAAGAAGGTCTTGTTACAGAGATCGCTTCTTTGCGTGATAAATGTGAACATGAAAAAGACGCTGTGCGTGAAGAATAATGCCTGCCTTACAGGATCGCTCCATTTATCTTGACAATGCTGCTGCTGTGCCGTGCAGTGCACAGACATTGGAGTATTTCTCTGACTGTGCGTTGCAGTATCCGGGCAATCAGGAGTCCATGGGATACCACGGCAGCCGTTCTGCTGCAGCCCTCAGAAATGCAGCGGAAAGATTGCTTGCCATCTTGAAACAACCCTCTGATTCTGTTGTTTTCTGGGAAAATACCGGAACCGGGGCTCTTGCTTCTGCGGTTGAATGTGCATGTCGTCAGATTCCACCGGGCAGCAGGATCGTGACTACTCTTCTGGAACATCCGGCTTTGGAACAGGCATTGATCCGTTCTGCGCGGAGTCACGGATTGAAACTTGAATTCTGCCCGGCAGATAAGAATGGGATCCGGATGGATTCTTTGCAAGCCATGCTCCGTGCGGAGACTGCTTTGCTTGCGTTGCATCATGTACAAAGCGAGACCGGAGGGATCGCTGATTTGAAAACCGTGCGTTCTCTTTTGGACCAACAGGCGGGAAATGCGTTGCTGTTGCTTGATACGATCCAGTCTGTCGGCAAGTTGGAAATCGATCCCGGGATCCGTCCTGATCTGATGGTTCTTTCCGGTCAGAAACTCGGAGCTCCGGGCGGGGCGGCATTTCTCTGCCGGAAAAAGTTGTCAAAACAAGCTGGAGCATTGCGTTCCGGCGATCACTTCAGCGGAAGATGTACCCCGGCAGCAGCCCTGACATTGCTGAAATGTCTGGAGGAGGCACTTTCGCATCTCCCGGAAAACAGACTTCATGCGGCAGAATTGAAAAAGATTTTTTTGCAGCATCTTTCACAGCATAAAATCACTTATAAGGAAACATTGCCGTCTGAAATGGTGTCTCCTTATATATGCCATATATTGGTTCCTCCATATCAGAGTGCTATTCTGACACGTGCATTGCATGGTTCTGCGATCAGTATCGCTCCCGGCAGTGCCTGTGAGTCTGAAACTCCCGGCGGTTCCAAGGTTCTGACAGCGATGGGATATTCCAAAAAGGATTCTTTTTGCGGGATTCGTGTCTCGACCTGGCTGCAGAATACGGAGGAGGAAATGGTGAAAACCGCTTCGGAAATTGCAGAAAATATAAAAAATTATTAAAAAATTAAATAATTTCAAAAATAAAACGAAAGCAATATCGTTATAAGGGATAAAGAGGGACACAAAAGAGTCGACCCTGAAACGTTCTATACTTAAGAGAGGAGAAGTAACATGATGAAGAAAAAACTGATTGCGGCAACTGCTCTGATGTTCGGTGCAACAGTCATAATGGCACAGCCCCCGCCGCCTCCGCGTCATCACCACAAAAAAAGCGGAGTCCAGAAAGCGACAGAGATTGTCAACCTTGTCAAAGCCGTAGTGACACCGCCTGTTGTGGTGGCGCCTCCGCCCCCGCCGCCTCCTGCTCCGGTGGTAGTGGTTCCGCCGCCGACAACTTACGAATACCGTTATTACAATGGAGTCCGGGTGATTTATCATGGTGGATTTTATTGGTACAACAATGCCTGGTGCTGGGGCGGACGCGGTACACCTCCGCCT
>JAGCNI010000056.1 GCA_017646015.1 Lentisphaeria bacterium
TTCTGTTCTTATCGGGGCAAGCAAATGTGAGCAGATCACAGAATGTGCCCAAGCTCCTGCAAATTGCACATTTACGGAGGAAGAATACCGTAAAATTGATGAAATCATACTGCAAAAAACTTAAAATGAGACTTCTTATCTATGGTTGTAAAAAAAGAATATTTGCTTTCCACGCTCTGGACCCAATATGACAAAGTCATCGGCTGCGGCAACAATGAGAATTTGGAAAACGGTATAGAATTCAATCAATATACCCCTCTGGATTTATCCGCGGAGGGAACCTCCCGTTCTTACACAGGGTGCGCGATAACCGCTGCCACACAGATCATCTATTACTATCTGCAGAATGACGCCTGGGATCATACCCTTTCTTACGATATCAAACTGGATGTGCTGACTGAAAATGATGCCTATGTCTCTTTTCCCAACATTCCTGAGCTGACTGTGTATATCTCTGCTGAAGGAGGTGGTGACGCCGCTACATTATCTTTTGCAGAAATCAATGACAAGCTTTCTGTTTTTGTGCCTGCCCCGACAGACCCTGAAGCGGAAAACTATGATTCAAAATCTCTTGCAGCGGCAGATTATATTGCCGCATTGAATTTTTCGGTCGGCGTACTTCACAAGGCTTTTTATTCCGATAACTTCGGTACCGAAGCATATTTTTCCGCAGATGTATTTCTGCGTTGCGGATTCAAAAGTGCCGTATATGTAGATATTACCGAGATGAAGGATGCCGAGAGCAGTTTGTGGTTGACGGAAGACAAAAAATTGACCGATGAAGCTCTTGAAATATTGATCGAAAATCTGGAACAGGGCAAACCGATCTCATTCGGGATCAACGGACACGCAATCGTACTGGATGGCTATGACAGTGATTCGGATATGTTCCATTTAAATTATGGCTGGGGGCCTGATTCGGAGGAAACAAAGTGGTACACCCGGGAGGAATTTCTGGGAACGGAGTGTTTCGGTTTTGTAATTGATATTTCTCCAGAATATCAGGAAACCTTTACAGTTACTGACAGCCGTGTTTTCGGAAGCGGAACTTTGATGCGGGCAGTGCAGCAAGCCGCAACGATGCAGGGAGATAACACCATTACCTTTGATGCGGCTCTGGCGGAATCCGATGCAGTGGAACTGGGAATAGAGCTTGAATTGAAAGATAATGTCACCATTGACGGATTCAATATGACTCTTTTTGGCTCTGATCAAAAGAGTGAAGAGGGCGATGTTGAAAATCAAAACGCTGATGAAGGAGAAAAGGAGGAGGAGGAGAGTAATCTTGCGCTCTTTTTCGGCGAAACAGGAAACCGGACAACTTTCAGCGATTTCAGCGGCGACCTTATCTGCAGTTTTCAGGAAAAAACAAAAGGGGCAGCCATTTATTTTGCAGAGGCTGCCCAGTTGACTCTTTCAACCGGCAATGCCATTATCTATGCGGGAGTTTCTCAATTTGAAAATGCCGATATCCTTGAGAAGATAAAATCCGGTTCAGTGGAGGAACTTCTTGAGAACAGCTCGAAGAAAATCGCCATTGCCGGTTCCGACGGTGACGACCGGATCGATTTGGCAGATGAAACTCTTGTCATCGGCGATCTGGAACTTGCGGAAGGTCATGATACGTTGACTGTTACTGACAATTCCACAGTTTACGGCAATATCAATGTCGGCAGCGGTGACAATACAATAACCCTATCCGGCGGGGCCTCTATCTATGGGAATCTGCTCGGCGAAGCAAAACTCAACATATCACTTGGAAGCATCTTTCATATTACCGGTGATGCCGGAAGCACCTTTGAAAACATCGTCTCCCTTACCGTTGACGCATCGGATGCTGAAGAAAATGAATATGTTATCTTCAACAAGGGTGATATAAATCTCCTGTTGGAAAAATTGCAGATCCGGGGCGGCGGCGGGATCATTGCGGAACCTGACGGCACGATCAAATGGGTCGCAGAAAACGGCTATACCCCTGAAGCAGGGGAAGAAGAACAAA
>JAGCNI010000057.1 GCA_017646015.1 Lentisphaeria bacterium
AAAATTTTCTCCATGAAAACCAAAATTGATGTTTCCGAAATTTGAATCAACAAGAAAAAAAAACGGAAGGGAATAGAACGATGAAGCAAAAGACACAAAAACAGATTTTTACCTCTCATCTCTCATCTCTCATCTCTCATCATTGAAGAGTAGTTGGAGATTTACACTTATAGAGCTCCTCGTCGTAATTGCCATTATTGCAATACTGGCGGGAATGCTCCTGCCTGTGCTTAGCAATGCACGGAGAACGGCAAGAGGCACTACTTGTCGCAACAATCAGAAACAGTGTATGATGGCGCATTTGAGTTATACCTACGATTCCGAAGATTTTTTTGTCCGTCCTTACTCGGATGAAACTAATGACCGATATGCCTACTGGGGGAAAAAATTATCGCAATTAGGATACCTTCCGACGACAATTGCGACAGCTAAAGGATTGAAAACTGTAATATGCTGCCCCGACTCAGCATCGAAAGTGACAAACTCAGGAGCCTTGGCAGACGTCGGACTTTCTTACGGTGTAGCTTGGAATAAGAATTCGTCTCTCAATATTACTAACTGGCATGTAAAAGCAGGGTATATACAAGACCCTTCCCGTCAGGTATGGCTAGCCGACACTTTAGATACAACAGTTCCGGTTTACGGTCTTACCTGTAATAATATTCCCGGTATTATTCAGTTTTGCAAAGGGTTTTCCTTGAACGGCAGTTGCAATCTTCCCGTTGCAAGACGGAAAGCATTGGAGCAATTTGTGCAAAAAAAGAACAGGGAGCCTTATAGATTGTTGAAGAATGGAATAGGTACCGTCAACGGAACTGAAAAAGGCGTTTCCGGGGCAATCAGAAAGCTCTTTGATACGCTGTCGGCTCACTGCGGTCCGCAACATTGGTGGCCGTGTCAGAGTGGTACGCGGTGGGAGATCATCAGTGGAGCGATTTTGACGCAGAATACTGCTTGGACGAATGTGGAAAAGGCGATCCGTAATCTGCTTGCGGCGGATGTCATGTCTCCTCGGAAGGTGTTGGAAACATCGGATGCTGAATTGCAATCGTTGATCCGTCCGGCAGGATTTTTCAAGCAGAAATGTGCTTATTTAAAGGCCATGGCGCAATTTGTCATTGACCATAAAAAAGAGCTTGAAAGATCCGGTGAGGTATGGGCTTTGCGGAAAGATCTGCTTGCAGTCAAAGGTGTCGGGCGGGAAACTGCGGACACTATATTGCTTTATGCCTTCCATAAACCGATATTTGTTATTGATTCTTATACGCGGCGGGTTGCGCAACGGCATCTGGGATTGGATGGCAGTGTGCATTATGATCTTCTGCAAAAGATTTTCATGGATGTTTTGCCTTGTGATGTGGCACTTTATAATGAATATCACGCATTGATCGTGGCTCTTTGCAAAGAGTCCTGTCACAAGTCCGGGTGCGGTGAAATTTGCCAACAGAAATTACGGACAGAACGGAACAGGAGAAGTGGATGCAATTATATCGATCACGGATAAAACTATGCTTCCTGTGCCGGATTGAGTCTGAACAGAAACTGCCGGCTGTAATGCGGAAATTACAAGATTATACTGTAATCTGAAAAAGCAGAATTTTTTTCCGGAGATATCTTGAAATATATGTTATAACAGTTATATTTTAGCCGGATGTAAGAAAAAATGGAGCGAGTTATGCTTACATGTGAAGAAAGAACCTATTATAAGCTGAAGGAAAAAATTCTTGCAGGCGGTTTCCCCGTGGGGGAATTTCTGCCGCAGCGAAGTCTGGCAAATGACGTGGATGCCACCATTGTCACTTTACGCAGTGCTTTGCGCCTGCTTGAAAATGACGGACTTATTGAAAATGTACCCAAATGGGGGGTACGGATCCCGGCAGAAGATGAAGCTTCTCTGCGTGACCGGTATTTCATGCGCGAAGTATTGGAATTGGGCGCGGTACAGAGACTTTTTGAACTGCACAGACAGGATGAAAGTGTCAAAGTTACGTTACTGAAAATGGCAAAAGACTGTGACGAGATGAAACCTGAAAATCCTGATTCGTACCGCAATTTTGCAGAAAAGCATGCGGCATTGCATCACAGGATCGTGGAATATTCCGGCAGTAAACTGCTGGTGAAAGAGATCGAAAGATTGAATTTCCGCTCCATGATGCTGACGAACTCCAGCCGGGGATGGCTTCAGGGAAATGATTACCGGTTTACCACACATCACAGTGATTTGATCCAGGATCTTTTTACGCTGCCGGAAGCTCAGGCTTTGGAGGCTATGCGTAAACATATCCGTTACGGTTTGGAATTGGAATTGAATGTAATACATACAGGTGGTGCAAAGTGAAAATTATGATTCGCAGTGATATCGAGGGCGTTACAGGCGTAACGACCTATGCGCAGGCTGAAAATTCAGTGTTCGGTAAACAGATGCTGATGAACGATCTGAATGCCTGTATTGACGGACTGATCTCCGGAGGAATAAAGGATATTGTTATTTACGATGAGCATACGGATGGAAGAAATGTGGATCTGTGCAGTCTGGAACACAATGTGCGTGTGATCTGCGGAAAGCCTCCCTACCGTCCGGATTGGGGCGGGCTGGATTCCTCCTTTGATTGTATGGCTATGGTGGGATTCCATGCCAAAAGCGGTGTGGAAGGCGCTTTGCTGCCTCACAGCTACTCCCGCAAAAATTTGGATATCCGTATCAATGGGATCTCGGTGGGAGAGATCGGCATGGAAGCGGCGATCGCCGGAGATTTCGGCGTTCCGCTGGTGTTTGTGACAGGGGATTCCGCCGGTATGGAAGAAGCCCGGAAACAGATCCCCGGCGTCAAAACGGTCACGGTGAAAGAAGCGATGGGGGAATTTGCTGCTGAGTGTCTCAGTCCCCGTGAGAGTGCGGAACTGATCCGGAAAGCTGCTTCGACCCTTGCCGACCGTTCTCAGTGGCCGGCTCCTTTTACTGTTCCCGGTCCGGTCACGTTGGAGATCGATCTTGCGGATTGTGAGTACAGGGAAAAACTCCGTAAGAAATTCCCGCAGTATTTTATTTCTGAAAAAACAGTCCGCCTGACTGCAAGTTCTGTGACTGCCGCCTGGGCAGACTATTGCAAAATCAAATCGGAGGCATCCAAATCATGAAATTGCGTGATTATGTAAAACTGGGAGTCAACCATCATCTGCTTTATGCAGACAGTATAACTTCTGCAGAGACCCATCTGGAGACCATGAAAAAACTTCTGGAAGATCCCCGGCTGGAGATCGTGGATCTGTGGACACCCCGGGAAGTAGCAAAGGAGGCCGCTGAAGCGATCCGGAAATCCGGCAAGATCATTTATTACAACATCGGTCAGCGCAAGGGGGAGCCGAAACTGGAGACGGCTTCCATGGATGAAAGTGCCCGGAAAAGATCTCTGGGACAGTACCTTGATGAACTGGAACGTGCCAAAGAGTGCAATGCGGAAAAGATCATTACCAATTCCGGCCCCAATGATCCTGCCAACCGGGATGAATGTAAAAGATTTCTCCACGAGTTCTATCTTGCTTTCTGCAAAGAGGCTTCTCCCTGTATGGTCATCATCGAACCTACTGACTGGGATATGAGCAAATGCAAATTGATCGGTTCTTCCGCCGAGGCTGCCGAAGTCTGCCGGAAGGTCCGTGCCGCCGGTCTTGCAAATATGGGCAGCATGATCGATATGTGCCATGTGCCGCTGATGCATGAAGATTTGCTTCAGGCTGTGGAAGGGACCGGGGAATATCTGGAACACATCCATTTGGGGAACTGTATTCTGGATAAATCCAATCCGAAATTCGGGGATAAGCATCCCGGTTTCGGTGCAGAAGGCGGTGTGTACGGTCTGGAAGCATTGGCAGAGATCTTCTATATGGGACTCAAGACCGGTTATTTCCGGAAAGAACAGCGCGGGTCTGCCAGCATTGAAATGCGGGTACTGCCGGGGAAAACTCCGGAAGAGTGTCTGGATATTTATTATAATGCAGTCTGTGAAGCCTGGGAAATGGCCGCAGCAAGATTTCAACAGGAGCAGAAATGAAAAAGTTGATCGTTGGTTTTGGTGAATTGTTGGGTGCAATCCGTCCTGTGGATTATAATGCCTGGGGCGACCGGAATGATATGGTCATTCTGGCAGGCGGCAGTGAAGCCAATGTGCTGGCGAAAGCCGGAGGATTGGCAGATGGTTTTCAGACGCAGTACATCACCAAGATGAAAGAGGATCTGATGGGGCGGCTGCTGCGGATGGATCTGCAGAAACACCGGATCGGACTGGATCATGTGATCTGGACCGATTCCGACCGTAACGGACTCTGTTTTGTGGAACAGGGACTGGGACCGATCACTGCTGAAGGGGGTTATGACCGTGCGGGATCTGCCATGGCCAATGCCCGGGTCGGTGAATTTGATTTTTCGGTATTGAAAGATGCAGATGCCTTCTTTATTTCCGGGATCAC
>JAGCNI010000058.1 GCA_017646015.1 Lentisphaeria bacterium
GGCATCTATTCTCCGTATTCCTGTTTGCATGCACAACGTTGAGGAAGACAAGATTTTCCGTCCTGCCGCATGGAATGCTTTCGGCATGGATCTGGAAGGTGCAGATTACCGTGCCTGCGCGAACTTCGGTCCGCTCTATAAGTAATCTCTGTTTTTTCTGAACAGCAAACAGACAGCCGTCTGTCATTTTTGAATGATATGACGGCTGTTTTTTTAGACTTTGAATTCAATGTTTTTTGCCGCTTTTTTTTATTTTTTCAGTAGAAAACAGGATAATTTTGTCTCTTTTTTATTTTTTGTTGATTTTTTGTTAGTTTTTTTATAAACAAAGTTTGCATTTTCACTTGTGCTGATTATATTAACGTTATCGTTATTATACATGTAGAAACTTGATATATGTATTTGGATAACATTTTTAGTTTTGTTCTGTTAAGAATGTTTATAGAATCAACAGACTTCTGAGAGGTATTTATATGAAGAAGGTTGCAAAAGGAAAAGGACAACGTCCCGGTATTCGTTTTAATGTGAATGGTATTGAAACCCGGAAGAATATTCTTCACACTGCGGCAATGCTGTTTTCGTCTCAGGGATATGCAGGAACTTCATTCCGTGATATTACAAAAGCTTCTAAAATCGGTCTCGGTTCTCTGATTTACCATTTCGGCGTCAAAGAAAATCTTTTTAATGCGACAGTTTCTTATTTCTTCCCCACGGCAGAACGTTTCCTCGAACTGGTCAGTCCACTGGAAGCATGCAATGCTGATTCTTCTGCGGAAGAGATCGTGACAGCAATCAAAGAAATGGTGGCAGGTTATCTGAAAGAAATTCATTGTAATCGTAAAGCCTCATTCATGAACCGTCTTTTTGTCCGGTTGATGATCGAAGGTACCACCGAATCAGCAAAAATCGCCTCTGAACGTTTGGAACCTGCCAGAGACAGAATGACAGAATTTGCCAAACGTGTCAATCCTGAACTGACAGAAGTACAGGCTTTGGCATGGCGGCGTTGTCTGCTCGGTCAGATCCAGTTCACTATGATTTCCAGCAAGAAAGTGTTGTCTGAATTTGATGTCCGCAACTTTGCTCCGGATACGATTAATACGATTGCTGAAAATATTGCAACAACATGTTATCCGTTGTTGAACAGAAAATAAAAATGATCAAGCCGGCATAAACAGCCGGCTTTTTTCTGCTGCTTATGATAAAAACTGATTACATAATTCTCCGGAAAATCCCTTATCAGGAAAGCAGTTTGATCGTAAGCGGCATAAGCCCGGAGTGTGGACGTCTGGATTTTTTATTGAAAGGGGCGCGCTCTGCCGGAGCAAAAAAATTCCCTTTCGCCGGACTGTTCCGTTGTATGAATGTTGAATTCAGAGAAAACACCGGTGCTTCGACTTTATTTTATCTGAAATCCCACGAACCGAAAATTTCTTTTGATGCGATAGCCAATCAACCGGAAAATTATATTGCGGTCTGCGAATATTCCTCATTTCTTCTCCGACATACCCGTCCCATGCTGGAATTGCCGATGACCTATCAGGCATTCTATACTCTGTTATCGCGTCTGACTTCTCCGCCGGATCAGAATTATTTTGCATTGGCTGCGGCAAAACTGGTATTCCTTTACGAATCCGGGTTTGTACCGGATGAAACCGAAAATGATCCGGGAAAAAGAATTTCTCTGGAAAAAATTTTAGACTATGCTATGATATCCGGAGCGGAATGTCCTGATTTTTCTGAAAAGTATAAACAGGACTTGATCCATTGGATCGATTCTCTCGGTAAATATGTTTCATCTCTTTGACTTCCGGAAAATATCCGGTCAGAGATAACGCTGCATATCTTTTTCTTCTTTGAGTTTTTTCAGAAAATCTTTGAGCTTTGCGGTACTCTTGTCTGAACAGATCAATGTCGCATCCGGGGTATGAACAATGACTGCATTTTTCATGTCGATCGCACAAAGAAGATGATCTGGATCAGAGGAATAGACAATACAGTTTTCTGTATCCAGCGATTCAAATTTTCCGATTGCCACATTCTGCTGTTCATCGGTCTGAATATGATGACGCAGAGAGATCCAGTTTCCCACATCATCCCAGTCGAAAGAGGCTTCACGCATGATGATGTTATCCGCTTTTTCCATGATCGCATAGTCGATCGATATTTTACGGCATTGATCGTATTCGACCGGCAGGACAGTATCGAAAGAGCCATTTTTCCATGAAGAAGAGATTTTTTCAGCCAGTTGAGCCAGATCCGGAGCATGCTGCTGCATGATTGTAAGAACTGTACTGACTTTCCAGATAAACATGCCGCTGTTCCATTTGAAATTACCGGACTCCAGAAGTTTTACAGCTTTTTCCTGAGTGGTTTTTTCAATAAAACGTTTGACTTTGAACAGAGCCGGGGCGAGTTGTTCTTCGCTTTCGATATATCCATAATCCGGGCTTGGCGCATTCGGGGGGATCCCGATTGTAACAAGTGCGTTGTTTTCTGTGGCTGTCTGACAACATAGTTTGAGATCGTTTTGCAGTTTTGCCACATTATGAATACAATGATCTGCGGGGAGCAGGATCATGACAGGATCTTCATTTTCCGCTTTCGCTTTGATGATCCCGGCGGCAAGAGCCACACAGGGGGCAGTATCTTTTCCACAAGGTTCGCCGATAATATTTTCCGGCGGGAGCTGCGGCAGAAGAACCTGCATCTTATCCACCAGTTTCGCATTCGTGATGATCAGAATATTCTGAAATGGGATCAAGGGTGTCAAACGTAAAACGGTCTGTTCGATCATTGGCTCATTGCCAACAATATTCAGCAGTTGTTTCGGGGTATCTTCCCGGCTGCAGGGCCAGAAACGTTCACCCTTTCCGCCTGCCATGATCACACAATATACTGAACTCATTTTTACTCCTGTTTTTCTACTTTTCAGTCAATATAACACAGTCATGCTATTTTGCAATATATTTTATGATAAATCTGAAAAAATGCTGTTTTTTTATGCGTTTTTTATTTCCATTATATCTCATCCTGTTGAAAAAAGAGTAGTTCTATTGTATATTATGATTATAGAAAGGATTGAAAATGAAAAACTCTTTTTTGCAGATCATAAAAAATGCTGAAAAAACATGCTGTAATGGTGGATTTTGGCACGCTCTCATCTGCATAGTATTATTTTCATTTGTTTTGCATAATCCTTTGCCGCAGGAGGATTTTTTCTGTCCGGATTTTGATAGTACGGCAATTTCTTCCAATGACAATGATTCGCAGGAAAAAACTGCTGTTTTCCGGAACGCTGCACGTCTTTTACTGAGGGGTGTCAATAACAATTCCCGGAATTATTTACGGCGTCTTTCCTCTTCGCATCCTTCTTCCATTTGTGATTTTAAGATCAGTTGTTTTTCATTTTTCAGCAATGGATATCAGGAAAACACGACTGCTCTGTCGAGCCATTTTATCCGGTTGTTGAAATCAACGATTCCTGTTCGTGCCGGACCTTTTTTCAGTTCTCTATGCTGATGTGATAAACATCATAATGGGGGGATACTGTCCGGATTTATTGAAACAGAAGTTGGATATATTTTTTCGTGATACCGGTTGTTTTTTAAAACAGCTGAAGAAGGAGGGCATGGTGCTGTTTCCATATACAGCTCTGCAAAAAAATATGGAGCGGAAACATATATAGATTTCCGGTGTCAATGATACCGGACAGTTTTACTGGGATTCATACATTTAAATAGTAAGGAAATATAGAAAAATGGATTTGGCAACGGGGTTGGGGATATTTGCATTATTGATTTTGCTGTGTCTGCTGTCGAGTAAAATATCCGGCATTTTGAATATGCCGTGTCTTCTTTTGTTTCTTGCTGTTGGATTGCTTGCCGGCAGCGAAGGAATCGGGGGAATGAATTTTGATAATGCTCATGTGGCAAATTATCTTGGGTCGATAGCCATGGCATTTATTTTGTTTTCCGGTGGATTTGACACTTCATGGAAATCTGTGAAGAGTGTCTTTACGATCGGAGGGATCTTATCCAGCATCGGTGTTTTGCTGACAGCCTTGTTTACCGGAATATTTTCATTTTTCTTTTTCAAATTATTATTGCCCGGGGAAAATATATCCATGACCTGGTGTTTGTTGTTAGGTGCGATCGTTTCTTCCACAGATGCAGCGGCAGTTTTTTCGATTTTACGTTCAAAGAGTGTCAGCTTGCGTGGGAAATTGCGTCCGCTTCTGGAATTTGAATCCGGAAGTAACGATCCGATGGCTGCCTTCTTAACTATTTTTATCGTAGGTGTTTTGTCGAAGGAAATGACAACCGGACAGGCGGTAGAGTGGACTTATTATTTCTGGGTTATACCGATGTTCCTGCTGAAAATGTCATTGGGAATATTGTGCGGCTGGGGGATCGGTAAATGCGGTGTCTGGATTTTCAATAAAATCAATTTTGATTATGATGGATTGTACTATGTGTTGGCTGTGATGGTTGCGATCGCTTCATTCTCCATCACTGAAATCTGTTACGGAAATGGTTTTATGGCAGTTTATGTTGCCGGAATGGTCATGGGGAACAACCGTTTTATTTATCATAACGGAGTCGGAAAATTTTATGATGGTATTGCATGGATCATGCAGATCATTCTCTTTACCATGTTGGGACTTCTGGCTTTCCCGAAACAACTTTGGGATGCCCGTTGGGTCGGACTTGCGGTGGCTCTTTTCCTGATGTTGATCGCCCGTCCGCTTGCGGTCTTGCTCTGTATGCGTTTTACAAAGTTTTCTTTCCCGGAACAGCTTTTTGTTTCCTGGGTCGGCTTGCGCGGCGGTGCACCGATCATGCTGGCAACATTTCCCATGCTGGAGGGTACAAAACACTCTGACTTGATGTTTCATATCGTTTTCTTTATCGTGCTCACCTCTGTTCTGTTACAGGGAATGACGATCATGCCGTTGGCAAGATTGTTGAAGTTGGATGCTCCTTTGCAGAAGACTCCGCGGATGCCGCTTTCTGTGGAACAGACCGGAAACAGTGATGCCAATTCATTGGAATTCATCGTGGAAGATAATTTGAATGGACGGACTCTTGCCGAGCTGCAGTTGCCGGATGGAGCCTTGATCCTGCTGATCCGCCGTGGTGAAAACTTTATCATGCCGCGCGGATATACCAGTTTGCAGACAGGTGATGTGCTGACGATCATGGGAAGCGATAAAGCATTGGAGAAATGTTCCATCATTCTTTCTGCCTGATTTGTTTCAAAATTCTTGTAAAAAAAAGACCCGGCACTCAGATGAGTAAATCTGTTGCCGGGTTCCTTTTTTATATGTAAGCAATCGTCTTGGATCAGAATTCCTGATGATAAGGATTGGATGTTTCCATATCTTCTTTCAAGAGGAATGCCGCACCGTAATGAAAACGGCCGCCATCTTTCAGAAAACTTGCCAGTTTCTGCTGCAAACTGCTGATCAGGGGAACTGTTCCCACTCCATCCCGGGATGCTTTCACTCCGAAACAGCGGAAGACTGTATCTGCTTCTCCGGGGAAGGGGATCAGATAACCATTCCGTTGAAATTCCCGGATATTGGATTCCGGCGGGAGAATGGATTGAAGTTGCGGATCCAGAAGCCAGGAATCACAGAAAAATGCTTTCCATTGATAGGCCGGCAGATATTCCGCAAAGAACTCTCTTGCACGGATCATGGATTCTTTGCATGCCTGTGCCTTGAGAGGTCCGCTTTCCGGAATGTGAATATTGATTACCGGATCGCCGTATTTCAAAACTTCTTTCCATTCGGATTTCAACAATTCAACCGGATGTATGGAGGTATAGCCGTTCGGCTGAACCGGATTTCCTTTCCAACTGTGGTCTGTTTCTATGAATTCGGAATACCAGCTGCCATCGGCAGCATCTTCCTGCAAATCATCAAGGAGCCCGTCTTTTCTGAACCGTGCCGATTCTGCATAGAGCACCTTGACTGAGTTGTCATGTATGTTTCTGTAAACATTGACTTTGCTCATGAATTGGAAACTGACATTGAACTGAAGCCGCCCGAATGCGACCAGTGTCAGGTTGATATGTCCCTGGAACCAGGGCATGACCATCCACGCCAGTCCGGGTGTTCCGAAATTCCGTTTATGGTGAGCAACCCAAACCGAAATGTCTGAGAAGATCTCATCCCGCAGAGATTCCGGCCACCCCCGTTCCTCATAACGCTGTTCTGCCAACGGAAAACCGGAAAGGATCAGCAGATAATAGAAGACACCGCTGAGACCATCTTCCAGAAGCCGTCCGAGATTCGGATCTTCGGGGATCACTTCGCCCAGAGGAAGATATTGCCTGTAAAGCAGATCATGGAATTCCCAGAGCAGGCGGACAAAAGATTCCTTATGCAGCAGCATATCTTTCAGTCTGATGATTTCTTCAATCGTTGTTTCATCGATCGCTGCCATTGCAGAATAATGACGGATGAAATCATCCTGCAGAAATGCGATATTTTCGATGCCGGGAAAATCTGCCGCCTGTCTTTCCATACTTACACCCCCAGGGCTTTTTTCACTGCTTCAAGTGTCGGGGGGATCTGCTGCGGACGGTTTGCAAATGTGCCGCGGATTCCTTTGTCCCCGAGTGTATCTTTGTGATATCCGATCACGGCATCCGGATCTTTCAGGATGTTTCCGGTGAGGATACCGACAACTGTTTCATCTTTCCCGATCACGCCTTTATCTGCCAGTTTTTTGGCTCCGGCGAGAGAACAGCAGGATGCAGGTTCTGCCCCGATTCCGGCGGCATCCAGTTTCGCTTTTGCATCCATGATTTCCTGTTCTGTGACCTGTTCGACAGTTCCTTTGCTCCATTCCACAGCCCGGAGGGATTTTTCCCAGGAGACCGGATTGCCGATTTTGATTGCTGTTGCGATCGTTTCAGGATTTTTGACAGCCTGATACGGAGTATGTTCTGTCCACATGGTATAAAGCGGATTTGCTCCGGAAGCCTGAATGACAGCGATTTTCGGGATTTTCGTGATGATTCCGAGTTCATGCAGTTCCATCAATGCCTTACCCATAGCACTGCTGTTGCCCAGATTTCCACCGGGGATCACGAACCAGTCGGGAACCTGCCAATCCAACTGCTGGAGAATTTCAAAAGTGATCGCTTTCTGACCTTCAATACGGAACGGATTGATGGAGTTCAGAAGGTAGATGCCCAGTTCTTTGCAGACCTGCTGAACCAGGGTCATTGCATCATCAAAGTTCCCTTCGATCTGCAAAGTGATTCCTCCGTAAGCCAGAGCCTGAGCCAGTTTTCCGTAAGCGATTTTTCCTTCCGGAATGAAGATCACAGATTTCATTCCGCTGACAGCTGCATAGGATGCCATACTGGCACTGGTGTTTCCGGTAGAAGCACATGCTACTGTCTTTGCGTTGAACAATTTTGCCGCACTGGCTCCGCAGGTCATACCACGGTCTTTGAAGCTTCCGGTGGGGTTTTCACCTTCATGTTTGAAGTAAAGATTGGAAAGTCCCGCCCATGTTCCGGCAGAACCGGCAGCATACAGACGGGTGTTCCCTTCCTGACGGGTCACGATTTTATCATCCGGAGCATCCAGGATCAGTTCACGGTAACGCCATACACCGGAGGATTCAATTCCACGTTTCATGCCCCAACGCTGTTCCCAAAGGGCTTTCAAAAATTCACCGTCAACCTGGGAGAGATCCCGTTTGACATCCAGAATGCCGCCGCAATCACAATTATAACGGAGTTCTCCGATATCATAGGTTTTGCCGCAACGGACACACTGCAGATAGGATTCGATTTTCATATTGTTTCCTGTTCTATTAAAAAGTTAATATGGTTAAAATGTGAAAATTTTTTAACGTCGTGCAATTTTGAAGATATAGATCGCTCCGAAAATCTGGAAGAGTGCAGGAGGGATCCAGACAAGATATTGCGGGAAACATCCCGGATTGTCACGCAAAACATCTGAAACCATCACACCACCGAAATAAATTCCGGCAAGAAGCACACTCAAGAAAAGTCCGACAGATGTTTCACGGCGGCTGGTCCGGATCGCCAGCGGCATCCCCAGCAACAGAAATGCGATCGGAGCCAATGCCAGAGCAATACGACTGTTCAGTTCCACTTCAAGACGGGTCGTATCGCGCCCCATTTTCTTTTCCAGACTCAATCGGGCGAGAATTTCCATCACACGCAGAAATTTATCACGGGTCGTGACTTTATCCGCACGGAATTCTTTTCCGTAATTGATCGTGAATGTCAACTCTCTGGAAAACGTATGACGGACTGTTTTCCCTTCATAAGCAGCAATCGTGGCATTGTAGAGAACGACCTGCAGGATCTGCTGTGTTTTATCCACTTTGACAATCCCTGTTGCTGCAGTTACATCCTGCTGCCAGGACCCGTTGTCATCATTCATTCTGTACACCTGAACTTCGTGGATCTTATTGCCGTCTTTTCCTCCTATATAAATAAGAAGATCATTAAATTTTACCGGCAGCCCCGGTTCAAAGATGGCTGTCGGTTGGTCGATCAATACATTCCTGACCATAGCCCTCGCTTTTCCGAGATAATGGGGCCCGACCTGCAACTGGAGATAAAGACAGAGACAAGTCAGGAAGAATGCGATCATAATGATTGGTGAAACGATTTGCAGAATGGAAACACCGGAAGCACGCATGGCTGTGATCTCATTATCCGCAGAGAGACGGCCGAATACAAGCATGACCGATACCAATGCAGCCCATGGAATGGTCAGTGTCAGAACTGTTGGGATCACATAAATCAGAAAGAGAAATGCATTGGTTGCGGGCACTCCGCTGGAGATGTATTCAAAAACCTTCATCAATCTCGCCCCGGTCATACCAAATGTCAGAATCCCGATCGCAGTCAGAAAGGTTGCCAGAAATGCTTTGGTTACATAAATATTTAAAGTTTTCATTCATTTTTCCTTTTATTCAGAAATATCTGCACAAAAATACTGATATTAATTTAGCACGTTTCTGTCAAATATAAAGTCCGGAAATGATCTTTTTTAAGAAAAAAAGAAAAAAATATCGAATGAAATTGCAAAACTTGCTTGTCAAATGCAGAAAATTGTGGTATGTTACTGGATCAATAGACAATCCAACAAAGGAGTTTTATCAATGAAGGTCTTCAATTTTAATGCCGGTCCTGCCATGCTGCCCGCATCTGTCATGGAAAGAGCACAGAAAGAATTCTGCAATTACAACAATACCGGTTGCGGTATTTTTGAACACTCTCACCGTGGCGCTGCATTCCAGGCAGTTCTTGATAAGACAAATCAGAATAT
The DNA here is from genome assembly GCA_017646015.1 of Lentisphaeria bacterium. Lineage (GTDB taxonomy): Bacteria > Verrucomicrobiota > Lentisphaeria > Victivallales > UBA1829 > SIG94. Next base: position 9,332 of record JAGCNI010000058.1, read on the forward strand.
CCGTGACGTCTATGGCGTTCCGGAAAATTATGATATTGTTTATATTCAGGGTGGTGCAAGTATGCAGTTCGCCATGATTCCGATGAACCTGATGCAGGGTGCTGCTGATTTTGTTGATACCGGAACATGGTCTTCCAAAGCTATGAAAGAAGCCAAAGCTTTCGGTGAAGTCCGTCTGGCTGCTTCCAGCAAAGAAACAAAATACGATCACATTCCGGATTTCTCCGAATGGAAATTGTCTGATGATGCTTCTTATGTTCATATCACCAGTAACAACACCATTTACGGAACCCAGTATCGCACATTCCCGAAAACAAAAGCTCCGTTGATCGCTGATATGTCCAGTGATATTATGTCCCGTCGTGTCAACGTCGCTGATTTCGGTATGATTTATGCCGGTGCTCAGAAAAACCTCGGTCCCAGCGGTCTGGCTCTGGTAATCATCCGTAAAGACCTGGTCGAACGCACTCCCGCAAATGTCCCGACCATGCTCCGTTACTCCACCTATACTGAAAATGACTCCCTCTACAATACTCCCCCGACTTTCGGTATCTATATGATCGGTCTCGTCACCGACTGGCTGAAAGAAATCGGCGGTATGGAAGCCATCGAAAAAATGAATGAAGAAAAAGCCGCTCTGCTTTACAACGCAATCGATGCATCCAACGGCTATTTCAGCACTCCGGTCAAGAAAGACAGCCGTTCTCTCATGAACGTCGTCTTCCGTCTCCCCACCGAAGAACTCGAAGCTAAATTCATCAAAATGGCAACTGAAAACGGCATGATCGGTCTGAAAGGTCATCGTTCCGTCGGTGGTGTCCGCGCCAGTATCTACAATGCAATGCCCCGCGAAGGCGTTGAAAAACTGGTCGATTTGATGGAGAACTTCCGGAAAAACAACTGATCCCGGAATAGATCACGGAGTCCAGTCTCCATGGACTCCGTCTGTATGAAGAAAGGAGGGTCGCCATGCTGCAGCAATATTCCGTTCAAAACGGAAAAATCGAGCAGGGTGTCAACGGATATCCGCTGATTGATATCTATATCCGTCCCGATGAGTCTGAACGCAGACATCTCGTGGATGATTGTGATATAGATGAACATACCCTCTTATCTTCCAATGACCCGGATGAAACACCCCGTGTGGAGATCGAAGACAACCACACGGCGGTGATTTTGAAATATCCGAAAAATTATTCTGCCGAAGACAATTTCTTTTTCAGAGTCAAATCCATGGGGGTTTTTCTTTTTCCGGCAGAACAACGTATTGTGATCGTAGTTGACGATCAGATTCCTCTTTTCACCGGGCGTCTTATGACTTTGAAGACGCCGCAGGATGTACTTTTGCGTATTTTGTCCCAGACGATCCGTCACTTTGAAACACACTTGCGCATTATCAATATGTGCAGTGATGAATTGGAGCATGAAATCAACAAGCCTTCCGGCAATAAAAATCAGCTGGATATGTTCACCCTGAAAAAAGGCTTGGTCTATTATACCAATGCACTTACAGGAAATCAGGCTGTGATCGACCGGCTTATGAGATCTGCATCCAGAATTGGTTTTACGGAAGAAAACAGGGAAATCCTTGAAGATCAGGTGATTGAAAATCATCAGTTCCTGGCGCAGGCAAGAGTCTATTCTGAAATTTTGACTCAGTTGATGGCAACCCATGAGTCGATCATCAATAACAATCTGAATGAGATGATGAAAAAAATGAATGCCATTGTCATTGCTGTTTCCATTCCGACTTTTTTAACAGGGGTCGGCGGAATGTCTGAATTTTCCGCTGTATTGACCGACAGAAAAATTCATTGGGCTGTCGGATACCCCGTATTTTTCGGAGTAATGATTCTGCTGGCATATTTGATTTACTGGCTGATTCAGCGTCATTACAATTCGCATTGAAAACACAAGGAGCAATCGTGCCTATTTACGAATATATTTGCAAAAACTGTCAGCATGAGTTTGAGGCATTGGTCCGCAATTCTCAATCTCTGCCGGATGAGGGCTGCCCGGAATGTAATTCCAAGGATCTGCAGCGGAAACTTTCTACTTTTTCCGCCTCTGTTCCGACCGGCGGCGGTTCCTGCGGTGCGGAAGCTGTCTGTCCTCATGCGTCCAGCCATTCCTGTTGCGGCGGATGCTGTCATCACAACCATTGATAGATTATTACTATGAATAAGAAACAATTAACTGTACTGATGGAAGAACTGGGGATTGCACCCAGTAAGAAACTCGGACAGAATTTTCTGGTCGATGCCAATTTCACAGAAAGCATTATCCGCGGAGCAAAAATCACTCCGGAGGATAAGATCCTTGAGATCGGGCCCGGTTTCGGCGCATTGACAGAACATCTTGTCAAGACCGGAGCTATGGTTACAGCGATCGAGTTTGACCGGAAACTGGCGGCTTGGCTGCGGGAACGATTCAAAAATGATCCGTTGACATTGATCGAAGGGGATGCCTGCAAGGTGGATATCCCCTCCATTTATGGGATCGACACACCTTTCCGTCTGATTTCCAATCTGCCGTATTCTGCGGGGACAGTGATTGTTGCCAATATGCTTTCTTTGAAGACTCCGCCGACTGAAATGCTGGTCATGCTTCAGAAAGAAGTAGGATTGCGTCTGGCGGCTTCTGAAAAAGATGAAGAGTACGGCTCTTTGTCGATCCGGGTGCAGTCCATGTATAATGTGGAAACGGTGCGTCTTGCACCGCCGGATTTGTTTTTCCCGAAGCCGGAAGTGGATTCTGTGATCCTGCGTCTTTCTCTGCGTGCGGATCGTCCGGAACCGGCATTGTTCAAAACACTTTCCACGCTGACAAAAGTTTCTTTTGCTCATCGTCGCAAAAAGATGTTCAAACAGGCTGCATCGGTGTATGGCAGTGAGAACTTATTGAAAGCGATGACAACTCTCGGAATTGATCCTGATATCCGTGCGGAAAAAATTTCGCCGGAGATGTTTTTGAAATTGGCACAAGAATTGAATGGTCTGATCCATGGCTCCTGAGTTTTCCGGAAAAATGGAGTTGCTGGCTCCAGCGGGAAATCCCTCCGTTGCGTTGGCTGCTTTTGATGCCGGAGCGGATGCTGTATATTGCGGATTACAGAAATTCAATGCCCGCGAACGTTCTGAAAATTTTACACATGATGATCTTGCCCGTCTGGTTGCTTATGCCCATAAGAACAAACGGAAAGTGTATGTGACATTCAATACACTTCTCAAAGAATCTGAATTACTTTCAGCCGGAGCGGAGTTGGCGCATCTTGCCGTATGCCGTCCGGATGCCGTGATCGTGCAGGATCCGGGAACCGCCCGGATCATCCGTGAATATTTTCCGCAGTTGACACTTCATGCTTCCACACAGATGGGGATCCACAACTCAGCCGGACTGGAGTTTGCCCGGGAGGCAGGATTCAAACGGGTCATTATGGAACGGCAGGTCTCTCTGGATGAATTGCGGATGATGATCCCTGATGGAAAACCGCCTGTTGAACTTGAATTATTTGTGCATGGCGCATTGTGTTGCTGTCTTTCCGGTTCCTGTCTTTTTTCATCTTGGATGGGGGGGTGGAGCGGCAATCGCGGCAAATGCAAACAACCCTGCCGCCGTCAGTATTTTGATCTTGATGCAGGGAGCAGGGGACGGGGTGAATTTTTATTTTCACCGGATGATCTCTGTTCTCTTGACTTACTGGATGAATTCCGGAAATTGGGAGTATGCAGTTTGAAGATCGAAGGACGTTTGCGCCGTGCGGATTATGTGGAAAAAGTTGTCCGTGCATATCGAACCGTGCTGGATGCTCCGTCTGAAAACCGGAAAGAGGCATACCTGGAGGCTGAACAGATTCTGCGAGGTGTATGTACCCGCAAGACTTCTCAAGGATTTTATACGGAACAGTCCATGAAAAAATTGATCCGTCTGGATTCGATCGGTGGTTCGGGAATGCCTTGCGGAAAAGTATTGAAAAATGTTCCCGGCGGATTTGAAGCCAGAATGACCGGACGTCTTCATATCGGGGATACTGTCCGTGTTCAGTCGTCGGTGGATTCCGATGATGGATTCAATATGACAGTTCTGCATTTGGAATCCGGCAATCGTTCTGTGATGAAAGTATTACCCGGAGAATTGTGTTTCATCCGTTCCGATAAAAAAGCATTGCGTGATTCCTTGATTTATCGTACCGGAGAATCCGGCGCAGACCTTTCCGGACGGATAGCCCGTCTTCCTCTTCCGAAAGAGCCTTTGGATCTGACTGTGGATCTGAATGAAAACGGGATCACTGTAGCAATTCAAGGAACAGAGTTGATTTATTCTGCAAAGATACCTTCTCTTGCTCCAGCCAGGAAACATGCAGTTTCTCCGGAAGATCTGCAACGGGAATTTTCTGCTGCCGCTTCTGAGATCCTGGAGGCGGGGATCATCCATGCAACCGTGCAGGGGGAATGGTTTCTGCCAGCCGGAGAATTGAAAGAGATCCGTCGAAACTTCTGGCATTTTGCGGAAGAGAAAGCACCCCGCAAACTGTATTGGAATATTGTCCGGGATCATTTGATTCGTTTCCGGAAAGCGCATCAGAATATGATACTCAACGCTTTTCAGGAAAAGAACAGTACCGGCACAGTGATTTTATCCGGCAGAGAAAAATCAATACCCGGAAAAAATATTGCCCGTGAACTCCGTTTTATTCAATCTTCAGATGAAGAGGTCGTTCTGCCGCCTTTTGTGCCGGAAACAGAGTTGCTTCGTTTGAAAAATGAGATCGGAATGTTATACCGGAAAGGTTCAAGAGTATTCCGGATCACTTCATGGTTCCAGTTTATGCTGTTCAAAGACTTGAAGGATGTGATACTGAAAACCTCGTTCCCGTTGCCGGTGTGTAATTCTTTCGGGGTTTTGTTCTGCAAAGAATCCGGAGCTGCCGGAGTACAGGCTTGGATCGAATTGGGCGAGGGGGATTTCGAAGAGTTGCGGAAACATTCTGTTCTGCCCCTGGAACTTTATGCTTATGGCAGACCGTGTATTTTTACCACACGAGCCAAACTGTTATCCTGGCGGAATATTGCTGATGTCCGGGATCATCGATTTGAGTTGAAACGGGATGGCGGTCTCACCCATGTTTATCCGGAAGAAGTCTTTTCTGCCGGAGAGATTCCGGATGGTGTGCCATATTGTTACGATCTGCGTCATGCCGGAATGGGAGAAGAACCTGTATCGACATTCAATACATTCCGTGAGTGGGCATAACTGAAAGAAAAATTCCGAAAAAAATAAAAAGGAAAACCGGAACATACTCATGTTGGGGGGGGATGGTGGAAGTATGCCCCGGCTTTCAGGATTACTTTACTCTTTTTTCAAAAAAAATCAAGTTGAAATTTTTTTGTTTGTTTTAAGATTCTGTCAGTTTTACTGTTTCGGTCCGGTCATATCTTCCGGACGAACGATCTGATCATATTCTTCAGCGGAGAGGAATCCAGCCTTGATACATGCTTCTTTGAGGGTCATATTGTTGTGATACGCATCCTTTGCGATCGCCGCAGCATTGTCATACCCGATTTTGGGGCTGAGAGCTGTGACCAGCATCAAAGATTGATTGAGAAGCTGTTTGATCCGTTCTTCATTGACTTTGATTCCTTTGACGGCGTATTCCGTGAAGTTGACACAGGAATCAGAGAGCAGGCGGATGGATGTCAGAAGATCGAAGATCATCAGGGGTTTGAAGACATTCAGTTCAAAATTTCCCTGAGAGCCAGCCATAGCCACGGCGGTATCCAGCCCGATGACCTGCACACAGATCATGGTCAGAGCTTCGCATTGTGTGGGATTGACTTTTCCCGGCATGATGGAGGAACCCGGTTCATTTTCGGGCAGAGAAATTTCTCCGATCCCGCAACGGGGACCGCTTGCCAGCCAACGGATATCATTGGCGATTTTCATCAGAGCACACGCAAGAGCTTTCAAAGTTCCGGAAAGAGCCACAATGGCATCATGTCCGGCGAGAAGAGCAAATTTGTTGGGGGCTGAAGAGAAGGGCAGACCTGTGATCTTTGCGATTTCAGCAGCAGAATCTGCGGCAAACTCTTTCGGTGCATTGAGACCTGTTCCGACAGCGGTTCCACCGAGCGGCAGTTCATAGATCTCATCCAGCGCAGCAATGATCCGTTTTTCTGCGTATTCCAACTGAGCAACATAGCCGGAGAACTCTTGACCCAGTGTCAGCGGCACTGCATCCTGCAAGTGCGTTCTGCCGATTTTCACGATCGAAGCATATTCTTTGGATTTTTCCTGCAAAGCATCATGCAGTTTCCGTACTGCCGGGAGCAGACGGGCAACTGTTTCACGGGCAGCAGCAATATGCATGGCAGCCGGGAAAGTGTCATTGGAAGACTGGGACATATTGACGTGATCATTGGGGTGCACCGGCTTTTTGGTGCCCCGTGTACCGCCGAGCATTTCGGAGGCACGGTTGGCGATCACTTCATTGAGATTCATATTGGACTGAGTTCCGCTTCCGGTCATCCAAACTTTCAACGGATAATTTCCATCCAGTTTTCCTGCAAGGACTTCATCGGCGGCATCCTGAATGGCTTTTCCGAGAACAGGATCAAGGCGTCCGCTTTTCTGATTGGCTGCCGCTGCGGCTTTTTTGATGATTGCCAGACCATGGATCACTTCCATAGGAATATAATCCAGCCCGATATTGAAATAATGAGTTGAACGTTGTGTCTGAGCGCCCCAGTATTTTTCGGCGGGAACCTGAATTTCGCCCATACTGTCACTTTCAATGCGGAATGATTTGTTTTCTGTATCCATACTGATATTCCTTATTTTTAATTTTTCATATTATAAAATAATATGATACTATAGCATAAAAATCTTTTTTTTCAATCCGGATGTATCAAACAACTTCAGCAGATATTCTGTTTTTATGATTTATTTTTTTGATACTTTCATTTACGGACTTGCTTTTTCCCAAAATACTGTTATACTGCAATAAATCCGTTTTCAGTGGAGCAGAAATGAGTATTGTTTTTCTATGAAGAGAGAGTTTTTTCATTTTGAAAAATAGGGATCATCCGGATTTGAAAAAACATACTTTTATGCTATAGTTTCTGTTTTTGAGCAATATAAATATTTCAGGAGTGAAGCATTATGGAATGGGATTTGACTGTTGAATTGATTATCCGTCTGATTCTGGCAGGTGTGATGGGATCATTGATCGGACTGGAACGCGAATACCGGGCGAAAGAAGCCGGGATGAGAACACACTTTCTGGTGGCACTTGGCAGTGCTTTGATCATGATCGTTTCCCAATGGGGATTTCAGGATGGAATCGATGGAACCAGAGCAGCGGATGCCAGCCGTGTTGCGGCTCAGATCGTCAGCGGGATCGGGTTCATCGGGGCAGGTACGATCATGATGCAGAAACAGTTTGTGCGCGGACTGACAACTGCCGCAGGTTTGTGGGTCGCCGCCGGTATCGGAATGGCGATCGGCGGTGGTTTGTATCTGTTGGGATGTATTTCAACGGTGCTGACTCTGATCGGACTGGAACTTTTCCAGATCTTTTTCCATAATCTTAAAACAAAATCTTCCCTGCTGGTTTTTTCCACAAGTAACCGGGATAATCTGATCACAATTACCAATGCACTCAATGACAGCGGTTACAGAATCATCAACTGCTCTGTTTCCACAGACAAAGGTCATGCTGATTCGGAACATCTCCGTGTAAAAATGGTGCTCCGGGAACATCCCAACGGAGAGGAAAATCATCTCTGGAATTTCATGCAGCAGTTCCCGGATGTACTGATCGAAAAGATTGAGTGATTTTTCTGTTCAACGTTTTCGCCGGATCACGATCGTGATAATGACAGCCACTGCCAGCAGCCAGGTGTAGTACATGGAGCCGAGCAGAGAGAATGAAGAAACTTTTACACCGGCAGTCTTGGCGATCCCGAGAGCAATCAGGAGCTGGGCACCATAAGGTATGATTCCCTGGATCACACAGGAACATGTGTCCAGCAGACTGGCAACACGACGGGGATCGCAGTTATATTTCAATGAAAGTTCTTTGGCGATCGGTCCGGCAATCACGATCGCTACGGTGTTGTTGGCGGTAAAAAGATTCACGATTGAAACCAGCAGACAAACTCCGAATTCACATCCGCGTGCAGTCGTAATATGTTTTTCGATCTTCTGCATTACATAGCGGATCCCTCCATTGTGACGGATGATACAGAGCAAGCCACCGGCAAGAATTGCCACGATCAATGTTTCGGACATCCCCAGAGCTCCCTTGCCGATCAGCTCCAGTGCTGTCCAGAAATCAAATGTCCCGGAAAGAATTCCAATGACCGCAGAAACAACTGTTCCGGTAAAGAGCAGAGCCATCACATTCATTCCGATCAACGCCCCCACGAGAATCATCAGATACGGCAGGATCAGAACGATGTTTTTCCATGTGATCCCCGCAACAGTCTGTGCTGAACCGTTTTTTCCGAGAAACAGATAGATCACGATCGAGAGCAGGGCAGCGGGCAGAACGATCTTGAAGTTCATGATGAACTTATCCCGCATGGAAACCTGTTGCGTACGTGTCGCAGCGATCGTTGTGTCGGATATCATGGACATATTATCGCCGAACATCGCACCGCAGA
>JAGCNI010000059.1 GCA_017646015.1 Lentisphaeria bacterium
ATCAGAATGCAGTCCGTCAGGGGCAACTGGCGGCGAGGTATCTGATCGATCATGTGGAAGACAGTGAATTTTGTTTCCCGGAAAATGAATTGGTGGAAACGACTGTTTCCCGTGCCGATAGTATTCCCACGCTGGTATCTGTTTCAAAATGAAAACAGCCTCATGACGGATTTTCACATGAGGCTGTTTTTCAGAATTTTTTTGTTGCGGAATTTATTTTGCCAGATGCTGCAAAGCTGTTTCGGCAACCAGATAATTTCCTTTGAGATTGATGTGGACCCCGTCCGGCAGTGAGTAGGATGCCAGATCTTTTTTTGCTTTCAACGGTGCGAAAACATCGAGAACTTCACAGTTGTTTTCTTTTGCGATCCGGTAAACAAGCTGTCTGTAATTTTCCATGATTGTGGGTTCTCCGTACACGATTTTGGAATTTCCGAAACGCAGTTTCCATGTTTTCTTGTAATCCATTGCGACGGGAGTAATCAGGATGAAACGGGTTTTTTCGCCGTACATTTTCCGTGCCAGTTTGATGATAGCGGAATAATCTCTGACGAATTCTTCGGGCGGTACCTGAGTGGGGCTTTTGGCTCCGAGATCCCGGTTCAGCAGCAGAGAATCATTCTGTCCGAGAAAGATATAGATCGTATCCGGCTTGCAATCTGCGATCCCTTCGTAACGGTCCAGAGCATAAGTTCCTTTTTTCCCTCTGAGACGATCCAGAGTGCGCGGAGCTTTATCGCCGCCGATCGCATAATTGAAAATCATGGTGTCTCTGCCATATTTTTTCCAACAGAAAAACTCCAGTATATCTGCCCAGTTGCGTCCGCGGAGATAATCTGTAAGACTGTCTGCCAGAATCAGGACTCTGCCGGGATTTTTGATATTCTGAGAGAGTTTTTCCAGTTTGTCATATTGTTCATTGGTAAGGACCTGAACAATGAATTTGCTGCCGATCCCATGTTTTTTATTGAAGATTGCCAGAGAATAGATACCGGGTTTTTCGGGAGCTTTGAAACGGATCTTTCCGTCTGCGGGGATTTCGACCGGAGTGGTGGACCCGCCGGGCAGAGCGGAGTAATCCACGCAGGATTTTCCGGTAACACCTTTGGAAAGGATTTCATGAACGATATTTTCTCCGGGGCGTGCCACACAGTTTTTCGGATGAGCCCGGAAGAAAACAGTTTTATCTGAATCTCCGGTCAGGGATGCTGTATCCAGAGTGACCTTTGAGCCTTTGCCTGTGAGTTCAAACTGCACGTTGAATTTGAAGAGAGTTGTCGGCGTTCCGGTATAGACAAACTCATATTTTTTCCATTCATTTGTGAGTTTGAAAACAGGAGATTTTGCTTCCTGTAATTTTTTTTCATATTCCAGGTCCGGATAAATTCCAAACTGCGGAACAATGATCTGCAAGGTGCCGTTTCCCTTTGCGTGAACGGAAATTTTCCAGCGCATGCCGGGTTCTGTTCGAGTGGGTTTGCCAAGATAATAGATCCGTGCGGTATCTTTCAGAAGTGTTACTTCCAGAGAGCGGGCTCCCGCATGTTTTCCGTCTGAAACAGAAACGGCTGTGGCTGTATCCGCTTTGACCACCTGCCACCAGTAACAATTTTTCTGAACTTTGCGAAATGATTCAAATCCTGCATCTGTAAACAGATTCTGTCCGGCTGCTGTGATCGCCAGCACACATCCCAGTAAGATGCCGGCCCATGTCTTTTTGTTCATAAATCCCTCCGTGTTTTTGAAATTCAGATCATGAATTATATTTACCTGTAAAATGAACAGGAGAGAAAGACTATACTGTTTCAATTTCTGTTTGTCAATAGGGAAAAGAGGGGATGCGCGGAAAAAAAATTCTTTTTTCCTTTATTGTTCTGGAAAAAGTGTGAAACGATGTTATATTACGGAAAACGTTCAGTACCTTACATAAATTTAAAAACCATGGAGATTCAAAAAAATGGCATTTCTGGATGACAACTATTTGTTGGGCAGCGATACAGCTGTATCTCTGTATAATGAAATCAAAAATCTGCCGGTTGTAGATGCTCACAATCACTCTGATGTGGCTGAAATCGCAGTGAACAATAACTATTCCAACGCATGGCAGGTTGTTGCTGCAACGGACCATTATGTGTGGGAAATGATGCGTAAACGTGGAATTGATGAACGTTATATTACCGGAGATGCTGCTCCGGAAGAAAAATGGCTGAAACTCTGCTCCATCTTCCCGGAAATTGTCGGCAACCCGGTTTATGAATGGGTTCACCTTGACCTCCGTCGCGGTCTGGGTCTGACCGATGCACTGATCTCTCCGGAGACCGGAAAAGAACTCTGGGGCAAAATCAACGCCGCTCTGGCTATGCCGGAAAAACGTCCTCAGCAGCTGCTGAAAGCAATGAATGTGGAAGTCATGTGCTCCACCGATGATCCTGCTGACGTGATCGAAAATCATGATAAAGTCAATGCTGCCGCCGGAAAAATTCAGGTTCGTCCCACATGGCGCCCGGATAAAGCGGTCAATATTTTCTCTCCCGCATGGAAAGCCTACATCAAACGTCTCGGTGATCGTTATTCCACTGAAATCAAATCTGTGGATGAACTGGTTGAAGTCTTGCAGAAATCTCATGATTATTTTGCTGAAAAAGGATGTGTCGCCAGCGATCACGGTATTGAATATCCGCTTTCCGGCGATACCACCAGAGAAACTGCACAGAATGTTTTCCGCAAAGCAATGGCTGGAGAAACTCTCACCCGCGCAGAAATCGATGATTATATGTCTTATCTGACAGTTCAGATCGCGGAAATGGATGCTAAATCCGGCTGGGTCTTCCAGATGCACATCGGTGCTGTCCGCGATATCCGTGATTATCTGATGGACAATCTCGGTCCGGACTCCGGCGGTGACGTGTCCGACCACATGATCGACATTGTCAAACCGCTCGGCAAATTCCTCAATAAATTTGACAACCGCCTGAAAGTTGCTTTGTACTGTCTGGAAGCCGGACATCAGGCTTCTCTGGCAACTGTTGCCCGTGCTTTCGGTGCCAATGTCCGCCTCGGTTCCGCATGGTGGCTCAATGACTCCCCGATCGGAATGCGCCGTCAGTTGGAATACATCGGCTCTGTCGATCTGTTCTACAACTTCGCAGGTATGGTTTCCGACTCCCGGAAGATCCTCAGCTACGGTTCCCGTTTTGAAATGTTCCGCCGCATTCTTGCTGACGTGACTGCTCAGCATGTTCTGCGCGGACAGATGCCGATGGAATGTGCTGTCAATATGGTCAAACACATGTCTTACTATGGACCGAAAGCATTTTATGCTCTTTGATCCCATGAATAACCCAAATCCAAACAGGAGAATATAACAATGGATGTCATCATCAGACCTGATGCCGCAAGTGCAGAAGCATTGACCGCAGAAATTATTGCCAATGCTTTGCGTGTGAAACCCAACCTGACTCTTGGTCTTGCTACCGGCGCAACCATGGAAAAAGTGTACCAGCGCCTTGCAGACATGAATAAAGCCGGTGCTCTGGATTTCTCTCTCTGCAAAACTTTCAATCTGGATGAATATGTCGGACTTCCTGCCGAAGACCGCAATTCCTACCGTTACTACATGAACTATCATCTGTTCGACCGTATCAACATCGACAAACGCAATACTCATCTCGAAGATGGTACTGCTGCCGATCTCGAAGCTGAATGCGCTCATTATGAACAGCTGATGGATGAGGCCGGCGGCGTTGACCTGCAGCTCCTCGGTATCGGTCTTTCCGGTCATATCGGTTTCAATGAACCGCTTTCCTCTTTCTCTTCCCGTACCCGTGCTGTCAATCTGACACCCACCACCATGGCTCAGAACGGTCCTTATTTTGATCCCGCCAAAGGAGAAAAAATGCCGAATCGCGCTCTCACCATGGGGGTTGGAACCATTCTCGATGCACGCAAACTGGTCATGCTTGTCACCGGCGAACGCAAAGCAGACATCATTGCTGCCGCTCTCGAAGGTCCCATGACCTCCATGGTTTCCGGTTCTGCGATCCAGCTCCATGATGACTGCGTTGTCATCCTGGATGAAGCTGCTGCTGCAAAACTGACTCTCAAAGATTACTACCGTTCCGCTTTCGAAAATGATCCGAAGTGGGATGCTTACCGTAACATCTGAGATCATCAGATCATCCGGTAAATCTTTTTTGAACGGATCCGGCATCAACTTACCGCTGTTGCCGGATCTGTTTTTTATCATGATACCCTGTCCGGAAAATGGAGTAACGCAATGGAATTTTGTTCAGACTGTGTCCGCAACTGCCGGGTAAGACGTCCTGTCTCTTTGAAGAGTGATGGACAGTATGGTTTCTGCCGCTGTCCTCAAAATCCGGTTATCGCAAGAGCATCTCTTCATCCATGGGAAGAACCCTGTATCAGTGGAACGAATGGTTCCGGAACCGTTTTCTTCAGCGGATGCAATCTCAAATGTGTATTCTGTCAGAATTATGAGATCAGTACAGAGATGCAGGGCAGGGAAGTAACTGTGGAACGTTTGCGTGAGATCTATTTTGAATTGATCGGACAGGGCGCGCACAATATCAATCTTGTTACACCTGGTCACTATACCGGAGCGATCCTCCGCTCTCTTGCAGAACCTCTGCCGGTTCCGGTCGTTTACAACACCAACGGCTATGATTCCTGTGAAACTCTCCGACGTCTGGAGGGAAAGATCCAGATTTATCTGCCGGATTTCAAATATTCCGATAATACACTGGCGGAAAAATACAGTCGTGCTCCACATTATTTTGAAACCGCATCAGCGGCAGTTCATGAAATGTTCCGGCAGTGCGGACCTTATGAGATCGGAGAGGACGGGATCATGCGTAAAGGAGTGATCATACGTCATCTTCTGCTGCCGGGACAGGTGGAAAATACTTTGCGGATCATTGATTTTGTCAAAGAAAATTTCCGTCCGGGCGAAGTGCTTTTCAGTCTGATGCGTCAATACATCCCCCATGGCAATACAGCCTCTTTTCCGGAGTTGTCCCGCACTGTGACGGATGAAGAATACGAAACTGTGGAAGAATATCTTTTTGATTCCGGAATCGAAGATGGATTTGTGCAGGATGAAGAATCCGCCAGCGGAGATTTCATTCCGGAATTTGATTGCCGTGGAGTCTGATTTTTCTGCCGGAAATCCTTTTTTCTCTTATTTATTTCTGAATTGAGACAATAAAAAACCCCGGTATTGCGACCGGGGTAAATTGAATCTGATAGAATCACTGAGGATCAATAAATCAGCTTCTGGCTCCGCGAATGCCGAATTCATCAGCCAGTTCGAGATATCTGGCATGATTTTCTCTCGCGAGATAGCGAAGAAGGCGTTTACGACGGTTGACCATCGCCATCAGACCACGACGGGTGCTGTGATCTTTCTTGTTGGCGCGCATGTGATCAGTGATTTCGGCGATACGGGCCGAGAGAAGAGCAATCTGGACTTCGGTAGAACCGACATCGCCTTCTTTGCGGGCGTACTTAGCAATAATTTCGGTTTTCTTTGTCTTTTCCATAATTCCTTGATTTCCTGATTTTTATTTGCGAAGAGCAGACCCATAATATACCCCGGTCTTTTCATTTTGCAAATGATTTTTTGCATTTTTCTCATTTTTATTCAGAAAAGTCTTTGATTTTAACAAGTTTCAGCGTTTGTAAATCGCAGGAACTGTACTATATTATCTGTTTGATAAAAGTTCAGTAACTATAAATAGCGGAGTAATATTATGTCAAAAGCAGAAATGCCAAAAGCGTACGAACCCGCTTCTATTGAAGAGAAGTGGTATTCCTATTGGGAGGAGAACCGGCTTTTTCACGGGGAAGCCAAACCCGGAAAGAAACCGTATTCGATCGTGATCCCCCCGCCGAACGTGACCGGAATCCTGACAATGGGTCATGTTCTCAACAATACTTTGCAGGATATTTTGATCCGTTGGCACCGGATGATGGGGGAAGAAGTTTGCTGGTTCCCCGGAACAGACCATGCCGGGATCGCAACGGAAAGCAAAGTGGACAAAGTCCTGCGTGAAACAGAAGGTGTTGACCGCCGCACTCTCGGTCGTGAAAAATTTATCGAACGTGTTTGGGACTGGAAAAAACAGTATGGCGGAACCATTATCAAGCAGTTGCGGAAACTGGGTACCTCCTGTGACTGGGAACGCGAACGCTTTACCATGGATGAAGGTCTTTCCGATGCCGTGAAACAGGTCTTCGTTCAGCTTTATAATAAAGGATATATCTATCGCGGAAAACGCATGGTCAACTGGTGCCCCGCTGCTCAGAGTGCTCTTTCCGATGAAGAAGTGATCTATAAGGAAGTCAATGGCAAATTCTGGCATTTCCGTTATCCGCTGACCGATGGCTCCGGTTATCTCGTCGTGGCAACCACTCGTCCGGAAACCCTTTTCGGAGATACCGCCGTGGCTGTCCCCCCGAATGATCCCCGCTATAAACATCTCGTCGGAAAAACTGTCAATCTGCCGCTTACCGACCGTCAGATCCCCATTATTGAGGATGAACATGCCGATCCGGAAAAAGGAACCGGCTGTGTAAAGATCACTCCGGCACACGACCCCAATGACTATCAGGTCGGAAAACGTCATGACCTCAAGTTCATCAATGTGATGAATCGTGACGGTTCCATGAATTCTGTTTGCGGTAAATATGAAGGTCTTGACCGCTATGAATGCCGTAAACAGTGTGTCGAAGATATTGAAAAACTCGGTCTGCTTGAAAAAGTGGAAGATATCGTTCACAACGTCGGCTATTCCGAACGCGGCGGTGTCGAAATCGAAACTCTGCTCAGTGACCAGTGGTTTGT
Organism: Lentisphaeria bacterium; assembly: GCA_017646015.1. Taxonomy (GTDB): domain Bacteria; phylum Verrucomicrobiota; class Lentisphaeria; order Victivallales; family UBA1829; genus SIG94. The sequence goes on from JAGCNI010000059.1 coordinate 6,863, forward strand.
CAAAATGGATGAACTTGCCAAACCGGCGATCGAAGCTGTCCGCAATGGTACGATCAAGTTCTATCCGGAACGCTGGACTAAAACCTATTTCCACTGGATGGAAAATATTCAGGACTGGTGTATCAGCCGTCAGATCTGGTGGGGTCACCGTATCCCCGCATGGTACAAAGATGCAACGGATGAAGTGTATGTCGGTGTGAATCCGCCGGAAGGGGATGGTTGGAGACAGGAAGAAGATGTGCTTGATACCTGGTTCAGCTCCTGGTTGTGGCCGTTCTCGATCATGGGTTGGCCTAAAAAAACTCCTGAACAGGAATTTTTCTATCCGACCAATGACCTTGTGACCGGTCCGGATATCATCTTCTTCTGGGTTG
>JAGCNI010000060.1 GCA_017646015.1 Lentisphaeria bacterium
CCGGGGAATGTATAATGCTGTGAATCTCTCCACCGGTGGAGCGAAAAATGCCCGTGTTCCCGGGTTGGAAATTTATGGAAAAACCGGAACGGCTGAAGTCGGTTATGGAGCGAATCGTTATAAAAACACATGGTTTGTCGGTTTTACCAAGACGCCGAAAGGCAGACTTTTGAGTGTAGCAGTCTTAGTTCTCCGTGGCGAAGCCGGTAACAAAACCGCTGCTCCGATTGCCGCTGGAATGTTTGCAAAAGCCCTCGAATCCGACTTGTGAAGAATCTGCCCGGTACATAAAAAAATCACCGGGTGAAACCGATGATTTTTTTGTATTCAGGATACTCTGAAATTTTATTTTTTTGCAGGATGTCTGTGGCAGCAATCCATCGGATCCTGGATCTGTCTTCTTTCCAAACCAACGACCTGACCGGGGAAGCCTGTTACAGTGCAGTTGACTGTTTTATATACGAGGTAATCATCCACGGTGATGACGTATTTTGTGCCGAGAATAATGTCGCATTTGTTGGTGTCGCAGGCGTCAAATACAGCGGACTGTTTGACCAGAGAGATCACGTTGGGGAAGATGTCACGCAATTCAGTACGTTCCGCATACTGACCGAGTCCCCAGTTGATGAAGCCGAAAAGAGAATGCCATGTGGCACTGCCGCTGATCTTGCGGTTTTCGTGTTTGACAATGGGATCGTACACTGCCGGACGGATCACATAACCGGATTCCTGAGCTGCATCGTTGGTTGTTACGACTGTGCAGGCTGTTCCGAACATGGCAATTACTGCAGCTGCAACGGTGATCAAAAAGATTTTTTTCATGATAACTCCTTTGTTTTTGTTTGTTGTGTGAATGTTATAAAATACTATTCCTGTACAGATATTACAAGTTCCTGACAAAGAAAAAGCAGATTTTTTTCAGCATTTCTGCAGGAAGTTTCAGCATTTTTATATTTTTACGCTTGCAATTTTTCTTTACTGCGGGTATTTTACAGAATCTGTGAATCTGTAAAAAACGCATTGAGAGATGTTGTATGAAGTATAAAAATAATGGAAACAGTAATCTTGCGGGAAAAGATCTGCTGTTGTTTTTTCTCTATCTTTTCAGTACATTGCTGCTGGTATTTGTTCATGAACAATGGGAAGATGAATTGCAGGTATGGTGTATTGCCAGAGAACTTGATCTTGCGGGGATCTTTCATCAGATGCGGTACGAGGGACATTTTGCGCTCTGGTATTTACTCTTCAAACCGATTGCCGTCTTGAAAACGGATCCGATTTTGCTGAATATTGTTTCCTGGTTCTTGTGTGTGATTTCCAGTTGTCTTTTTTTACAGCACAGTAAGTTCCGTTTCCCGGTCAAAATTCTGGTATTGCTTTCTGCTCCGGCACTTTATTATTTCCCAGTGATTGCCCGGAATTACGCCTTGATACCATTGGCATTATGCTGTATTTCTCTGTTGTATCCGGTTCGGATGAAACGGCCGTATGTGTATGCGTTGAGTTTGTTGTTACTGGTTCATTCTCATGCGTATATGGAAGGACTTGCGGGGATCCTCGGGATATTTTTTGCATGGGATCTGATTGGATATTTCCGGAAGAAACCGTGGCGTAAAATGTTTTATCCTGCTGGTTCATTATTATTGCTTGCCGGGGGTGTGCTGGCTGCGTTTTTACAGGTTTATCCTGCATTCGGGAGTTCTTCTTTTGCCCCGACGACTTTCGGGGACGTTTGGAAGAAACCGGATCTTTTACATTGTTTCGGGGAGACCCTGGTTCTGTTGGCGACATCGTATGCGGAATTTCTGACAAAATCCTGCGGTGTTTTTCCGCTGGTATCGGTGTTCTATCTGATTCTGTGTGCGGGCGTGGCTGGATTATTTTTCCGGAGTCGTCGGGCAGGGTGGATTTTTCTGATCGGTTTTATTTGGCAGATTCTGTTTTCCATTTTTATTTACCGGTTTGCAATGCACCGGGTGTATCTGCCGTTTTTTATGCTGATTTTCTGTTATACTCTGCCGCCGGATCGAGTGTTCCGGAAGAGAGCTGAACATACCGGAATGATCCGTTTTCTGACGGGTGGTTTCTGTATTGCGGCAGCGGCAGTGCTGACAATTCCCGATTCATTTTTTTATGCTCTGCGGGATATCCAACGTCCATTTTCCAATCAGGGACATGCCGCAGCGATGATTGAAAAACTGGTTCCACCGGACAGCAAGATCGTTGTTTTTCCCTCAACTCTGATCACCGGGACTTTTCGGGCATATCTGCCACACCGGACTTTTTACAGGTCCTCTGATAATCAACCATTTACGCTGTTCCGTAAAGAAAGCCGGATGCCGGAAGTACTGGATGAAGCACAACTGGAAAAGTTTTTTGATAAAGGTCAGAAAGAGATTTATTTACTGTTTCAACTGGGGGCTTTTATTTCCTATCGTCTTCCTTTTGATGCACAGTTTAAGATCGGGAATTTCTCTATTGAATTAAGATTTTCCACATATCCGAACGCCTTTTTCTCTGCGGGCGAAGATTATTGTGTCTATAAAGTAACCCGTCTGTAAACAAAAAAACAACAGGATACGGCATGATGTCATATCCTGTTGTTTCGATGGGTCTTGAGAATATTGTATTTCAGATTTTGACAGCTCCGATGATCTCGTTGAGCGAAGCAAAACCTTTTTTATCCAGCCATGCATTGATTCCGTCGCGGACTTTGATGGGAGCCATGGGGTCGGCAAAGATCGCAGTTCCGACAGCGATCGCTTTCGCTCCGGCGAGGAAAAATTCGATTGCATCTTCCCCGGTCATGATCCCGCCCATTCCGATGACGGGGATTTTGACCGCTTTGGATGCTTCATATACCATTCTGACAGCGATCGGTTTGATTGCCGGACCGGAGAACCCTCCGGTGATGTTTGCGATTTTCGGGCGGAATGTTTCGATATCGATTGCCATTGCGGGGATCGTATTGATCAGAGAGATCATATCACTGCCGGCATCTTCAGCGGCTTTGGCAAAATCGGCGATTTTGGTCACATTTGGGCTGAGTTTTGTGATGAGCGGCAGTTTTGTGACAGCTCGCACTGCGGAAACCACTTTTCCCATCATGACCGGATCTGTACCGAAAGCGATCCCGCCTTCTTTCACGTTGGGACAGGACACATTGATTTCCAATGCTTCGATTCCTTCGGATTCTGCTTCCAGACGGGCGGCGACTTCGCAATAGTCTTCGATTTTTTTGCCCCAGATATTGACAATGACCGTTGCGCCGCTTTTCCGCAGGAAAGGCATGTAATGATCATCCTTGAGAAATTTATCGATTCCCGGTCCCTGCAATCCGATCGCATTGAGCATACCGGATGTGACTTCCGCCACACGGGGAGTGGGATTGCCGTGAGACTGCCACGGAGCGATTCCTTTGACAACGACTGCGCCCAATTCGGAAATCGGGAAAAATTCATCATATTCCTGACCATATCCGAATGTGCCGGATGCGGTCATTACGGGATTTTTCAGTTTGATCCGACCCAGATCGGTTGTGAGATCAGCCATAGTACACCTCCGTTGCGTTATAAACAGGCCCTTCTTTGCAGCTTCTGGAGTACCGCCAGCCGTCGGGAGAAGTTTCATCTTTGACTTTGACCACGCAGGCGAAGCATGCGCCGACACCGCAACACATGTGTTGATCGAGGCTGAGTTCTGCATTGATCTTTTTTTCGAGAGTAAGTTTTCCCAATGCCAGCAGCATGGGGGTCGGGCCGCAGCCGTACACCGTGCATTTTTCCGGATCCTGTCCGGCGAGAGCTCCGTCGAGCAGTTCTGTCACAAAACCTTTCTGTCCTGCAGAACCGTCATTGGTTGCGATCCGGACTTCAAATCCGATTTTTTCAAATTCTTCGACCAGGATCAGGTCATCAGCGGTTCTTGCTCCGAGGAGAAGGATCCCTTTCCGGGGAGCATTTTTTGCCACAAGATAGAGGGCGGCAGTTCCATATCCTCCGGCGGCAAGGATCGGGAATGTATCCTGATCGGGAGCGGTATAAGCATTTCCCAGAGGGCCGAGGATGCGGCAATGATCTCCCGGACGGAGTCTTGCCAGTTCTTCTGTGCCATGCCCGACCACTTTATAGACAACGGTCAATTCGCCTGTGGCGGGATCTGTATTGCTGATGCTGAACGGTCTCCGCAGGATCCGGTCTTTCATCGTTTCGATCTGGACATGCACAAATTGTCCGCCTCTGGCAGCTTTTGCGATTTCCGGGGCATTGAAGATCACCCGTTTGTAACCGCTTTTCAAACATTCATTTTTCAGTATTTCGCAATCAAAATCCATGGAATACTCCTGTTATTTTATTTTCCGGACTTTCATTTCTGTCCGGAGGCTTTATATTATACTCTCTGAAAAATGATTTCGCCAATTAAAAGAGAGAGAAAAAACGGATTTTTTATGAAAAGTTTGCCGAAAATAGCAAAAGTGCTGCTGGATCTTTCGCTGGATCGCAGTTTTGATTATGCGATTCCGCCGGATCTTGCCGCCGATATCCGGGTCGGGATGAAAGTCAATGTCCCTTTCGGCAATGGAAAAGGGGAGCGGACTGCTTATGTGGTGGCATTTGCGGAAACATCGCCGTATCCGACACTCAAACCGATCCTTTCTCTCTGTGAAGATCGTATTTCTCTGCCGGATTCTCTGATCCGTCTGGGGGAATGGATGGCGGATTATTATTGTTGTGCAAGAGAGAGTGCGATCCGGAATCTGCTGCCGGGTGCGGTACGCAATGGAAAAGTCAAACAGAAAACTGAAAACTGGTATTTTCTTGCGGATCGTGATTCTGCCATGTCCTATATCACTGCCAATGCAAAAGCGAAAGCCCGTTGTGCTGTTCTGAAGGTATTGTTGAATGCTCCGGGCGGAATGGAGTCTGTCCAATTACAGAAAGAGGCGGGGACATCGGCTTCTGTTTTGAAAAAACTTCTTGATGATAAAGTGATTATGATCGAGGAACGCGGTGTGGAGCGTGATCCGTTCAAAGGAGTGAAGGTCATGCCGACTGCTCCGAAAGAGCCCAATGAACAGCAGGCGGAAGCTTTGCAGATCATTAAAAACAAACTGCATGACCGGACAAAAGAAGAGAGTCATGTTGTTCTGATGCATGGTGTTACGGGAAGCGGAAAGACGGAGGTTTATCTGCAGTCGATTGCGGAGGTCATTGCCATGCGGAAAGAGGCGATCATGCTGGTTCCGGAAATTTCGCTGACGCCCCAGACAGTCGGATTGTTCCGTGCCCGTTTCGGAGATGAACTCTGTGTGCTGCACAGCGGTCTCAGCGATGGCGAACGGTATGATGAATGGATGAAAGTGCAGTCGGGGAAAGTCAAAATCGCTGTCGGGGCCCGGTCTGCTCTTTTTGCACCGTTCCGCAATCTCGCATTGATCATTGTGGATGAAGAACATGATACCTCATATAAACAGTCGGAAGCACCGCGTTACAATGCCCGGGATGTGGCAGTTGTCCGTGGTAAATTGGAAAATGCCCTCGTGCTGCTGGGTTCTGCCACGCCTTCGGTGGAATCGTATCACAATGCAACGACGGGGAAATATACGCTGGTCAAGATGACCAAACGGTATGATCCGACTGTCCTGATGCCCTCGGTCAGTGTGGTGGATATGCGGCTTGAATCGGATGAAAACGGCAGGATCCCTTTCTTTTCCAAGGGCTTGATCCAGGCGATCCGGGATCGTATCGGGCGCGGGGAACAGAGTATTGTGTTTCTGAACCGGCGCGGATTTGCCAGACAGATGAACTGTCCTGCCTGTGGATATATTGCCATGTGTTCCGAGTGTTCTGTGGCGTTGACCTATCACCGGCGGAGTCAGATGCTTTCCTGTCATTTCTGTGCCGGAACAATGCCGGCTCCGGAGATCTGTCCGGAATGCGGCTCCCATGATATCCGTTATCAGGGGAATGGAACGGAACGGATCGAAAATATTTTTGAAGAACTGTTCCGCGGGGCACGGATCGCCCGGATGGATTCCGATACCATGACCCGTCCGAGTCTGTATGAAAAAACGCTTGCCTCTTTCCGGAAAGGAGAGATCGATATTCTGATCGGCACCCAGATGATCGCCAAAGGGTTGGACTTTCCGAATGTGACTTTTGTCGGGGTGGTCAATGCGGATCTGGGGCTGTATGTGCCGGGTGATTTCCGGGCGCAGGAACATGCGTTTCAATTATTGACCCAGGTGGCGGGGCGTGCCGGACGCGGTGAGATTCCCGGGGAGGTGCTGATCCAGACCTGTGCGCCGTTCAATTCTGCCATTCAATATGCGGTCGAGCATGATTATGACGGTTTTTTCAAAGAGGAGATCATGTTGCGTGAAGAGTTGGCTTTTCCGCCGTTCGGACACATGATGATCATTCATTTTCGCGGTGAAGAGGTCGAAAAAGTGCAGGAGGCTGCCAACGCTCTGATGACTTTGATCCGTCCGTATATCGATCCGGATACCAGAGTGACTGAACCCGCTCCGGCAACAGTGGAGAGGATCGCAGGAAAATATCGCTATACCGCATTGTTCATGGGGGGTAAACTGGCACAGCTCCGCAGGGTTATCAAACGGGCGATCTATACAGAGAAACATCCGGGAGTCGATATTTATGTCGATATGGATGCGATTTCGTTTTTATAATTTTGAAGATGAATAATATACAGGAGTGTTGAGTATGGAAAAGATTTATCTCTGGCAGGATGCAGCGATCAGAACCAAGGCGGATCGTCCTTCGATCACATTTTTTCCGGTGGAAGACGGCAGAAAACATCCGGCAGTATTGATCATGCCCGGAGGCGGTTACGGAACGGTTTGTGAAAGTACGGAAGGTACACCGATCGCCCGCAAGTTCAATGAATTGGGATGGCACGCCTTTGTGCTGGATTACCGTACTGCTCCAGAAGTCCGTTTCCCCGCTCCGCAACAGGATGCCATGCGGGCAATGAAACTGATCCGTGCCAATGCCGGAAAATGGAATGTCATCAGTGATCAGGTCGTTTCCTGCGGTTTTTCTGCGGGCGGACATCTTGCCGGAAGTCTGGGAATACTCTGTGATGATCTTTCCGCTGATGCCGGAGATGAGGCGGATCACTGTTCCCATCTGCCTGATATGATGATCCTGTGTTATGGAGTGCTTGCTTTTGAGGAGTGGAGTCATCAGGGAACATTGCAGGCTCTTTCCGGCAGTGATGATCCGGAGGTTTGGCGGAAATATTCTCTGCCGGATCTGGTGACAGACCGTACTCCGCCGGCTTTTGTGATGCACACGATCTGTGATCAAGTCGTTCCGTACCGCAACAGTGTTGTTTTTGCAGAAGCCATGGCTGCGGCGAAACGTCCCTGCGAACTGGCTCTTTATTATTGGGGCGATCATGGAATGTTGTTGGGAAAAAATACTCTGGATGTGATCCACTGGCCGGAACAGGCGGTTCAATTTATGGAATCCCTGCAGCTCGCCGGACAGGATCCTGAGTTCAGACACCGTTATACCAATGCGTATCAGGCAAAAGCAAATCACTGATTATATTTTTTATAACATGTCATACATTTTGTAACGTCGGAAAATTTGTGTCTTTCGATAGAAAAAATGTTTTTTTATCTTTTTTTTCTGATGAAGACTTGACAGTTTATGCAATATGTGTTATAATGGTATGTTAGAGGTAGAGGAATATGTTGCAAAGAGAAAATTTTTTTCTGCAATATCCATGGAATAAAAGAGTTATACAATAGGCTGATAATATGGAAATGAACCGGAAAGTTCGCATAATATCAGTTATGTTGCATAATATCTGGAAATTTGAACTCA